>JAUNQJ010000035.1 GCA_030536265.1 Erysipelotrichaceae bacterium
TTAATATTATTTTTAATTGTATCTTCAAATAAAATAATATCTTGATCAACTACTGCTAAAGATCCTGTGAATACAGATCTATCAATTTCATCTATAGATTTTCCATCAAATAATATTTCACCTGACCATGGTTTGTTTAAACCAGATATTAATTTAGAGATTGTTGATTTGCCACAACCTGATGAACCAACAAGAGCGATTCTTTGACCAGGTTTAATACTTAAATTAAAATCTTTAATTAATGGTTCATCTAATTTAGAATAACCAAATGTTACATTCTTTAGCTCTACTACACCAGATAATTTATCAAATGTTGTTTCATCAGAATAATCAGGAACATTCATCATTGGATCATCTGGATATTTCATTACATCTTCAATTCTTTCCATTTCAGTACGCATTTCTTGAATTGTTTGGCCAGCTGAAATTAAAGTACTAGCAGGAGCAGTAAATGAAGCCAAATATCCTTGGAAAGCACTAATCATACCAATAGTGAATTGTCCTTTAAATGTTAAATAAATACCAATACCAGTAATAGTTAATGAAGCTAAGCTAGATACAATCGTTGGAATTAAACCAATATAAGAATTAATCTTACTAAAAGCTACTTCACCATTGTTTACAGATGCTTGGTACCCTGCCCATTTATCAAAGAAACCATTTTCAGCACCTGATGCTTTTATAGTTTCAATCATTTCGATTCCAGATACTGTTGTACCAATTAGTTTTCCTTGATCTCTTGTTGCTACACGAGATACATTGATACGTTTCTTAGAAATAATTGATGATACAAGTGCATTAATTAATAAAGATGCTAAACCAACAAAAGTTAATACAACATTGTATCTAATCATAACAACGAAATATAAAATCATCATTATAGAATTCAATAATAATGGAGCAAATGTATTTACTAATGTGTTGGCAATTGTTGAATTAGAATTTTGTCTAGATAAAATATCACCAGACATACGTTGAGTAAAGAATTCCATTGGCATCTTTAATATTTTCCACATAAAAGATGTTGAACCAACAACAGCTAGTTTTCCATTAATACGATTGTTGTATACTAATTGAATCCAAGCAATTACTATTTGAATTAATGATATTAATGATAATCCTGCAATAAACGGTAATAGCCATTCACTATTTTTGTGAGTTAATAATCTATCAAAGAATACTCTTGAGAAGCCTGGCTGAATTACACCAAGTAAAGAAGCGATGATAGATGTTAATATTGCAAAGATAATAGCAATGCCTGCACCTTTAAGTCTTTCACTAGCAAATTTTAAAACAGATTTAGGTTTACCACTTGGTTCAAAATCAGGTCCAGGTTCAAAGCATAAACATATTCCTGTAAAGGCTTCATCAAAGTCTTTCATTGATACTTTAACTTCACCTCTGCCTGGATCATTTATATAAGCATAGTTACCTTTAAAGCCATTTAAAACAACGAAGTGATTAAAATTCCAGTGAATGATACAAGGGAATGTACCTTCTTCTTTTAATGCTTCAGGTTCATATCTATATCCTTTTGCTATTAAACCATATGATCTAGCTGCTTTCATACAGTTCTTTGCATTTGAACCATCACGAGAAACACCACAATCACTTCTAACCTGTTCCAAAGGAATCCACTTATCATAGTAAGCTAAAATCATAGCTAAAGAAGCCGCACCACACTCAAGTGCTTCAAGTTGCATAACAACTGGCGTTTTAGCTACACCTTTTTTAACAGGTTTTTTAATATTCATATATTAGTTAAATACAAATTTAATTGGAGATACAGTTTCAATTACAATCTTACCTTTTACTGCTATTTCAGAATTAGGTAAACTGCAATCAGCAACAAGTTCATATACATGATCTTTTAATTTAGTATTTACTGTATGAGCTATTAACTCATTTTCAGTAGTAACTTGTCCTAAATAGTTTATTGTATGAATAGGATACTCAGCATCGCTATCATTTAGTTTTAATATTGTTCCTATACCAATCTTTTCAAAAGTTTCTTCTACGGTATAGCAATAAAGTTTATCATCTTCAATAAAGCAACTTGTAGGTTCAGATGTTTCAATCTTTCCTATTACTCCCCAAGCAATAAAGCCAATAAGTAAAACAATGACTCCACATAATATAATCCATACTTTTGGTGAAGTCACTTTTAAATAAGCATCTAATTGTTCAGGAGAAGAAACGCGTTCAACGCTTTTTTCTCTAAAAATACTTTTTTCCATTTTGGTCCTTATTATTCAATAGTTAAGATATCGCAGAAACCAGTGATCTCAAATACACTCTTGATTTCTTCATTAGCATTTTTAACAACCATGCTACCTTGTTTATTCATTACTTTTTGTGCAGATAATAAAACTCTTAAACCTGCTGAAGAGATATATTCTAGTTTTGCTAAGTCAAAAGCTAGATCTTTCACATCATTTAAAGCTGTTTTAAGTTCTGCTTCTAGTAATGGTGCTGTAGTAGTATCTAATCTACCAACTAAAGATACTGTTAAAGCATTTCCTTCAAGTTTCTTAATTATTTCCATATATAATTACCTCCAAATTGCTTAATATTATTATACCTTATAAAAAAGGCAATAGTTTTTCGCTATTGCCCTAAATAAGCCTAATTTTACTATAAAACACTACTTTGTCTTAGATTCTTTAATTAATTTAACTTTTCTTTCTTCATTAGCAGCTGGAGAAATCTTAGCTTTCTTAAATTCATCATATGCAGTTGTATAGAATAGAATCTTAATGCCATATTGGTTAAGTGGTTTAGCTTCAAATGAACAAGTATAGCCAATGCCATTTTCTTCCATCATATCCATTCCCCAGTATGCAACATTCTTTGTACCAGGTGCTTCTTCAATTACTTGGCATGCTTTTCTTAAACATTTTTCAATCTTATTTCTATCAGTATCAAAGTCAAAGAATATTCTTATATTTACTCCTTCTTTAACTTTTTCAATATTATTAATAGTACTATTGCTTACTGTGAAAGTTGATCCTGTAGCAATTGAACTAAATTTAGAAATACGAGCATTGAAGAATTTAACTTCACATAGTTCGCCATTGTATTTAACAAAGTCGCCTACTTTATAGAAGTTATTATCGTAAATATTTAATCCTGCAAATAAATCTTTAAATGTATCTTGTAAAGATAAACCTACGATAGTAGCTACAACACCTAAACCTGCTAATAGACCAGTAACATTTATTCCATTTACTGTTAATACAACAAATATACCAATGATAACTACTAGATATTGTAGGATATTAAATATTAATCCTAATAATGTATTTCTTTTTTTCTTGCCATCTTTATAAGCGACTTTTTTAATTAATATTCTTTTAATAAATGATAAGATAACAGCTACTATACATATAACTAATAAAGTTAATGATAGTGAACCATATGTTACATCAGCTTCCATGCTATCTTCCCCCTATACTATTTAATTAATCCTTTAACTACTTCTTCTATTTTTTCTCTGCCAAGTACTGTTAGATTCTTAACTAATAAATTAATAATATCACTGCCACCAGTAACATTATTTAAATCATCATCTGTTAATTCTTGTTTACCAAGTGAACTAAATCTTTTCATTAAATCTTCTTCTGAAATATTAATTCCGTTATTAGCCATTACTTTAGCTGCTTCTTTTATATTTTTGCAATTTCCAAGTTCACTAATTAATTTTTCATTTAATTCCATAATAATCTCCCATCCAGTATATTATAAACTAATGTGTATTATTTTTTATCATTTCTATAAGGAACATTCTTTTTCTTTAATCCTTTAATACCTACTATTAATAAAATAACACCTAATAAACAAATAAATGTACCTATAATATATCCAATACCTGAACCAAATATTCCTTGAACAATCAAACCTGAACCAAAGAAAAATTGAGCATAAGTCATTAATTTTAAATATCTAGGAATAGAACTTTCTACATATTTTTCCTTTAACGGTGCAATATATTTTCCAGTTTTATCTAGTTTAGTATTAATAGCCATAATAATGATAGCTATTCCACATACAATAGTTAATATTCTTATAATCATTATTGATCTCCCTTTTTCTTAAATCTTCTTTTTTGTTCAGTAACTTTTTTATCTTTACAATACTTATTCATATACTCTTCAAACTTTGTTTTAGAGTATGCATCACATGTTTGAATACTATCATCTTTTAATGTAAGTATTAATTTATCAGCCGATACTGATATTTTATATTCCCAAGCTTTAATATCATCATAATAGATTATGTTGCATTCATCTTTTCTTGCCTTGTTATACATAATCATAAAGTCATCATAGAATTCTATTATTCTTCTACTTGGTAAAAACATTAAACATGCAGAACTTACAAAGAATATACATGCACCATAAATATATTTACCATTTATTAATAAAACAAAACCCACAATCATAATAATCAATAAAAGTGCCATTGGTTTTGCATCAAGGGTTTCATTAAAAGTTCTATTATCTGGTAAGTTATAGTTCTTTAGTTCCTTAGATTTCATATTTATATTATATTGTATAATTATTAGGTATGAAAAACCTAAAATACACCCTTATTCATAAGGATGGAAACGCACGATTAGGACAAATAGAGATTAATGGTTATAAAGTAGAAACACCATGTTTTATGCCTGTTGGTACTCAAGCAACTGTTAAATTTCTTGATTATAAAGATTTAATTAATATTAATTCATCTATTATATTAGCTAATACATATCATTTATGGTTAAGACCAACTGAAGAAATAGTTAAACAAGCTGGTGGTATTCATAAATTTATGAATTATTATAATGGACCAATCTTAACAGATTCTGGTGGTTTCCAAGTATTTTCACTTGCTAATCTTCGTAATATTCATGAAGAACATGTTAAGTTTAAATCACATATTGATGGAACAACATTATATATGTCTCCAGAAAAATCTATTCATATTCAAGAAGCAATAGGTTCAGATATCGCAATGAGCTTTGATGAATGTATTCCTTATCCTAGCGATTATGATTATGTAAAAGATTCAGTTGAACGTACCCTACGTTGGGCTAAAAGAGGCTTAGATGCACACACTAGACAAGACCAAGCATTATTTGGAATCGTTCAAGGATCTAAATATACAGATTTAAGAGAATACTGTGCAAAAAAACTAGTAGAAATGGATTTTGATGGTTATTCAATTGGCGGAACATCAGTTGGTGAAGATAAAGCTACACATTATAAGATGGTAGAAGATTCTATTAGATATTTACCAGAAGATAAACCAAGATATGAAATGGGAATTGGGGCAATCAATGACATCTTAGAAGGAATTGAAAGAGGTGTTGATATGTTTGATTGTGTCTTACCTACTCGTATCGCAAGACATGGCACACTAATGACTTCTGAAGGAAGAATCAATATTAAGAAAACTATGTATAAAAATGATTTCACACCATTAGATCCAAATTGTGATTGTGAAACATGTAAGACATATACAAAAGCATATTTAAATCATTTATTTAGAACAAATGAAGGTTTAGGCAATAGATTAATGTCTATTCATAATCTTCGCTTCTTAATAAAACTTGTTGAAGATGCTAGAGTTGCTATTAAAGAAGATAGATTTATTGAATATAAAAACGAAATACTAAATAAATATAAATTTGATGAGAGAGGCTTTTAATGAAACTTTCTGATTTTGATTATTATTTACCAGAAGAATTAATAGCTCAACATCCAAGTGATAAAAGAGATGAATCTCGCCTTTTAGTATTACATAAAAACACTGGCGAAATAGAACATAAACATTTCTATGACATCATAGATTATTTACATCCTGGCGATGTACTTGTAAGAAACAATTCTAAAGTAATACCTGCAAGACTTTTTGGTAATAAAAAAGATACAGGTGCACATGTTGAAGTTCTTATATTAAAGATGGATGGCGATGTTTGTGAGTGTCTTTGTGGTAACGCTAAAGTAATAAAAGAAGGTTCTATTATTGAATTCAATGATAAATTATCTTGTACTTGTTTAGAAGTAAAAGATGAAGGCATTAGAATCATGAAATTCAATTATGAAGGAATATTCTTAGAAGTATTAAATGAAGTTGGTTTAATGCCTCTTCCTCCATATATCCATGAATCATTAAAAGACAAAGATAGATATCAAAACGTATATGCTAAACCTTTAGGATCAGCAGCTTGTCCTACAGCTGGTTTGCATTTTACTGAAGAATTAAATGAAAAGATTAAAGCTAAAGGCATAGAAATCTTAGATGTTACACTTCATGTTGGTTTAGGTACATTTAAGCCTGTTAAAGAAGATAATATTGAAGATCATAATATGCATTCTGAATACTATTCAATGGATCAATATACTGCTGATAGATTAAATCTTGCTAAAAAACAAGGTAGAAGAATTATCGCAGTAGGAACAACTTCAACTAGAACTCTAGAAACTATTATGAATAAATATGGAACATTTAAAGAATGTTCAGGAGATACAAATATCTTTATTTACCCTCCTTATACTTTTAAAGCAATTGATTGCCAAATAACTAATTTCCATTTACCTAAATCAACATTAATAATGATGATTGCTGCTTTCACTAGTAGAGAAACTATATTAAATGCATATAATACTGCGGTTAAAGAAAAATATAGATTCTTCTCTTTTGGTGATAGCATGTTTATTGATAACGAGTAAAATAATAACATGAAAAAAATAGTTAATGTAATTAAAAAAATTTTTAGTACACTTTGTGATTGCATCGTTCCAGTCTTACCTATTATGATTGGCGCAGGCATGATTAAAGTTCTGTTAATCATCTTTGGTCCAATTGTTCTTGGGTTATTAAATGAAAGTGATTCAACATATATTGTTTTACAATTTGTAGCTGATGCTGGCTATTACTTTATGCCTATTTATATTGGCTTTGCTTCAGCAGAAATATTCCATACACAAAAATATTTAGGTGCATTAATAGGCGCAATGTTATTAGCACCAACTTTTGTTGAACTAGTTAATAGTGGTGTAACATTAGACTTTTTAAAACTTCCTATCGCTTTAACTAATTATGGCAATCAAATACTTCCATCAATTATTGCGGTATGGTTAATGTCTTACTTATATCGTTTCTTAGATAATAAAATTCCTCAAAACTTAAAATCATTATTAATTCCATTAATCACTGTTGTTATTATGATACCTGTAGCCTTTTGTTTAATTGGCCCATTAGGTGTTTCATTAAGTAATAAATTAATTGAATTAATCATGTTATTAAAAGATATTGGTCCATTAGGTAACGCTATAATGTGCGCTATGATTCCATTTATTACAATCTTTGGTTTAAGTGGAGCAAATGTTTCATCAATGTTGCTTCTAGCAGCTACAGGATGTGATCCTATTTTATTCTTTTCAAATGTTATTTATAACTGTGCAGTTGGCTTTGTAACATTTGCTTTATATCTAAGAGATAAAAAGCCTGATACTTTAGCTGTAGCCATTACGTCTACCGTAGCTGGAACTAGTGAACCTGCAGTATTTAGTATCTTAATGAAAGATGCAAAAGCAATAGCTGCTTTAGTTGTTGGTGATTTCTTTGGTGGTTTATATGCGGGCTTTTGTGGAATCAAATCTTATGCTATGGCAAGTTTTGGTATGTTCGGTGTTGTTTCTACTATTTCACAAGATACAAACATCATTCATGCCATTATTTCAGTATTAATATCTTGTGTAATTGGCTTTGTATTATGCTTATTACTTCATCCTAAGAAACATGAATAATTATCAAAAACATATTAAACAAATAAATAGTTTAGATCACAAGCCTACGTTATTACTACATGTATGCTGTGGTGTTTGCTCTGTATATCCTTTAGTATATTTAAGAAAATACTTTGATATTACTATATACTTTGCAAATTCTAATATCTATCCATATGAAGAATATATGAATAGATTAAATGCATTAAATACTTATCTAGAGTATTTAAATGATCCAACAATTAAGATAATAACTGCTTCATACGATAATGATAGTTATACAAAGAAATTAGAAAACTTAAAAGATGAACCTGAGGGTGGTGCTCGTTGTAAGCTATGTTATAAGCTACGTATGGAAGAAACATTTAAATACGCAAAAGCACATAATTATGAATACTGCACGACAATCATGTCTATCTCAAATAGAAAAAACGCTGATTATATTAACGAAATTGGTGAAGAACTAGAAAAAGAGTATTTACCTGTTAAGTACTTATATGCCGACTTTAAAAAAGGAGATGGCATAACAATGAATGATAAGATGAATAAAGAACTAAATCTATATCATCAAAACTATTGTGGTTGTATATATTCAATGAAAAAAGATGGATAATTCCATCTTTTAC
>JAUNQJ010000093.1 GCA_030536265.1 Erysipelotrichaceae bacterium
ATTGGTTCCTTGCCATATACATCTATATAAGAATCTTTAGTCATTACTGTTTGAGCTCTCAACAAATAATAATCAAATATAGTTGTAACCTTGATGTCTTGTTTTATTCCTAATGAATCAAGAACAGTAATAGTATCACCAGGTTTAATATCGTTATATTGTGCATAAGCTTTAGCAATACAAACTCCTTCACCTACCTCATTTCTCTTACCATTAGTTGCAACTTCAAAGAAATCAAAGAATTTATCATCATCATATATAAATAATGCTCCTGAAATAAAATCACCTTTACTATTTTCTAGAGCACTAGAAGAATAAGTAGCAGCAAAATGTTCAATACCCATTTCATCTAATTTAGCATTAACTTTATCTAAAGATCCATCAATAGAAGAATCAACATAAGCAATACTTTCAAACTTAGCAATGTTATTTAATTGATAGTCTAATGATTCATTCATATTAGTTATTAAAGAAATAGCACAAACCATTAATGAACAACAACCGGCAACTCCAACTAAAGTAGATAAAACTCTTCGCTTATCATTTACACAGTTATTAATAATTGTTTTAGTTAATAAAGATAAAGAACTCCAGAATGGTAGTTTTTCATAGAAATGAGTCTTACCAATTAAATCTTCTGGACCTTGAAGAAGTTTAATTGCTTTTTTCATTAAAGCTTTATTGCAAGCCAAGAATGAAGTAACGTTTGTTACTGCAAGTTCAAATAGCATAAATAATAGTGAACTCTTCAAATCGAAATAATATTGATTGCTTGAAACAATATAATTCTTTGCAAGTATATTTAGGATAATTGGTTCAACTATAAATCTAGCTAATCCAACCCCCAATATGCATCCAATAATTGTTGCAAAAGATCCATACATTAAGAAAGATAAAGTAACTTCTTTTCTAGATAGACCTAAAGCTTTCTTAGTTCCTATTTGAATAGTTTGATCATATACACTTCTTGATAAAGCAGAATAACAAACAAATACACCAACAACAATAAATAGTAATACCATTGTGTATTTAATAGAACTCATCATATCAATTGGAGGCGTAGTTGATGCAACGCCGCCGTTTAAATTACGACCTAATAAAGTAATATCATAATGTTCAATTTCTTCAATCTTCTTATCAAAATCTTTTACTTTATTCTTGGCAATTTCTAATTCTTCTTTGCCATCTTCTAATTTCTTCTTGCCTTCAATAACATCTAGCTTTGCTTGTTTAATTAACTCTTCATTTTCTTCAAGTAAAGTGACTCCATCATAATACTTCTTAAGACCAACATCGTATTCGTGTTGTCCTTTACTTAGTTCGCTATAACCAGAATCTAATTGAGTTTTAGCTTTATCGATAGCTGTTTTAACTTTAGATTCAAGTAATGATTTTGCGGTATTAACTTCATCTCCATATTGAGTCAAAATAATACTAACTATCGTTGCATACTTCTTGCCTTCAGAATATGTTTGATTTGCTGCTTCATTTATTTTATTGATAATATTGTCTAACTTAGTTTTTTGTTCTTGTTCAAATTCAATAACAGTTCCTTCAAGCATTCCTGCTAAAGTTTTGTTTTTAAACAATTCATACATAAGTAAATATGTATCTATTTCATCATTTGTTGTTTCAACAAAATTAATGAAATCAATTAAAGGCTGAACTTGAGCTTTTTTTGACTCTTCAACATTTTCTAATTCATTCTTTAATTCACTATAACCATCTGCGTTAAAAATTGCTTTTAAAGAATCGTAAAGAAAAGCAACTTTATCGTCATAATTGTCACTACTATAATTAGAAAAGAATTCTTTAATCAATAGCTTAGCCTGAGTATCTGAACTGTCAAGAATTGTCTTAATTTCAGAAGCGCTATTTAAATAATCGTTATAAAAAGAAGCTAAATAAGAAGGAGCATTTATAAGTTCATCATAAACTATAAACGCTGACATTATTCCTTCATATGCTCTATCGAATTGATCAATTTTAGATTTGCCAGCATTATATTCTG
>JAUNQJ010000094.1 GCA_030536265.1 Erysipelotrichaceae bacterium
CAAATGGTATTAATACTTATTATCCAATGTCATTTGATTATGATGCATCAAAAGCTGCACTTAATTCTTTAACTCATAATCTTGCTATTCAATATGCACCATATATTAATGTAAATGCTATTGCTCCAGGATTCATTGGAACAGAAAATGAGTTAGATGGTTATGATGAAGAATTCTTGAAACAAGAAGTTGAAAAAATTCTTGTTGAAAGATATGGTGAGCCTGAAGAAGTTGCTCACTTAGTAAAATTCTTAATAAGTGATGAAGCAAATTATATTAATAACACTATTATAAGAATAGATGGTGGACAAAAAGGAAGCTATTAATTAGCTTCCTTTATTTTTGATAATGCTAGTAGTATTGATAACTTACCATATTCAAATGATAAGCCACCTTGCATATACAATATATATGGTTTAACAACAGGTGCATCAGCACTTAATTCTATCGTACTACCTTGTGTAAAACTTCCACATGCCATTACTTCATCAAATGGATAACCAGGCATTGGAGCAGGCATTACATGAACAAATGAATCAACAGGAGAAGATTCTTGAATACCCTGAGTAAATTTTACTAAGGAATCAGAATCATTAAACTCTACTGTTTGAATAATATCTGTTCTTTCATCATTATATTTAGGAGATACATTTTTATATCCCAATTTTTCTAACATATAAGAAGAGAATATTGCTGTTTTAAGTGCACCTTTTACAGCATTTGGAGCCATAAATAATCCTTTAAAGAAAGTATTATTTAAATTAAAATTAGCACCTAAGTCTTTTCCAATTCCAGGAGAAGAGAATCTTTCAGCAACCATTTTTACATATTTTTCTTTACCGGCAATATAACCACCAGTAGTAGCTACACCACCGCCTAAATTTTTCATAAGTGAACCAACTAAGATATCTGCACCAACGTGTCCTGGTTCTCTTGTTTCAACTAGTTCACCATAACAATTATCAATCATGATAATAACATCTTTATTTACTTCTCTTATTTTATTAATAAGATGCTCAATCTTTGAAATAGATAAAGATAATCTTGATGAATATCCACGAGATCTTTGTATTTCAACTAACTTAACATTATTCTCTTTTAATCTATTAATAATCTTTTCTTCATCAAAATCATTATTAATTAAATCTATTTGTTCATAGTTAACACCATTACTTTTTAGTGATTGAGTAGAATCACCACTTAAACCAATCATTTCTTGAAGAGAATCATATGGTGCACCAGTTAAAGAAATCATAGTGTCACCATGTTTTAATAGAGCAGAGAAAACTAAATATAATGCATTTGTTCCAGACATTATTTGAGGACGAACTAATGCATCTTCACATCCTAAAACACTTGCATATATTTTCTCTAATTTATCTCTTCCAGCATCATAATATCCATAACCATTTATATCAGCAAAATCAGAATAAGACACTTGGTTATCAATAAAAGCTGATAATATTCTATTAGAATTGTATAGACAAATATCATCTATCTTTTTATAGATGTCTTTTAATTCTTTATCAGATTCTTCAGCTAGTTTTAATAAATCTTTGTTAATATTGTCTATAATCATATAAATATATTATATATGAAATAGTATTTTAATATTAGGTATAATTTAGTTAATAAGAGGTTTTATATGAGAAAAGAACTATATAACGAAATATTTAGAAGAAAATCATTCCATACATTTATGGAAAGAAACAATGATCATATTAGCGAAGAAGAAATTAAGGATATATATGAAGCTTATAAATCTTTTGATAGTTTGAATAATGATATAAAGACAACAATTAGAATTGAAAGAAAAGAAAATACAGGTTTTACAAGAAGTGCTGAGTATTCAATATTAATGTTTTCTGAAAAGAAGGATGGTTATCTTCAAAATATTGGATATCTTGGTGAGCAACTAGATTTATATTTAGTATCTAAAAATATTGGTTCATTATGGTTTGGTATAGCTAAATCTAATGAAGTATATGAAGGATTAGATTATG
>JAUNQJ010000095.1 GCA_030536265.1 Erysipelotrichaceae bacterium
TATCTAAATATTCTCTTAATGGAAGATTTCCTGTTCCACATACTTCGTGATGACTGTCTGAGAAGTGAATGAATTGAATCATATCTTCTCCAAACATTTCATAGTACATTTCTAGATTTTCTTTAGCAACATCCATTGCTACAAGGTCTACACAAATTTTTAGTGCAGGGCTATTTACTGAATCAACAATATGTTTAATAGCTTTTATATCTGTACAGATATTGCTTTCATATGGCTGAAGTTGTTCTAGCATCATTTTGATACCTTTTTTCTCAGCTATTTGGCATATTTTAGATATACTATCTACACAGATATCCATACTTTTTGCTTTATCTACGTCTCTTAAACCAGTTCCTGTATTAATAAATAATCTATTTGTTCCAAGTGTTAAAGCATCATCCATACATTGACTAAAATAGTCAATAGTTCTCTGAACGGTTTTTTTGTTTGGGTCTGCAATAGTATAAGGATAAGCTAGAGTCTCAGGTGTATAAATAACAACCTTCATTCCTAGATCCTCAATTTGTTTCCTTATCTCTTTCAAACGTGCCTCAACTTCATTATCTGAATAATCTTGACGGTAGAAGTGCGGAATACCACCCCAAAAGTCAACATTCTTTATTCCAATCTTTTTAATAGAATCAAGAGTGTAATCTAAAGAATATTGTTGATACGATGGTGTCATAATCGCAAAATCATCAATAGTAATTTTAGACATTTTATTGTTCTCCTTTGTTATTACTTCTATTATATAATAAAAGAGATGGCAAACTACAATAAGCAAAGAACAATTAGAGCAAAAGGTTTAAGAGGAAATAACATTTATCATTTTAAAGGAAGATATGATTTGGCGATTTTTTATGATAAGTTTACAAAAAAAGCTTATATTATTTCTGATTATGATGCTCCACTTTTATACGCTTATCAATATCGTGTTGCATTTTGTTTGATGGCGGGTGGCGCTGTTGCATTATTTACAAAAAACTATACAATAGCTGCCATAGTATGTGCAGCAATGTTTATTGTCACTACTGTTTTGTTTAGAATATTTTTTATTAATAAGTTACCAGTTAATGATAAGTTTGAATTACCCAAAAGTAAAGGACTTATAAAAGATTTAGCTAGCAAGTATACATTTAACGGATTAGTAATTGCTATTATGTTGTTTGCTTCTGCTGCTGCATCTTTATTATTTAATCAATTATTTAGAGGAATTGGAGGCACAAAAAGCATTATCATTTATGTTTGTATTGGTGCTTTCTCTATCATTTCTTTATTCATTGCTTTTATTATGTATATTAAGAAAAGAGAAAATCTTTAGTTTATGAAGACTAAAACAATCAAAGATAATCATTTATCCCCTAAAAAGGACGCTATTGAAAAGCTTGAAGATTTTATAAAAGTTAATCATTTGAAAGCTAATAAAAAAATACCATCAGAAAAAGACTTATGTGATATGTGGGATATAAGTAGATCAACTTTAAGGCAGGCTATTGATGTTTTGATTGATTATGGTTATTTATATCGCATAAAAGATAAAGGTGTTTTTGTTAGTCCTAAAAGATATGAAAGAAATATGGCCGGGGTCGATGCCATGGTTAAGGATTTAATAAATCAAGGTAATAGAGTAAGTAAGAAAATTATTAGTATGAATGAAATAATCTCCACCAAACGTATTTCTAAGAAGATGTCTGTTAGACTAGGAACTAAAATATTTGAGATTATTAGATATCGTGTTATTAACGATGTTCCTTGTACTATAGAAACTGCTTATATTAATGCCGAAAAATATCCTGATTTTTTAAAGCATTATAATGAAAAAGCATCGATGGATAAATTATTTGGCGAATACTATGATGCTATCCAAACTTCAGGTGTTGAACATATTAATGTTACTTACGCTTCAGAAGATGAAGCAAAAGTATTGAAAATAGATAATAAAGCTCCGCTTTTTTTTGCTGATGGAATATCGGTTGATCAAAA
>JAUNQJ010000036.1 GCA_030536265.1 Erysipelotrichaceae bacterium
CTAGTTTTGGCATTTTTGTTAAATTATCAATTGTTGTCTTAATAGATAAACCATTTACATTAACTTCAACTTTATCGTTATTAATATATGTAATTGTGCCAATTCTATCGCCTTCACCCACTTTAACATTATCACCAACTTCATAATTAACATCTTCTTTAACAAAGTTAACTTTTAAATCTTCAATTTCTTTAACAACATTAACTTGTTTCTTTTCAACGATAGAATCTAATTTATCCAATGCTTTATCTTTAATATCTTCAATATAGTTATTTAATTCATCTTCATACTTTATCTTTAATAGAGCTTTTTCATTTTCAAAAGTATTTAACTTATTAGTTAATTCTTCTTTTAATTTGTTATTTTCATTAACCTTATTAATGACTTCTTGTTTAAGCTTCTCATTATCTTCAATTTCTTTAGATAACTTATTCATTAATTCATCTTGTTTACTATTTGCTTTTTTAACTACTTCTTTTGCGAAATCAATTAAACTCTTATCATCAAAATATCTTTTTGCTATTTCAAGAGCATTACTAGCACCTACTGAATTCTCAATATATTTATAAGTAGGTTTTAATTCTTCGTTATCAAATCCAACTGATGATAAAAGTATTGAATCATTATCATAAGCATAGTTTTTAATATCATCATAGTGAGTAGTAATAACAAAATTTGAATTTAAAGATTCAATCTTATTTAAAATCGCTAAAGATATAGCTTGAGCTTCTTTAGGATCTGTTCCAGATATTAATTCATCAATTAGAATTAATGATTTATTAGTAGCGTTATTTAAAATGTAATTAATATTTGAAATATGAGCACTAAAAGTACTTAAAGAATTAGAAATAGATTGATTATCATCTATATCAACATAAACATTATCGTATAAAGGTATCTTTGCTTCACTTGCTATTACAGGAATTCCTAAATAAGTCATTAATACTGATAAGCCAATAGCTTTTAAGCCAACAGTTTTACCACCAGTATTAGTACCTGAAATAACAATTCCTTTATAAGGATTAGCTAAACGATAAGTATTAGAAACAACCTGGTCACTATCAATCAAAGGATGACATACATCTTTTATATAAAGTTCATCATTATTTAATTCACCAATTATTCCAAGATTCTTAAAGCCATACATAGCTTTAGCATAAGCGACATTTAATTTAATTAATGAATCATAGTTATTCATATAATCATCAGCATTTTCACCAATTAAATAAGTTAAATTCATTAAAAGTCTTGCTATCTCTTCTTCTTTATCTTGTTCATAAGAAATATGATTACTATTTAAATTAACTAATACTTCAGGTTCAACATAACTTGCCATACCAGAAGCAGATGTTCCATAAGTAAAACCATTAAATTTGTTCTTATCAGAATTCTTTATTAAGAATGTAACTCTATTGTTTCTAAAATATGTTGTAGGTTCTTGAAGCGAATTAGTATGACGTGTAATAAAAGTGTGAGCAGCATCATAAAGCGCTTTATCATTAGATTCAATACTTTCAATAATAGACTTTAATTTTTCAGATGCATCTTCCTTAATATTTCCGTTTGTATCAACAACCTTAAAGATAGCATCAGCCATACTATTATTTAAACAAATAGAATCAGAATAATCTTTTATAGATAATTCACCATCAATTGTATTTAATATATCTTTAATACGTTTACAGTGGTTATGAAAACTTAATACTAAACTTGCTTCAATAGCGTTTAATGGTATTTCTTTCTTACACTTAACAAATATATCATTAATATTATTAATACCATCAAAAGAAATAAAGATATCTTTTCTAATTAATGCTAATAACTCACTAGTTTCCAATAAATTTCTTTTAATCTTTATAGGATTAAACGAAACTTCTTCATTTAAAATAAAAGATTTGCTATCTTCAATAGCAGCATATTTAGATACATTCTCTTTTACTCTATTTAAATCTATTTCAGAATAATTATTCATCAAGAACACCTTGATCTATTAACCAAGTTAATAAATCATTTCTTGCTTTATCAACATCAAAGTCATCAACTTCTTGTTTAATATTATCTAAATTAACATTTTTAACAATAAACTTAGTAGCATAATCAGTTATATCATCTGCATATCTTAATACACTAGCTTCTTTAACCTCTTTACCATTTTTAATGACAGGCATAGTAATTAAAACAGATATAAATAAACAAATAACAAATCCTCTAAGTCCACCAATTAAACCACCAAGAATTCTATTAACTGATCCAATAACCGGAATCTTAGATACAGTTTTAAATAATGGTTTAACAATCATAAATATAAGGTTTAACACAAGAACAATAATGACAAACCATAAAACAGTATTAACAGTAATATTAATATTGAAAGTATCAACAACTTTATCTGCCAATTCATTTTCTGATGCCAAATCTAATATTTGTGCCTTAATAGCAAGAATTGGTGAAACTAGATACGCAATAAAACAAGTTGCTGCTAAAAAAACAATGTTAATTAATTCAAACACGAAGCCATTAATAACACCTTTTATAATACAAAACAGTAAAATTACTGCTACTAATATATCAACAATAATAAATAAGTTATTAGGAATATTCATACATATAAATTATAGAAAAAATAAGGTTAATTATCTAGATATGATAAACTAGGTTCATGAGTAATATTTCAATTAAATTAACAAAAGAAAAAATAGATAGCATTAAAAATACTTTTAAGGAATATATCAAAAATAATCCTAACGAATATATAGATACCTTTATTCAAAAAGATGGTTTAACTATTTCTATATATAAATCTGGTCAAGTTGTATTCCAAGGAGAAGATGCAATATTCTATGGATCAAGTTTTATTGATACAAAATTTGTTAGACAAGCAGGATCAGATGAAGTTGGTACTGGTGATTATTTTGGACCTGTTGTAGTATGTGCATGCATTTTAGAAGAAAGCGATAAGGAATTAATTGATAAGTATCATATTACAGATTCTAAGAAGATGGATGATGAAACAATTATTAAGATTGGTGAAGAATTAATGAATAAAGTAAACCACTCTTTATTAATATTAGATAATGAAAAATACAATAAAGTTCATGAAACAAATAATCTAAATATGATTAAAGCTAAAATGCATAATCAGGCATATTTAAACTTAAAAAGTAAAGGATACAAAGTTCCTAGCGCTGCTTATATTGATGATTTTTGTGGTGAAAGTAACTACTATGAATATCTAAAAGATGAAAAAGATGTATATCATGGTTTAATTTTTGAAACTAAAGCTGAAAGTAAATACCCTGCTGTAGCTGTTGCATCAGTTATTGCTAGATATGCTTTCATTAAAAAAATGGAAGAAATGTCTAATAAGTATGACATGTTCTTCCATAAAGGTGCTTCAAGTGAAGTAGATGAAGATGCAAAACATTTTGTAAATAAATACGGCATCGACAAACTAAATCAAGTAGCAAAATTACATTTTAAGAATACAAATAATTTATTATAGATCTTTATTAATATTAGAATTCTTAACGATAACATCGTGTGCGCCACCTTCAACAATTGAAGTTGAAGATACTGTTGTGAAGCGCACATTTTTTCTAAAGTCTTTTAGATTTAAACAACCACAGTTGCACATTGTTGATTTAACTTTAGCAATAGTAACAGCAACATTATCATGAAGTGTACCAGCATAAGGAACATAAGAATCAACACCTTCTTCAAACTTAAGTCCTTTCTTTCCACCTAAATCATATCTTTGCCAGTTACGAGCACGGTTTGAACCTTCGCCCCAATATTCTTTATAGTACGAACCATTTACTAATACTTTATTTGTTGGAGATTCTTCAAATCTTGCAAAGTATCTACCAAGCATTACAAAGTCAGCACCCATTCCTAATGCTAAAGTAACGTGATGATCAAATACGATACCGCCATCAGAACAAATAGGAACATATTCACCCTTTTTCTTAAAGTATTCATCACGAGCTTGAGCAACTTCTATAACAGCAGTAGCTTGACCTCTACCAATACCTTTAGTTTCCCTAGTAATACAGATAGATCCGCCACCAATACCAATCTTAATAAAATCAGCACCAGCATCAGCTAAGAAATTAAATCCATCTTTATCAACTACGTTTCCTGCGCCAACTTTAATTTTGTTTTTATATGTCTTTTTAATCCAAGTAATAGTGTCTTTTTGAAACTCTGAGAATCCTTCTGAAGAATCAATACATAATACATCAACGCCTGCTTTAACTAAAGCTGGAACTCTTTCTTTATAGTCTCTAGTATTAATACCAGCACCAACTAAATAACGTTTGTGAGCATCTAATAATTCATTAGGGTTATCTTTATGAGAATCATAATCTTTTCTAAATACCATATAAACTAAATTACCTTCTTCATCTACTACAGGAAGACAATTTAATTTATGGTCCCAAATAATATCATTACATTCAGATAAATCTTTACTTGCATCAGCTACAATTAGTTTATTAATAGGTGTCATATATTTAGATACAAGTTCATCCATTTTAACTTTAGATAAACGATAATCTCTTGAAGTAATTAGACCAACTAGCTTTCCATGAGAACTTCCATCATCAGTAACAGCTACTGTTGAGTGACCAGTCTTTTCAATAATTTCAACTAGTTCACCTAATGTTTGATCAGGCTTAATATTTGAATCTGAAATAACAAATCCAGCTTTATATGCTTTTACTCTGGCAACCATTGCAGCTTCATCTTCAATAGATTGTGAGCCGTAAATAAAACTTAAGCCACCTTCTTTAGCAAGCGCAATAGCCATCTTATCGTCAGAAACAGATTGCATGATAGCACTTATCATAGGTAGCTTTAATTCGATATCAGATTTTTTTCCTTTTTTAAATCTTGTTAAAGGAGTAGTTAAATTAACTCTTTCAGGAATGCAGTCGCTTCCTGAATAACCAGGTACAATTAAATAATCATTAAAAGTTCTAGATTCTTCTTTAAAAAATTTAGCCATATAGACACCTCTTTATTAAAAATATCATAGCACAGAAACCCTAAAAAAGCCTAATAATATGCTATAATTTGCTTGGAAAGTGTGAATATTATGAAATTAAAAAATAGTTATTTTTATACACTTAGAGAAGACGCTAGAGATGAAGATTCAATTAGCGGAAATCTATTAGTTAAAGCTGGATACATTAAGAAAACTTCTGCCGGTGTATACATGATGCTTCCTTTAGGTTTAAGAGTTCAAAACAAATTAGAAGCTATCATTCGTAAGAACATGAACGAAACTGGTGCTCAAGAAGTTAAAATGCCTGCACTAATTGCTAGTGAATACTATGAAGATTCAGGCAGACTACAAGGATTTGGCCCTTCTATCTTCAAATTAAAAGACAGAAACGCACATGACTTTGTCTTAGGCCCAACTCATGAAGAATTATTCGCTGCTGCTGCAAGTAGCAAAATCAGATCATACAAAGACATGCCTTTCAATCTATATCAATTCCAAACAAAGTATAGAGATGAACCTCGTGCTAGATTCGGTCTAATTAGAGTAAAAGAATTCGTCATGAAAGATGCTTACTCATTTGATGCCGATGAAAATGGATTAGATGTTTCATACAAAAAGATGTTTGATGCATATAAGAAATCGTTTGATGAAATTGGCTTAGATTATAGAATAGTTAAAGCTGATACAGGTATTATGGGTGGTCTATTATCTGAAGAATTCCAAGCAATTTCACCAATTGGCGAAGATAACATAATCTATTGTGATGATTGTGGCTATTCTTCAAATATGGAAGTATCAGAAGTTGTACCTCCTGCAAAAGAAAAAGTAACTGAAATAAAGAAATTAGAAGAAGTATCTACACCAAACGTTGAATCTATTGAAGATGTATGTAACTTCTTAAAAGTTGATCCTGAAAATTCAGTTAAAGCAATGTTAATGAATGTTGATGGTAACTTAGCTATCTTCTTCATTAAAGGAACAAGAGATTTAAACGAAACAAAAGTATTAAAGTACTTAAAAGGACAAGAAATAGGTTTTGCTGATGATGCATTAATCGCTACATCAAACGCAGTTCCTGGATTTACAGGTCCAGTTGGATTAAATGTTAAATACTATGTAGATAAAGAAGTATTAACAATGAACAACTTCGTGATTGGAGCTAATAAACAAGGATATCATTACATTAACGCTAACCCTTCTGACTTCGATACATCAAATGTTGGAGACTTCGTTAATTGTAAAGATGGTGACTTATGTCCTAAATGTGGTAAACCACTTAAATTCACTAAAGGCATTGAAGTTGGTAACACATTTAAACTAGGAACTAAATATTCTAAAGCCATGAACCTAACATATCTAACAAGTGATAATAAAGAAGAACTTGTTTGGATGGGATCATATGGTATAGGCTTAGGAAGAACAATGGCTGCTGTAGTTGAACAAAATCATGATGATAAAGGAATTGTATGGCCAGAAAATATTGCTCCATATAAAGTAATCATCTTAACAATGTCTAGCAAAGATGAAACACAAAACGCATTAGCAAATGAATTATATGAAAAGCTAAATGCAGCAGGAATTGAATGTATGTTAGATGATAGAGATGAAAGACCTGGTGTAAAATTCAACGATGCTGAACTAATTGGTATTCCATATAGAGTAACAGTTGGTAGAGGTGCTCCTGATCGTATGATTGAATTAAAGCATCGTACTGCTCAAGAAGCTGAAAATATCTCAGCAGATGAGTTAATTGAAAAACTTAAATAACAAAAAAAGCATCTAGGATTTCCTAGATGCTTTTTTTATTGTTACTTATTATTGTTTTGATCTTCATAATATATTGCGCCACCAGTACTTGAAGACTTGTTACCTTCAAACTTACATCCTGTAATTGTAGGTATAACTTCCCAAGTGTTAAAGTGGTCAACATCTATATACTCACCACCAGTAACTTCTTTTAATTCATCTTCGCTTAATTCCTTTAGTTTATTAGATAAATCATCAATTTCTTTCTTAATTTGATTAAGTTCTTCTTTAGTTTTCATAAAAATAATACCTATTTCATTTCCTTTATTTCTTTAGATAACTTAGAAATTAATTCATCAACACTCATAGATTCTTGACCTTCTTGGCCATGTCTTCTCATGTTTACAGAATTTGAATTCATTTCATTATCACCAATTACTAATGTAACAGGAATCTTAGCAATTTGAGCTTCTCTCATACGATATCCAAGCTTTTCGTTACGATCATCAAGTTCAGCTTTAAAACCAGCTTCTTTTAACTTAGCAAGTAGAGCTTTGCAATATTCGCCATGAACTTCACCGTTAACAGGAATAATGCAAATTTGTCTAGGTGCTAACCATAATGGGAATACACCAGCATAGTTTTCAATTAAGATACCAATAAATCTTTCAAGAGACCCAAAGCAAGCTCTATGAATCATAACAGGAGTTTTCTTAGTACCATCTTCTGCAATATATGTACAATTAAATCTTCCTGGTAATTGCATATCTAATTGAACAGTACCACATTGCCAAATTCTTCCAAGTGAATCAGTTAATTTGAAATCAAGTTTTGGTCCATAGAACGCACCGTCACCTGGATTAATTTTGAAACTATGACCTGTAGCTAGACAAGCTTTCTCTAATGCTTTTTCAGCTTCATCCCATACAGCTACATCACCAATAAAACTTTCAGGTCTAGTAGATAATTCAATTGAGTAATTTAATCCAAAGATTGAATAAATATAGTCATATAATTCTAGAATTCTAGCAACTTCATCTCCAATTTGAGATTCCATTAATAATATATGAGCATCATCTTGAGTAAATCCTCTTACTCTAAATAAACCACTTAAAGCACCTGATGCTTCATATCTATGAACATGTCCTAGTTCCGAATATCTTAATGGTAATTCTTTATAAGAATGTAAACCATTGTTATAAACAAGAATAGCACCTGGACAGTTCATTGGTTTAATTGCATATGTTCCATCTTCAACATCAAATGTATACATATCATCTTTATA
>JAUNQJ010000037.1 GCA_030536265.1 Erysipelotrichaceae bacterium
TCTCTAGTAAAGATAGCGATGATACTAGCAATTACTCCATAATAACCAGTAAATATTAAATCAAATATTTTAAAGTCTTCTGGTTTAATTACAAAGATAATGAAACAAGCGAATATTATTGTATATAAGATTGTTCCTAAGATAATGTTTGCAATCTTTTCTTGTTTGTTTAATTTAATAAATCTAAATCCTACAGCATAAGCACATATTATTATTAGAAGTGCTAATGTTAATCCTAATATTAGATTAGATCCAATAAAAGATAATCTATTAGATTTAATAATATAGACAAATAGTAGTGGAAGTACTCCACCTGCAAGAGTAAATAGTAATGTTTTTGATATTTTAATATTCTTCATTATTTATTATCTATTAGACAAACACTTTGTGCTATTGCCCCTTCTCCTTTTCCTACCATTCCAAGTCCTTCCATACATGTTGCTTTAACATTAATATTTTTAACATCAGTATGTAAGTACTTTGCAATATTGTTTCTCATTTCATCAATGTATGGAGCCATCTTTGGTTTTTCTATTATTATCAACGAATCTACATTAACAATCTTATAACCTTCTTTATCCATTAGTTTATATGTTTCTTCAAGAAGCTTTAAAGATGAAATGCCTTCATATTGAGGATCCTTGTCAGAGAAATGAGTACCAATATCTTTTAAGCCCATTGCTCCAATAATCGATTCAATAATTGCGTGCAACAGCACATCGGCGTCGCTATGTCCTAATAATCCTTTTTCATAAGGAATCTTAACACCGCCTATTACTAAATCTCTTCCTTCTACTAATTTATGAACATCTTGAGATTGACCTATTCTCATAATTTCACCTCTTTAATACTATCGTATACTCTATCACATATTTTTACTAATCTAGCTTTAGACTCATGTCCATTTGCCACTAGTATTGTTTCAATGCCCATAGCATCACCTACAGCTTTATCGTGCTCAGAATCACCTATCAATACACAATCTTTTGGGTCTTTATCTTCAATAAACTTTAAGCCAATTGGTAATTTACTTGAAGCATATATATCATCAATTCCAAGAACCTCATCAAAATAGTCATATACTTCAAGCTCTTTTAATTGATCAATCAATAGATCTTTTTTAGAAGCACTTAACACTATATTTTTATAACCTTTATTATGATTATCAATAAGTAAATCAATAATGCCTTCGTGAAGTGTAGCTTTTTCTTTATGATTTTGATAATAATCAAACCAGTTCTTGCCTACTTCTTCCCAATTAAGTGAATTAAAATCAAATCCTAATCTTTCATAATATGCTTTTACTGGAAAAGTAAATACTTCTTTATATTCATCTAAAAAGATTTCTCCTCTATTTAAGTATTTCTTTGCAGTATCATTAATTGCTTCTAATGATAAAGCGACATCGTTTACTATTGTTCCATTAAAATCAAATAAAACATATTTCATATTAATATTGTATCAAAAAAAGATAAGCATATCGCTTATCTTAGTATGTGTCCTCTTCACTAGGATTTAAATCTTGAAGTCCATCTGGATCATAATCACTTTCATCAACATCTTCATAATCAATCTTTTTCATATCGATGTGAGATTCAGAAAATTTTCTTCTTGTCTTTAAATCCCATTTGTTATCTTTAAGTGCTGCAAAACGACCATCAAGTGTTAAGTCGGAATAGAATTGAGCAACCTTATCATTGCCTGCACCAGTAACCTTTGATACTTCGGCCCATAGTTTGGCAAATTGAACTGCTCTTTTTTTATTAGACATAATGTCGTATGCGGCATCGGTCATTGATTTTGTCATATACTTGCTCCCACAATTTTTATTTCTATACTATTTTCGTCTTCATTTACTTTATAGACAAGTGTAATAATATCATTATTTCTTTCAAATGCAAGTACTTTTGCATCAAATTTCATAATTCCCTCATTGGTTTTTATAGATACGAAAGAATTTTCATTTGTCTTTAATAGTATTTCGCTGTCATGACTATCAGCTTTTCTAATAACACTTATGCCATTATCTAAGATAGTTAATTTATTATTAGCACCATAAGAATCTTCATATTCAAAACAGTTGATATCATCAACATTTTCAACATTTATTATTTCTGTGTTATCAGAATTCTTTATTCTTAATTGAATATTCATAAATAATGGCGGCCCCGACAGGAATCGAACCTGTAGCTACCCCTTAGGAGGGGGCTATTTTATCCATTAGACTACGGGGCCATGAGTATATTATACATAAAGAAAATAGGACTTTCGCCCTATTTATCTTTTATTGCTAGAAGGATTAAAAATGAAAACACTTATCTCTACACTTTCTATTATATATATTAATGTGAAAATATTGTGAAAATTTACATAGTTTATGAAAAAATTTTTCTTATTTATGAAAATATTTTCATAAATTGATATAAATAATGGCTCATTACTGAGCCATTAGTTTATTTATTTAGTAGCATCAATGATTGCTTTGAATGAATCAACTTTTAAAGAGGCACCACCAATTAGAGCGCCATCAATATCGGGTTGAGCCATATAATCTTTAATATTTTCAGGTTTTACAGATCCACCATATTGAATTCTAACTGCATCAGCAGCTACATCCCCTAACATACTTCTAATCTCTTCTCTAATTGCTTTACAGCAGTTTTCAGCGATTTCCATGTTAGCAGATTTGCCAGTGCCGATTGCCCAAATAGGTTCATAAGCAATAACGATTTTAGAAACACATTTTTCACATAGGCCTTCAAATCCACCGTGTAATTGTTTCTTTAATACATCTAATGTTTCACCTTTATCGTATTGAGCCTCTGTTTCACCAATACATACGATTGGAGTAATATCAGCATCTAATAATTTTTTAATCTTCTTATTAACTGATTCATCACTTTCAGCATAGTAAGTTCTTCTTTCACTATGACCGATAATACAATGTGTTACATTTAATTCCTTTAACATTGGAATTGATACTTCGCCAGTAAATGCACCGTTATCTTCAAAATGGCAATTTTCAGCAGCAATAACTAAGTTGTGGGCATTTTCTGTGCAAGTGCTTAATGCAGTAAATGGAGCACCAACACCATAAGTACAAGAATCAATACCATTAATATAAGGATCAACTTGGCTAATGAAGTCTTTTGCTTCAGCACAAGTTTTGTTCATTTTCCAGTTTCCAACAATAATAGGTTTTCTCATAATTATTTCTCGCTAATGATATCTACACCTGGTAGACCATTTCCTTCTAAGAATTCTAGAGAAGCACCACCACCAGTTGAAACGTGTGATACTTTATCAGCATAACCTAATTGTTTAATAGCAGCAGCAGAATCACCACCACCAATAATAGTTGTACCATCACATTCTGCTAAAGCTTTAGCAACTTTATTAGTTCCTTCAGCTAGAGTAGGATTTTCAAATACACCCATAGGTCCATTCCATACTACAGTCTTAGCAGCTTTAACTTCGCTTGCGAATAATTCTGCAGTCTTAGGGCCAATATCAAGACCTTCTTTATCAGCTGGAATAGCAGTTGAATCTACTACTGAAGTAGCGATAGGTCCATCGATTGGATCAGGGAAAGCATCAGCAATTACTGTATCAACAGGTAATAATAATTTCTTGCCTAATGTCTTTGCCTTTTCCATCATTTCTTTGCAGTATTCTAATTGTTCATCATCAACTAATGATTTACCAACTTCATAACCTTGAGCCTTTAAGAATGTGAATGCCATACCACCACCGATGATAAGTGTGTCACATTTTTCTAGTAAGTTAGAAATAACTTTTAATTTATCAGCAACTTTAGCTCCACCTAGAATACCAACAAATGGTCTAACTGGATTTTCAACTGCGTCGCCTAAGAATTTTAATTCTTTTTCTACTAAGTAACCAGCAGCGCTTGGAAGTTGAGATGGGATACCAACTGTAGAAGCATGAGCTCTATGAACTGAACCAAATGCATCTTCAACGAATAAATCACCTAATGAAGCCCAGTATTTACCAAGATCTGGATCATTCTTTGATTCGCCCTTTTCATAACGTGTATTTTGCATCAATACTACTTCGCCTTCATTCATGTTAGCGATAGCATTTTCAAGTTCTTCACCTCTAGTAGTCTTAACAAATGTAACTTTGTTATTAGGTAAGTATTCTTGAAGTTTATCTGCTACGATACACATGCAGTTTTTCTTCTTAGCTGCTTCAATTTCTTCTTCTGTTTTCTTGTAGTCAATCTTTCCTAAGTGAGATAGAAGAATAACCTTTGCGTTATTTTCTAATAAGTACTTGATTGTTGGTAATGCAGCGACGATTCTGTTATCGTCAGTGATTACATCTCCCTTGTGTGGAACGTTAAAGTCAACTCTAACGATGACTTTCTTCCCTTTAACGTCTAAATCAGACACTAATTTTTTTGCCATTTTATTTATCCTCCGTAAACAATTAAAATTATATCATTTATGATTATTAACTTGTTAAAAAATGCACAAGTTAAAAAAGAGATTAGTTTTCACTAATCTCTTCAGTGTTTTCTGTTATTTCTTCGATTGGTGTTTCATTAGGAAGCTCGGCATTTTCGCCCGTTTCTTCGTTTTCAATGTTTTCGCCTTCTAGAAGTTCTTCCTCTTCTTCACCATCTTTCTTTCTTTTACGCTTTTCTGTAATGCCATACATCAAGCATTTTTCTTTATATTCTTTTTCAGCTTCTTTTAAATCATTTAATACGTCTTCTAATGTTCTTCTCTCGATCATATATACCCCACACTCAACCACCATATTTTAGCACATTATTTGGTAGAATTATTGTATGTATATAAAGGAAGAAGTTAATAACACATTAATAATAGAGAAGTCTCGTTTTATCGCCTACTTAAGGCCTTGTTTTAACGAGGAAGAATATAAAGAGTTTTTAAAAGAAATTAAAAAGAAACATTATGATGCATCTCATGTATGTAGCGGCTTTATTAGCGACAATATTAAAAGATCTTCTGATGATGGAGAACCTGCTGGCACAGCTGGAGTTCCGATATTAAATGTTTTGGAAAAATCTAATCTTAACAATACTGCTTGTTTAGTTGTTAGATACTTTGGCGGCATTAAACTTGGAGCTGGTGGTCTTATTAGAGCTTATGGTTCTGCAGTTAGCGATGCATTAAAAATAGCTAAGCTTGTTGAAGATGTTACTTACCCAAAATATGAATTATCTTTATCATATGATTTGGCTAATAAAGTAGATTATCTTATTAATAAAGAAGCTATTCATATTAATAAGGAATATGATGAAAAAGTTAAATATACTTACCTTTCTAGTAATGATTCTTTAATAGATAAGATAGCGGAGATAACTTCTGGTATTAAACCAATTTGTGTTGGAAAAGAAACTGTTCAAAAGGATGTATAATTAAGCCATGAATACTTTAGTGATTATTAATTCATATATTAAATATGTTTATTATTTATTAGCACTTATAATACTAATTACTTTAATAGTTCTTATCGTAACTATTAAGCCATTAGTTAAGACAATAAACGAAATAACAACTACAACTGGCGATATTAAACAAGGTATTAATGATATTAATGAAAAAGTGGCTAAGATTAAGTACACAATAGATAATTCTTTACCACTATTTGGATTCTTGTTCTTTATCCTTATTGTTATAGTATCAGCAATTAAAGATTATCGTAATACTAAGTTAACTAGAAGAAGCATTGTTAAGTCTACTGTAAAACAATATGGAATCATGAATACAAAGTTTAAACCTAATAGAACTAAAAAGTATCGTAAAGTATTTATCTCTGAACTAAAAAGATTGGTATAAAACCAATCTTTTTTAATCTTTAATATATATTTCTTCAATTTCACCAATATACATTGTGTGGAAATCTTTTAATGGATAATTCTCTTCAATTACACTCTTATCAATAAAGTTTTCTTCTTTAATATCTTGTTTATATAGTTTCTTACAAATAAGCACCATATTAGCTTCATTAAAATAAGCTGCTTTATCATTGAAAGATGGTGTTAATTTTGTTTTAGCCACTTTATCTTCATCTTTACCAGAATGAGATCCTAAATAACTTAAATCGTTTTTATATTCTTCATCAAAGAACGATAATGAGAAATAGTCGTTTTCTTCAACAAATTTCTTAGTATATCTTTGAGGTCTAATATAAATTACAGCAGTTGGCTTACCTCCGCCATGTCCCCAAATAGAACCTAAGTGACCCCAAGAAGCAGTCATTGTGTTGTATGAATCTTTACTAGTACCAGCTGTAATAAGCATCCATTCTTTAGCTATTTTTGTATATGGATTTAAAACAAAATCTTTAACATCAATCTTTTTCATATTCGTACCTCTTTCCTATATTATAATGGGTTATGAAATAAGAGGTAAATACAATGATTAGTTTTGAAAACGATTATTCTGAAGGTACTTGTAAAGAGATTCTAGATGAATTAACAAAAACAAATTATTCTCAAGCAACAGGTTATGGAAAAGATCCTTATTGTCTAAAGGCAGCTAAATATATTAAAAAAGCTGTAAAAGATGATAAGGTAGATGTTCATTTTGTTCCTGGTGGAACACCTTGTAATATCTTAGCTTGTTCATTATTAAAAGATTATGAAGGCGTAATATGTGCAGCTACTGGTCACATTAATGTTCACGAAACAGGAGCTATAGAAAATACAGGGCACAAATGTTTAGTTGCAGAAAGCGTTGATGGTAAACTTACTCCTGCCTCTATTGAAAAAGTTTATAAAGCTCATCCTGATGAACACATGGTTAAGCCTGCCCTAGTGTTTATTGCTAACTCAACAGAAATTGGTACTATTTACACTAAAAAAGAATTAACTGCAATTTCAAAAGTTTGTAAAAAGCTTGGCTTATATTTATATATGGATGGAGCAAGACTTGGTAGTGCTTTAACTGCTAAAAATAACGATTTAACATTAGCAGATATCAATAAGTTATGTGACCTATTCTATATCGGTGGAACAAAAAATGGCGCATTGCTAGGTGAAGCAATGGTTATTAGAAACGATGCTTTAAAGAAAGACTTTAGATATAATCTTAAAAATAAAGGATTCATGTTAGCGAAACACAGAACTGAAGGAATTAGTTTCTATAAATTCTTTGAAGGCAATCTATACTTTGACTTAGCGAAGCATGCCAATGAAATGGCTGAAAAACTTAGAAAATGTTTTAAGGATACAAAAACTAAATTCTTCTCAAACACAACAACTAATCAAATATTTGTTATCTTAGATAATGAAGTGATTAAAAAATTAAGAAAGAAATATGTATTTGAAAATTGGGGCGTAATTGATGATAAACACACAGCAGTAAGATTTGTAACATCATGGGCCACAACAAAAGAAAACGTAGATACATTTATTAAAGATTATAAAAACATCGCTTAGCGATGCTTTTTTTTGTTTTTTAGATAATTGATTCATTCCAAGAAGCTGGAACTTCTAAGCCTAATAGTTTAAATACTGTAGCAGCAATATTACTTAAACCAAACTCGCCATTTTTAATCTTAACGTCAGCATTATAGATGATGAATGGTACTTTTGCTAATGTATGAGAAGTTTTAGGCTTGATTGGGTCATCTTCCTTCTTTCTTTTATCATACATTTCATCAGCGTTTCCGTGGTCTGCAGTAACAATTAAGATTGCCCCTACTTTATCACATGCCGCTTTTACTCTAGCTAGAGCTAAATCTACTGATTCTACGCCAATTATTGTGGCATCATAGCTTCCAGTATGGCCTACCATATCACCGTTTGGATAATTACATCTTAAGAATGCATATTCATTAGATTCAATAGCAGCAATTAATTTATCAGTAACTTCTGCAGATTTCATCCAAGGTCTTTGATCAAATGGGATTACATCACTTGGCACTTCTTCCCAAGTTTCTAATGCATCTGAGAATTTTTCAGATCTATTTCCATTCCAGAAATAAGTAACATGTCCAAACTTTTGAGTTTCTGAAATAGCATA
>JAUNQJ010000038.1:0-1354 GCA_030536265.1 Erysipelotrichaceae bacterium
TGATTTATTAATGCAAGCATCTGGTAGAAGCGGAAGAGCTGATACAGAAGGTAATGTTATTATTCAAGCATTCAATCCTGAACATTATGTTTTAAAATCAGTTTTAAGCCAGGATTATGAATACTTCTATAATATTGAAATGAATTACAGAAGTAAGATGATGTATCCACCATATTCACATATTATGGAAATTATTATTTCTGATATAAATACTAATAGACTTAATTTATCAGTTGATTATTTAAATAACAAATTAGAAGAATATGAAATAAAGAAGTTCAATCCAATATCTTTAACAAAGATAAATAATTTAAATCGTATAAGGATTTTACTATTAGATAAGAATATTAAAACTCTTTTAGATTGTGTATGGTCAATAATGGATGAGTATTTGAAGAATTCAAAATTATCTAAGATTAAAATTGATATAGATCCTTTATATTTGGAATAGTATGCAAAGAAGAATAGCTTTTAAAATTATTTATAAAACAATAAACGATAGTAGTTATACTAATCTTTTAATGAGATCCGAATTAGAGAAAGTTAAACCAATTCAAAGAGCTTTCATAACAAATCTAGTTAATGGTGTATTAAAGAATTATGATTATTTAAGTTATCAGTTTAAAGATTTATATAAAACCATTACCAAAAGAAATAATGTAATTTTAACTATGGCTTTATATGAAAGATTCTTTTTAAACGAAAAAGATTATGTTGTTAATAATGAATATGTTGAATTAGGCGAAAGTGAATTTGATAAGAAATTTTTAAATGCTATTTTACATAAAGTTAATAAGTTAATTGAACCAACTGAAGAATATATTAAGTATTCAATTCCCGAGTGGATTTATAAATTATTGTCTAAACAGTATTCTAAAGATGAACTTAATATCATATTAAATAATTATCATCGTATACCTAAAGTTTATTACCATATTAATAATAAAAAAGTAGATGCTAGTATCTTAAATAACTTAGATATTGATTGGTTAGATAACAAAGTATTTACTTCTAATTCTAATTTGATTAATACTAAAGAATTTAAAGAAGGGTATTTCTATGTTCAAGACTACAACGCTTCTACATTGATTGAAGAATTTCCATTTAAGAAAGATGATTTATTTTTAGATGCGTGTAGCGCTCCTGGCTCTAAATTATTTAATGCATTAGATTATATTGAATCTTATAACGCTTATGCTAATGACTTAAATGAGAAACGTGTGAATTTAATTAAAGATCGTGCAGAAAATTTAGGATATAAAGATATTCATTTTTCAAATATTGATGCTACTAAGCTTCATGAATATTTTGATATTAAGTTTGACAAGATTCTATTAGATGTTCCTTGCTCAGG
>JAUNQJ010000038.1:1364-7992 GCA_030536265.1 Erysipelotrichaceae bacterium
CTTGGGGTAATAGGAAGAAGAAACGATATTAAATTTCATATTACACCTCAAAGTTTAGATGAGCTTCAAGTTATTCAAAAGGGAATTCTTGAAAGTGCTAGTAAGATTGTGAATGATGATGGTTATATTCTATATAGTACTTGTACATTAAATAAGAAAGAAAATGACAAACAGGTTGACGCTTTTTTAAATGAGCATTCTGATTTTAAATTAATTAGAAAGAAAACTGTATTAAATTTGGATGGGGATTTATTCTTTGAGGCATTATTAAAGAAGGTATAATTATTTTATGAATTATATTTATGACTATTCATTAAAGGACTTAGAAAATTATTTTGTTGAAAAAGGCCTAAAACCTTATAAAGCTAAACAAGTTTTTAAGTGGCTTTATGAGAAAAGAATTCATGATTTTGATTTAATGAGTGATTTATCTAAGGATTTAATTGAAACTTTAAAGGATGAACTATGTATTTCTAGACTTAATATAGTGAAATCTCAAAAATCTAAGGATGGAACTATTAAGTTCTTATTTGAGCTGCATGATGGATCTCTAATTGAATCAGTATTAATGCATTTTGATTATGGCTATTCAGCATGTATTTCTTCTCAAGTAGGATGCAATATGGGATGTAGTTTCTGCGCCTCAGGCTTATTAAAGAAACAAAGAGACCTACAGTCTGGCGAGATTGTTCTTCAAATATTGATGCTTCAAGAAGAATTAGATAAACAAAATCTTAGACTTGGTAATATCGTTGTTATGGGTACTGGAGAACCTTTTGATAACTATGATAATTTAATGAAAGCTTTAGCTATTGTTAACGACCCATTTGGCTTAGCTATTGGTTCTCGTCATATTTCTATTTCAACATGTGGCCTTGTACCAATGATAGAAAGATTTGCTAAAGAAAACGTTCAATATAATCTTGCGGTATCACTTCATGCTGCAACTGATGAACTTAGAAATAAACTTATGCCTATTAATAAAGCATATAATCTTGATAAATTAATGAGCGCTATCAAATACTATTCTGAATTAAACAATAGAAGAATTACTTTTGAGTATTTATTGTTAAATGATGTGAATGATAGAGAAGAAGATGCAAAAGCTATTAAGAAGCTTATTAAAGGCTTAAACGCATATATTAATCTTATTCCTTATAATGAGGTTGAAGAAAATGAGTATCAATCAGTTAATGACGAGAAAGCCTTAAGATTTTATGATATGCTTAAAAAAGAAGGCGTTGCTGTTACTCTTAGACAAAAAAGAGGTACTGATATTGATGCAGCTTGTGGCCAATTAAGAGCTAAAGAAATATTAAAATGAACTATTATTGTTTAACTGATGTAGGACTAAAAAGAGAAAAGAACCAAGATTCTTATTGTGCTGTTAATAATAAGAATGGGGATTTTTTAGCTTTAGTATGTGATGGCATTGGTGGAGGAAAAGCTGGAGATGTTGCTTCTGGCGAAGCTGTTAAACATTTTTTGAATAATTTTAAAGAGAATGAAGGTTTTACTTCGCTTGCTCAAGCAACAGAATATTTAAAGTACAGCATTGATGCTTGTAATGACGAAATATATAAATTATCAATTAAATATAAAGAATACACTGGAATGGGTACAACTTTAACAGGCATTCTAATTACTGATAAAGGAATATTAAGCATTAATATTGGTGACTCTAGAGTATACGGTTTTGCTGATAGTAAAGAATTTAGATTAACTACTGATCATACTTTAGTTAACGATATGATTGCTAAAGGTGAAATTACTTATGAAGAATCCTTAACTCATCCAAGACGTCACTATTTAATTAGAGCACTAGGAGTATGGGATAAAGTAGAAGCTGATATACATAAGATTCAAGAAATGGATTCTTATTTAATATGCTCTGATGGATTATATAACTATATTGATCCAGATGATTTAAAAGAGATTATGATTGATTCAACAAAATCGTCTGAAGATAAATGCAATTTATTATTAAAGAAAGCTTTATTAAATGGAGGATACGATAATATAACTATTATCGTTGTTGATAGTAAATGAGTAAGTTGATTGCAAATAGATATGAAGTTATTAAAACTATTGGTCATGGTGGCATGGCTGATGTTTATCTTGCTCTTGATACTATTCTTAATAGAGAAGTTGCTATTAAAGTATTAAAAGCTGATATGTCTAGTGATCCAATTTCACTAGAAAGATTTAATAGAGAAGCTAATGCCTCTACAAAGATTTCTCATCCTAATATTGTTGATATATATGATGTTGGCGAAGATGATAATCAACATTATATTGTAATGGAATATGTTAAAGGTTTTACGCTTAAACAATTAATTCAAAGAAGAGGTGCTATTCCACCACGTGAAGCAGTTTGGATGACAAAACAACTTGCTGGCGCATTAATGGAAGCTCATAAAAATGGATTAATACATAGAGATATAAAATCTCAAAATGTTCTAATTAAAGATGATGGAACAATTAAACTTGCTGATTTTGGTATTGCAATGTTGAATAATTCAATGCAACTTACTTCAAAAGATTCTGTATTAGGATCTGTTCATTATTTAGCTCCTGAACTTGCTAAAGGAGGAGCTGCTTCAATGCAATCAGATATATATTCTTTAGGTATTGTTTTCTACGAACTATTAACCGGTGATGTTCCTTTTAAAGCAGACACTCCTGTTCAAATTGCGTTAATGCATATTAAAAATCAAATTCCTGATGTTAGAAAGTTTAATCCTCAAATCTCTCAATCTATCGTTAATGTTTTAGCTAAAGCTACTGCAAAAGAAACAAAAGATAGATATGAAAATATAGCTTTAATGATTAAAGACTTAAACATTTGTCTAGATGAAATAAAGGGAAATGTTAAACCTTTAGAACAAAAAGTTAACACTAAAAAAGTAAACAAGACTAGCGACTATAATATTTCTGCTGATGCTAAAAAAGATGGAAAGTTTATTAATGGAGTGCATAAGGGATTCTCTACATTATTAATTGTTTCTATTTCCTTAATTTCAGTAATCGCAATAGTTATTATGTTACTTTTATCTGGCGCATTCTCAGGTAATAATTCTAAAAATATAAAAGTTCCTGAAATTGAAGGATTAAGATTTGCTTCAGCATTAGATGCATTAGATGCTGCTGGCATAGAAGTTGATTATCCTGTTGAGCATGTTTTAACTGATGATATTTTAGAAGGAATAGTTGTTGAAGTTGTTCCTAATCCTGGCTCAGATTTAGCAAAGGGCACAAAAGTTAAATTAACTGTATCAGATGGATTGTATTCAATTATGCCTGATTATGTTGGCAAAAATATTGAAGATGTTCAAGCTATTTTTGCGGCAACTAATATTACTGTTAAGATCAACGCTATTGAAGATGACAATAAGCAATCAGGAACTATTGTTTCTCAATCAGGAATACTAGCTGGTGATAAATATGATCCAAGTTTAACTAATAAGATTGTGTTTAAAGTTTCTTATCCATCTACTATGAATATTCCTGCTGAATTACTTGGAAGCAAATTAGATAGCGCTATCGAACTATTAGAAGATCAAGGATTCAATGTTGAATCTAAATTAATTGATAAAGATGAATTATCTGATTCTGATTTAAATAGATATAAAGCTGGTACGGTTTGTAAGGTTGAACCAGAAGAGGGAAGTCTATATGTTAAGTCAGATGATTCTGTTGTTACTTTATATTACTATGATGATTAGGAGGATACTATGATAATTGCTCCATCAGTATTATCTTTAGATTATTCAAAATTTTCTGAACAACTTTCAACATTAAACGAAAACTGTGAATGGTTACACTTTGATGTTATGGATGGACATTTTGTTCCTAATCTTTCTTTTGGACCAAAACTTTTTAAAGATTTTAGAAAGTGTACATCTTTATTTTTAGATGTACATATTATGGTTAGTGATCCATTCTATTACACAGACGTATTTGCTGATGCAGGAGCTGATGGTATTACATTCCATTATGAAGCTCTTAATGGTGATCTTGATAAGTGCAATGTATTAATTACTTATATTAAATCTAAATATCTTAAAGCTGGTATTTCTATTAATCCTGGTACACCAGTTGAATTAATTGAACCATTATTAAAAGAAGTTGATTTAGTATTAATTATGTCTGTCGAACCTGGTTACGGCGGACAAGAGTTTATGCATAATTCATTAAATAAAGTAGAGTATTTAAAAAATTATAAACTTAATAATAATTTAAATTATTTAATTGAAGTAGATGGTGGAGTTAATGATAAGAATGCGCATGATCTAAATGCAAAGGGCGCTGATGTACTTGTGGCTGGCTCGTTTGTGTTTAACGGTGACATCGAAAGCAACATTGAAAAACTTAGAAATTCAACAAATTAAAACACTCGTTAGAGTGTTTTTAAATGCAATAAAAAAAGTTATCTATTAAATAACTTTTCTATTAACTATATTGATTAAGCAGCTTTAGCTTTTCCTTTTAATGTCTTTAATGCTCTAGCTGAAACGCGAACTTTTTTAGGTTTGCCATCAACCATAATAGTTACATTTTGAAGGTTAACGCCCCATTTTCTTCTTGTTGCATGAAGAGAGTGAGAACGATTGTTACCAGACATTGGACCTTTGCCAGTGATTGCACAAACTCTTGCCATACTATAAGCTCCTTCCTTTAATTTCAATGCTTATTAATAATAGCATAATAGCTTATTAAAATGCAATTTTTTAGGGCCCATTTTATGCGATTTTAGGTCAATTATGTTATTATTATTGTGTATGGGCAATACATTAAAGCAGGTTTATGCTTCTTTATTTATAGACGAAAACGAATTACAAATCGTAGTTGGCGAGTATTTTAATACTCGTTTTAATATAATCCGTACAGATAAAGTTAAGATGGATGGTATTCTTGATTTTAAGATTAATGATTATGACCGTGTTGTTGAAGTTATATCTAAATCAATTGAACATACATCTACTAAAATTGGAGCATCAATTAAAAAGGTTATACTTGTTTTACCTGCAGTTAATTTTACTAGATATCCATTAAGAGTATCCGTAGTTCCAAATGGTGGAATATTATCAAAGAAAGATATAGCTAAAGCTATTTCTAGTTCTTTAAAAGCTAAAGTTGATGTTAACAGCATGATAGTAAATGCCGCAGTTGTTAAGTATTATGTTAACGGTATCGCAACTCGTAGACTTCCTGAAAAAGAAATTTGTGATGAAGTATTAGTTGATATTGATTTATTATGCGCTGATAAGTCATTATGTTATGAATACGTTAAAGCAGTTAGTGATGCTGGACTTGAAGTATTAGATATTACATTAAATAATTATTCAATTTGTAAAGAAGCAGTATTATTAGAACAATCTTTAAATTCAAATACAATTTTATTAGATATTGGTAATGAACATACATTTATGTCATTACTATCTAAAGGTAAACTTGTTTCTACTGAAATTATTTATGATGGCTTATCAAATCTATCTAATGCCGTATATAACAAATTCCATTTACCAAAAGAGAATATAGATCGTTTAGTTAAATTTAATGTTGATTATGAAACTAATTATAAAGATGATTCAGTGTTTGCATGGAATGATGATAATCAAGTAAATCATTCAATTACTGTTTCTGAATTATCTGAATGTGTTAAAGAACCACTTAATTCTTATTTAGATAAATTACTTACAATGTGTAAACCTATAATTGATTCTGGTCCAACTTCATTCTTTGTTGTTGGTGAAGGATCTAAGATGGAAACACTTGTAAATGAATTAAAAGATAAGAGTGGATGTGATGTTAGAAACTATTATCCTGATACTATTGGCGTAAGAGATGCATCTTTATGCGCCGCATTTGGCTCGTTCTTTGTTTATAAAGAGAAAGCTATGTTAAATGAATTAAATGTATCTTGTGTGGATATAGCTGAATATGATCAAACAGTTGATCAAAAGAAAGTTGATATAGAAGGAGAATCAATCACGACTAAAATTAAGAAAATGTTCGAACTTTATCGTGACGAGGAGGTATGATATGACAATTAAACCAGAGTACAATCAAGTAGCAAGAATTAAAGTATTTGGCATCGGTGGTGCTGGATGTAATGCTGTTAACCGTATGGTTAATGATGGCGTAAAAGGTGTTGAATTTTATGTATGCAACACTGATTTACAATCTTTAAATCAATCTAAGTGTCAAAATAAATTATTACTTGGTAAAAACACTACTAAAGGTTTAGGAGCTGGTGGTTCACCAGAAGTTGGTAACAAAGCAGCTTTAGAATCTGAAGAAGATATTAGACAAGCAATGAATGGTTCTGATATGGTTTTCATCGCTTGCGGTGAAGGCGGAGGAACAGGTACTGGTGCCGCACCTATATTTGCTAAAGTAGCTCATGAGATGGGCGCTTTAACAGTTGGCGTTGTTACTACTCCGTTTGATTTTGAAGGTAGAAGAAGAAGTGACCAAGCTTCAGTTGGCCTAGAACAATTAAAACAATACACTGATTCAATTATCGTTGTATCTAATAACAAATTATTATCAATCATTGGTAAGATTCCAATGCAAGATGCATTTAAAGAAGCAGATAATATTTTAAGACAAGGTGTTCAAACTA
>JAUNQJ010000039.1 GCA_030536265.1 Erysipelotrichaceae bacterium
AATATCTTTCTTTATTAAATAAATAAAAAGACTATTTGGAATCTTTAAGATTTAACAAATAGTCTGTAGAAACATTATAGAATTTTGCGAGTTTTATTAAGACATCTGTGGGAATATCAAGCTTTCCAAGTTCATAATCACTATAAACTTGTTGTGAGCAATGCAAGATACTACAAATGTCTTTTTGTGTTAAATCATTGTCTTCTCTAAGGTTTTTAATTCTTTGATAAATCATAGTATAATCCCTAAGAAAATGTTATAAGTTGGCAATGAATATATTGAGATATACCGGAAAAACCGGTAAAATATAGGAAAATAAGGAGATTTAATTATGGCTAAAGACAAAACAAAAATTTGTAAGTATTGCAAAACAGAAATCCCTGCAAAAGCAAAGTATTGTCCAAACTGCCAAAAGAAACAAAAGAGTGGGCTTTGGTGGAAAATACTGGTTGGATTATTAGTAGTAGGAATTATTGGAAGTTTATTAGGTGGAGGTGATGACAGTGGAAGTTCATCATCAACAAATACACCAAGCAAGAAAGAAAGTGAGCCAAAAGTAGAAGTAGTTGTAGCTGACTTTAGTTCAATGACATCTGATGAGATTTATAATTGGGGAAAAGAAAATAAAATAGAAATCTCTATTGAACAAGAGTATTCAAATGATGTGGCAGATGGCGAATTTGTAAGCCAAAGTATAGAAGCTAATGGGAAAGCTTATCAAGGTGATAAGGTTAAAGTAGTTTATTCATTAGGAGTTGAGCCTTCTAAGGAATATAAGAATGCATTAAAGAAAGCACAACAGTATTGCGATTCTATGCATATGTCAAAGGACAGAATATACGACCAATTGACATCAGAATATGGTGAGCAATTCCCAGCAGACGCAGCTGAATATGCAATGGAACATATCAAAGCAGATTGGAATGAGAATGCATTGAAAACTGGACAAAACTATGCTGATAGTATGCATATGTCTAAACAAAGAATCTTTGACCAATTGACATCAGAATATGGTGAGCAATTCACAAAAGAAGAAGCACAATATGCAATTGATAACATTCAAGCAGATTGGAATGAGAATGCACTAAAAACTGCAAAGAATTATCAAGATAGTATGAGTATGTCAAAGGACAGAATATACGACCAATTGACATCAAGTTATGGAGAACAATTCACTGCAGAAGAAGCACAATATGCAATAGAACACTTGGATGACTAATGGAAAACTTAGAAACAGTTGATAGTAATCAAAAGAAGTATTGTATCTATTGTGGTAAAGAAATTCCAGAAGGAGTTAAGTATTGCAGTAATTGTGGCAAACCAGTAGATGAAGATGAGAATATAGAATATGAAGAAAACAATAAAAAAACAAATGGATTTGCAATAGCTGGATTTGTATTGGCTTTAGCAAGTTGTTGTATAGATTTATTAGGAATCAACTCTATATTAGGAATTGTATTTTCTGCTGTTGGATTAGGAAAGACAAAAGATGGTAGAGAAAAAGGAAAAGGATTGGCAATAGCTGGACTTATCCTTGCAATATGTGAATTCATATATAGATTAAGTAAAGTATATGAATTATTAGATATATTATAGAAACAATCAAAGCCTTAGCAATAAGGCTTTTATTTTTATCAAAAATGGAGGCAAAATTGTGGAGGCAAATGTGTCAAGGCATTAAAAAAGCCCTTTATTTAAGGGCTTTTGTTGCTTTCTGGAGCAGATGAAGGGAATTGAACCCTCGTGTCGACCTTGGCAAGGTCGCGTTCTACCATTGAACTACATCTGCATATAACTGGCGAAGAAGGAGGGATTTGAACCCTCGCGCCGGAAACCCGACCTAAGGCCTTAGCAGGGCCTCCTCTTCGGCCTCTTGAGTACTTCTTCATGCCAAGTTTTGTGCCTTTAAGTTTGGCGCGTATTAATGTTATCATAAGTAGTTTTCTTTATCAAGCCAATAAAAAAGGCTCGATGAGGAGCCTTAATTATTATTTCTTCTTAGCAGTTGCTTTCTTAGCAGGCTTTTTCTTTGCTGCTTTATGTTGCATAACGCCTAATAGTAAACCATTTGGTTGTTTTAATAGACAGAATTTAGCAGATTTTAATTCTACAGTATCGATATATATCTTGCAGCCACCAGCTAATAATTCTTTGCAAGTTTTATCATAATCACTTACATTTAATCTTACTGCATATAATTCTTTTGTGAATAATTTCTTTTTCTTAGGGTCAGCATCAACAATGATATCGATTCTTTGTTTTCCTTTTTCTAACACTAATAGGTTAACTTTTGGGAATTCAAGATTATGAGTAATTTTGAAGCCCATAGTTTTTACATATAGTGGAAGCATATCTTCTGGAGAATCAGTCACAATTAATGGATTTAAGTTAGTAATTTTCATTTTTATATATTTCCTTTCGGCTATAAGGCTATTTTACCATTAATTAATATAAATGTGTTATGATTTTGTTATGGAAATAGCTAGATTTGAGAAGGTTTCAAAAGACCAATTTAATAAAGATTTAAAAGATTTATTAAATATTGAAGGTTCTTATTATGATGATATAGTATTGCCAATTAGAGCTACTAAGGGTTCTGCTGGATATGATTTTACTTCGCCTATAGAATTCACATTAAAACCAGGTGAAATGATAAAAATTCCAAGTGGTATAAGATGCTATATTGAAGAAGGATATGTACTAAATATATTCCCTAGATCTTCTTTAGGTTTTAAATATCAAATTTGTTTGGCAAACACTGTTGGTATTATTGATGCTGATTATTATAGTGCATTAAATGAAGGACATATCATTGTTGCTTTAGTTAATAGAGGAGATAAAGAAGTAACAATTAAAAAAGGTGACAGATTTGTTCAAGGAATTTTCTATAAATTCTATACAGCAAAAGAAGAAGAAGTAACTAATGTGCGGACAGGTGGATTTGGTTCTAGCAACTAAATGCGCCTATAGCTCAATGGAAAGAGTGCTTGATTCCGATTCAATAGGTTGTGAGTTCGATTCTCACTAGGCGCTCCAATAAGATATTAAAGCCTTATTAAAAGGCTTTTTATTTTTTCTATTATAATAGTATAAGGATATGAAAGATAACTTTATAAAAGATAAAACATTTATTAAAGCATTATTAAATCATGCTTTGCCAATATGCTTACAAATGATTATGTTTGCATCTGTTTCAGCAGCTGATGCATTTATGCTTGGTGGTATTGAACAAAATTCAATGGCTGCTGTATCGCTTGCTTCACAAATTCAGTTTGTACAAAACTTAGTATTATCAGGAACAATAAGCACAACTGCATTGCTTGGTGCACAATATTGGGGAAAGAAAGATACAAATTCTATTGATGATATATTTGCATTAAGTATTAGGTTTACTGCTTTTATTTCTTTTATGTTTTTTGTTGGTTGTTATTTCTTTCCAAGACAATTAATGATGTTATACACAAATGAAGAAGTACTTATCGAAATAGGTGTTAAGTATTTAAGAATAACAGCATTTGCTTATTTGATATCAGGATTAACTCAAAGCTTTATTACAATGACTCGTATATCTGATCATATTAAAACTGCCGCTATTATTTCTTGTAGTGCAGTAGTAATTAATATAGTATTAAATTCAATATTTATTTTTAATTTTAATATGTCAGCTGAAGGAGCTGCTTTAGCAACAGTTATTGCAAGAATAATAGAATTTAGTTTAGCTGTAATAATGTCTTATAGACCAACATATTTAAGATTAAAGTTTAATAAATTATTATCATTCAATAAATTATTAACATTAGATTTTCTTAAATGTATGTTTCCTTTAATGGGTGCATCTTTATTATGGGGAATAGGATTTACCTCATACACATCTTTTATGGGACATTTAGGAACAGATGCTGCAGCTGCAAATTCAATTACAGCAGTAATTAGAGATTTAATATGTGCATCATCTGATGGAATTGCCCAAGGTGGTGGAATCATGGTTGGTAATGAACTTGGTTCTGCAAATCTTGAGAAGGGTAAATTATATGGAAAGAGAATGGCAAAGATTGCGTTTATTTTAGGTGCAATATGTTCTTTATTGATGATGATAGTAACTCCAGCTGCTATGAGATTAGTAAAACTTACACCACAAGCACAGTATTACTTAAAACAAATGATGATAGTAATGTCTATATATATGATAGGAAGATATGTAAACACTATAGTAATAAATGGTGTATTAACAGCAGGTGGTGACACAATGTATGATATGTATTCATTATTTGTAACTATGTGGTGTATTGCTCTTCCTTTAGCCGCATTAGGTACTTATGTATTCCATTGGCCAGTAGTAGTGATATATGCATGTACATGCTTAGATGAAGTTGGAAAGATTCCTTGGACAATGTATCATTTTTCTAAGTATAAATGGGTAAAAGATTTAACAAGATAAAGACTACAATGTAGTCTTTTTTAATACCTAATATGTTATTTTTTTCAAAAAAATAAAATAGTATAGGATTTTTGATTTTTTTTCGTAATAAAGAATATGAGAAATAGCAATTAACATAAGATAGCATGTGTGCTATCATAGAAAGGAGCAAAGAATTGGACTATAAATATTATTGCGATAAAAATGGAAAATCAGAAATCATTGAAGAAATTACAAAGCTTAATGAAAAATCATTAAACAGCAAAGATAGCAGAATAAAGCTAGGGAGGATTTATCAATCATTAAAAATGTTGGAGAGTATGGGATTATCACTTCCAGAGAATGTGTTAAAACATATTGAGGATGGAATATGGGAACTAAGGCCTGGAAAACAAAGAATATTATTTTATCTTGATAGTAATATTGCAATACTATTATCAATATTTGTGAAAAAAACTAAAAAAACTCCAACGAGAGAATTAATCAAAGCAAAAAGAAGAAGAGATGATTATTTAAGGAGGAAAAATTATGATAAAGGATAAAAAAGGAAAAACATTAGCAATTGATCATGAATCATTAGAAAAAGAATTAAAAAAGAACAATCCATTATTAGCAAAAGACTTTGATGAGATTGATGAATATGTAAAACTAATATCCCCACTAATAGTAAAAAGAAATAAACTTGGATTGTCTCAAAGAGAATTAGCAAAACTATGTGATTTGCCACAATCAACTATTGGAAGAATAGAAACTAGTGCAACGGTTGCTAGTGTTACAAGTTTAATAAAAATAACAAAAGCATTAGGTCTATCAATTACTATCAGATAATAAACAATAAATGTTGTAAAATTAAGGTATTGGAGGCATGTAATATGAAAACTGCTTGGGAAAAATATAAGGATACAAAAGATGTAATGAAGTTTTCTGAGGATTATAAGAAATTCTTAGATAATGCAAAAACTGAAAGAGAATCAGTTGAAACTTCAATTGTTTTAGCAAAGAAAGCTGGTTTTAAAGATTTAAATAGCGTTAAGTCAATCAAAGCCGGAGATAAAGTTTATTACAATAATAGAGGAAAAGCATTAGCTTTATTTGTTATTGGTAAAAAACCTTTAGAGAATGGTTTAAATATTTTAGGAGCACACGTAGATTCTCCTAGACTTGATTTAAAACAACACCCACTATACGAAGATAATGGTTTAGTATTATTAGACACACATTACTATGGTGGTATTAAAAAATATCAATGGGTTGCACATCCTTTATCAATTCATGGTGTAGTTTGTAAAAAAGATGGTAAGACTGTAAATATCGTAATTGGTGAAAAAGAAAATGATCCAGTTGTAGAAGTATCAGATTTATTAGTACACTTATCAGCTGATCAACTTCAAAAGACTGGTGCTAAAGTTGTTGAAGGTGAAGACTTAAATGCTTTAACTGGTTCTATTCCTGCAAAAGGTAAAAAAGAAGGAGAAGAATTAGTTAAGAAAAATATTTTAAATATTCTTAAAAAAGAATATGGAATTGAAGAAGATGATTTTGTAAGTGCTGAACTTGAATTAGTACCTGCAGGACATGCAAGAGATTTAGGCTTAGATAGATCTATGATTATGGCTTATGGTCATGATGATAGAATTTGTGCTTACACATCATTAAGAGCAATCTTAGAAATGAATAATCCTGATAGAACTTCAGTTTGTATATTAACTGATAAAGAAGAAGTTGGTTCCCAAGGAAACACTGGTGCTGAATCAAGATCATTTGAAAATACTATTGCTGAAGTATTAGATAAGATGGGTAAATATTCTGATCTAACATTAAGAAGAACATTAAGAAATTCATTTATGTTATCAAGTGACGTATCTGCAGCATTTGATCCAAATTATCCACAAGTAAACGAAATGAAGAATGCAGCATTCTTTGGAAAAGGATTATGTTTCAATAAATATACAGGAGCTAGAGGCAAGAGCGGATGCAATGATGCTAACCCTGAATTTATTGCAAAAGTAAGAAAAGTTATGGATGATAATAAAGTTTCATTCCAAACTTCAGAGCTAGGAAAAGTTGACCAAGGTGGCGGTGGTACTATCGCTAAGTATTGTGCAGACCTAGATATGGAAGTATTAGATGCTGGTATTGCTGTACAAAATATGCATGCATGTTATGAAACAGCTTCTAAAGCTGATATCTATGAAGCATACAAAGGATATAAAGCCTTCCTAAAAGATATTAAATAAATAAAATAATAGAAAATTCCCTATAGCAATAACGTAATAATTATTACCTTTATGTTATTAAAAAGGGAATTTTTTTATACTTTTTTGCATTTACTATAGGAATTTGCAATTTTTTTCGTAATAAAAAGATAGGAGGGAAAATATGCAAAGAATTATAGTAGAACCAAGTAGATTAGAGAATACTGCTAGCAATGTTGAATCATCTAATAATGATTATCAAAGAATCTATAATCAGCTATATGCTGAAGTAGATAAAATGGCTAGCGTATGGGAAGGAAAGGATAATACCGCTTTTACAAACAAAATAAAAGCATTTCAAGATGATTTGAAACAAATATCAAATATTTTGACACATTATTCTGATTTTTTAAGAAATAGTGCAAGAGCATACCGCGAAACACAAGATGAGCTATACAATGCTACATCAAGACTAAAGTAAGGAGAGATTATGTCAGATCATATTAAAATAACAATGCCTGAAGTAAGCAATACAGCCAGTCAAATGCGTAGCTTAAATGCTCAATTAGATGATGTATTAAAAAACATCACAAATATGATGAATGATCTAAGCAGTGTTTGGCAATCAGAAGGTGCTGAAACTATTGTGGCAAAATTTAAAACTTTCGCTAATAGATTTGTAATCGAAAGCGAAACAATCGAAGACTATTGTAAATTTCTTGACTTAACTGTTCAATCATATGATTCATTAGAATCAACGATAACAGCTAATGCTTCAAACATGGAATAAAAAAGTTTTTAAGTGCCTTGCAGTGATATTATTACTTTTTACCTGCATGTCATGCAAGGCATTTAAACCATATTTGATAAGTGACTATTTAAATAAATTAGCATATCAAAGTGGAATATGCTTAAGCCAAGAAATAAATGAATCATTCAATGAATTATTAAAATGGAATATTGTTGAAGAAGAAGATAAACAATATATAAACGAAGATTTAAATTATATTTTTTTATATACAACAATAGGAAAACTTTTAGAAATAGATGATATAAAAAGTTTTATTGAAAATAATAAATGGATTTCAAATAGAAAAGATAATGATTTAGTTATTAAAGAAGGTATTTTTTGCTTGGCGAATGTTTATATTATGCGTTATACCTCCAGTATTTTCATTTCCTCGCCGGAGCGATAGGCGGCTTCCATGATCCTTTGGATATGTACCGCATCGGAGGCCGGAACGACCAGCG
>JAUNQJ010000040.1 GCA_030536265.1 Erysipelotrichaceae bacterium
TAAAGAAGCAGATGATAAGAGAAAAGAAGAAATCGAATTAAAGAATAAAGCTGAACAATTTATTATTCAAATCGATGATACTTTGAATCAAGAAAATGCAAATGTAACTGAAGATCAAAAGAAAGAAGTTAAAGCTTTAAGAGATGAGCTACAAAAAGCAATTGATAATAACGATTATGACACATTAAGAACTAAGCTTGATGAACTTGAAAAAGCTGCACAAGCTATGGCTCAAGCAATGTATCAACAACAAGGAGCACAAGGTGGGCCTACACCAAACGCAGGCGAAGCTAATAGCGCACCAAATAACGATGATGTAGTTGATGCAGATTTTAAAGCAAAAGAATAATTAAATGGTTGCTCATTTTATGAGCAACCTAATCACGAAAGGAGGATGAACTAATGGCTGATAAAAGAGATTATTATGAAGTCTTAGGTTTATCTAAAGGCGCCAGTGATGATGAGATAAAAAAGGCTTATAGAAAATTAGCTAAGAAGTATCATCCTGATATAAACAAAGAAGCAGGCGCAGAAGAAAAGTTTAAAGAAATAAACGAAGCGTACGAAGTATTATCTGATCCACAAAAGAAATCTACTTATGATCAATTTGGTCATGCTGGTATGGATGGAGCGTTTGGCTCACAAGGTGGATTTGGTGGATTCTCTAATATGGGTGGATTTGAAGACATTTCCGATATCTTTAGTTCATTCATGGGTGGATCTGGATTTGGTGGATTCTCTTCATTTGGTGGAGGAAGAAGTTCAAGACCTCAAGGACCAATGAAGGGTGAGAATCGTTATATGGAAATGGAAATTGATTTCCTAGATTCTGTTCATGGCGTAGATAAGATGATTAACATCACAGTAGATAAGAAATGTAAATCTTGTGCAGGATCTGGTGCTAGATCTAGTAAAGACATCGAAACATGTAGTACGTGTCATGGTTCAGGACATGTTAATAAACAAGTTAGAACTGCATTTGGTGTAATGAGCCAAGTTGGAGTTTGTCCTGATTGTGGTGGTACAGGTAAAAAAGTAAAAGTTAAGTGTCCTGATTGTGGTGGCTCAGGCTATCACCGTGTAAAAGATCAAGTTGAAGTTTCAATTCCTGCAGGCATCTCTACTGGTCAACAAGTTAGAGTATCTGGATATGGCGAAAGAGGAACTAATGGTGGTGACAATGGTGATCTATATATTGAAATCAATGTTAGACCACATAAATATTTTGTAAGACAAGGAAATGATATTTATATTCAAGTTCCTATTTCATCAATAGATGCAACTCTTGGAACTAAGATTGATGTTCCTACATGCCACGGTGATGTTGAGCTTGTTATTCCTCCTGGTTCTCAACCTGGACAAAAATTAAGATTAAAAGGATATGGAGTTCCTTCTATTAGAACTAGCACTCGTGGTGATCAATATGTTGAATTAAAAGTAGAAATACCAACTAAGTTATCACGTGAAGAAAAAGAATTATATGAAAAACTTTCTAATAAGAAAGAATCTGTATTTGAAAAATTTAAAAAACAATTTAAGTAGGAGTAATCCTACTTAAATAAAACATTTTTATTAGCACTCTAAGAGCTGGTGTGCTAGAAAGGAGAACTATGAACATAGAAGAAATGACTGAGAAGCTTCAAGAAGTATTAATGAAAGCTTTAATGATTTGTAAGGATAATAGAAATCCTGAATTAAATCTTGAACATTTATTAAAAGCATTTCTTGATAACGATGATATTGAATCTATATTAGATAAATTAAAGATTAATATTAATAAATTAAGAAACATATGTGACACTTATATATCTAGATTATCTGTTTTAGATAAATCAAAAGATCCAACATTAAACACATATGTATATCAAGCATATAGTGAAGCACTTGATAATTCTAAAAGAAATGGCGATAAATATTTAGGTATATTTGATTTATTTATTTCATGTATTTATAACGAGTCATCATTCTCAAAAGAAATACAAAAGAACATTGGAATTAGTAAGAATGATTTATTAAAAGCTATAAAAGAAGAAAGAGGTGACACTATGATTAATACTCAACAAGATGAAAACAATTTAAATCCCCTTGAAAAGTATGGAAGAAATATAGTTGATGATGTAAGAGCTGGAAAAGTTGATCCAGTTATTGGAAGAGACGATGAAATTAGAAGAGTAATAGAAATACTATCACGTAAAACAAAAAACAATCCAGTATTAATTGGCGAACCAGGAGTAGGTAAAACTGCAATCGTTGAAGGACTTGCTTGGAGAATCTTTAATGGTGATGTTCCTCTTGGCTTAAAAGATAAAGATTTAATCGAACTTGATATGGGAGCTCTTATTGCGGGAGCAAAGTATAGAGGTGAGTTTGAGGAAAGATTAAAGGCAGTATTAAAAGAAGTAAAAGAAAAAGATGGACAAATAATTTTATTTATTGATGAAATACATAATCTTGTTGGCGCTGGAAAAACTGATGGTGCAATGGATGCTGCAAATTTATTAAAACCAATGTTAGCACGTGGAGAATTAAAGTGCATTGGTGCAACAACTTTTGATGAGTATCGTCAATACATTGAAAAAGATGCCGCTCTTGAAAGACGTTTTCAAAAAGTTACTGTAGATGAACCAAGCGTTGAAGATTCTATTTCGATCTTAAGAGGTTTAAAAGATAGATTTGAAGCTCATCATGGCGTGAAGATTAAAGATGAAGCAATTATTGCTGCTGCAACATTATCAAATAGATATATTACTGATAGATTCTTGCCAGATAAAGCAATCGATTTAATTGATGAGGCTTGTGCAATGGTTAGAGTAGAAATGGATTCTATGCCTCAAGAATTATATGAAATCTCTCATAAAGTAGGTCTACTTGAAATTGAAAAAGCTTCATTTGCTAAAGAAGATAAAGATGAAAAGGCAAAAGAAAGATTAAGCGATATTGAAAATGAATTGACTGAATTAAAAAATAAAGAAGCTGATTTAAAAGCTAAATGGGAAAAAGAAAAGAAGCAATTAGAAGAAGTAAAAAATGCTAAAAACAATTTAGAGAAATGTAAATTAGAATTAAATGATGCTATTACAAATTCTGATTGGGAAAAGGCTAGTAAACTTCAAAATGAAACAATTCCTAATTTAGAAAAGCTTATCAACGAATCACAAAACGTTAATGAAAACTCAATGTTATCTGATATAGTTGATGAAGAAAAAATAGCTGAAGTTGTTGCAAAATGGACTCATATCGAAGTTAATAAACTTCTATCTACTGAAAGAGAAAAGTTATTAAAACTTGATGAAATCTTATCAAAACGCGTTATGGGACAAGATGAAGCACTAGACCTTGTAACTAATGCAATCTTAAGAAATAAAGCTCAAATTGGAGATACTAATAGACCAATAGGCTCATTCTTATTCTTAGGTCCAACAGGAGTAGGTAAGACTGAAGTAGCAAAAGCGCTTGCTGAACAATTATTTGATGATGAAAACAAAATTGTTCGTATTGATATGTCTGAATATATGGAGAAGTTTTCTGTTTCTAGATTAATAGGAGCTCCTCCAGGATATGTAGGATACGAAGAAGGCGGTCAATTAACTGAAGCTGTAAGAAGAAAACCTTATTCTATTGTTTTGCTAGATGAAATTGAAAAAGCTCATCCTGATGTATTTAATATCTTACTTCAAATTCTAGATGATGGAAGAATTACTGATTCAAAAGGTGTTACAGTAGATTTTAAAAACACAATAATCATTATGACATCAAACCTAGGTAGTGAATTTGCTTTTGAAAAAGATCTAGATAAAAAGACAAAAGCTTACAACGAAGTTGTTAAGAATGCATTTAAACCTGAATTTGTAAACAGAATTGATGAAATTATTATCTTTAATCCATTAGATAAGAAAGTAATAAAAGATATCGCTAATAAATTCTTAACTCAATTGATTAATAGAATGAAAGAAAATGATGTTGAACTAACTATTTCTAGTAACGCATTAGACAAAATCGTTGATAATGGATTTGATGAAACATATGGCGCTAGACCTATGAAACGTCATATTCAACGAGAGATTGAATCTAAGCTTGCAAGATTTGTTATTGAAAATCCTGCTTGTAAGAAAATCGTTGTTGATTTAGATAATGATACATATAAGATTAAAGAGGCATAAGCCTCTTTTTTCTACTAATTATTAAAGTATAATTAAATTATGAACAAATATTCTGAATTAGATAAAACATCTTACATTTTAGGCATTTCTTTAATTGTTGAAGCTTTAAAAGAAGTTCCTAGTAAAGTAAAAAAGGTATATTTATCTAGTAAAGCTAATAAGAACAAAGAATTAGATAAACTATTATCTTTATGCAATGAACATAATATTGAAATAGAAGAAAATGATTTAATAATTGATAAATTATCGTTAAAAGAAAATTGTTATGGTGTTGGCATTTTTGATAAATATGAAAGTAATTTAAAAACTAAAAAACACCTTGTTTTATATGGCTTTGAAAATCTTGGAGAACTTGGAACAATATTAAGATCTGCTGTTTCTTTTGATTTTAAAGATGTTGTTATTGTTAATTCTAATATTGATGTATTTGACCCTAAAGTAATTAGAGCATCTATGGGTTCATTCTTTCATTTAAATATTAAAAAGTACGATGATATTGATGATTATTTTAAAGATTATAACTATACAATTTATCCATTTACTGGAGATGGTAAAAGGGAACTTAGCTCTATTAAGTTTAAAGAACCATACAGTTTAATAATTTCTCAGAATTATCATGATTTAGATGATAGATTCATTGAATCATATTACATTAAACATAAAGGCTTAGATGAAATATCATTAACTTCATTAAGCTCTATTGTTCTAAACTACGCATATCACAATAAAGGCAATGATTAATCATTGCCTTATTTATTAAATCTAGTCCTATACTTACATTTCTTACATAACTCAAATGTTAACTTATTATTTCTAAAGTTGTCACATACTTTTTTGTATTCATCTTTGTTAATAATATCTATTAAAGTTTCTTTACTTAAGTCACCAATTTCGTTGTGTCCTTTCGGATCTAGACAACAAAGTGTAACTTTTAGATTATGAAGAATTGCTAATTGGTCAATACCTCCATGACACTTTCCGTTATTCGAAATATTGTCATCATTTATATTTGGCCAATCAAACATATTTGAATAATAGATATAGACATTATCTACTAATCTATAAGAATTTTCTTTTGGTGTATTTTTTAATCCATATTCATCTTTAAGTTTATTTAAATAATTAGTTAATTTAGTATCTAAGTTTTGATTATTATAAAATCTTAATTCAATGTTTTTAGATTCATTATTCTTAATTAGATAATCAATAGAATCAAAATAACTATTATCTATATCTATGTTATTAATAGAATGTAATGAAATTGATAGTTTTCTAATAGATTTATGTTTTAAGATATCTAAATGTTTGTTTAATAATGTGCCGTTTGTTACTAATTGAACATTAAGATTAATATTATCAGTATAAGTTAATATTTCTTCAATGTAAGGATGAAGTAGGGGTTCTCCTAATACATGTAAATATACATAGTTTGTAACTTCTTTAATTTGATCTAAACACATCTTTATATTATCTACAGGCATAAAAGATTGTCCTTTATTGTTTGTGCAAAACGAACAATCTAAATTACATGCATCTGTTATTTCTAGATATACTCTTTTAATCATCTGATTTTTGTTTAATGCCTTTATACAAATTTACTTTATCATCGTTATATAGTGATAATAAGAAATTTTCTTTGCTTTGAGGATACTTATGATAGATGGAATGCAATAATTCTTTTATTTCTTGACGCTTAGTAAAACCATCATTAGGGCAACCTGATTTAATAATAGGGATGTTTAATTCTTTACAAGTTTTAGCTATATCAGATTCGAATGTTAATGCAAACGGTCTAATAAAAGTAATACCAGAATTAGTTAAATACATTTTAGGATCAAAAGTATTTATTCTGCCTCCATAAATCATATTTAATAACAATGTTTCTATTGCGTCATCTGCGTGGTGGGCAAATGCAACTTTGTTACAACCTAATTTTTTAGCCGCTTCAATTACAGCTCCTTTTTTAAGCGTTGAACATAATGAACATTGTATTTCATCGTTTTTCTTATTTAGGTTTAAGATATCGGCAATCTTAGAATCTTCTTTATAAAATGGACAATCATTTTCTTTTAAGAACGAATCTAATGATTCTATATTGTCTTCACCAAAATTCATATTTATATGTATACCAATAATTTCGAATTCTTTGTTTAATGAATTTTTTGCTAAATATTGATATAGCCTTAAAGCATATAAAAGTAAAGATGAATCTTTACCGCCTGAAATGCCAACACCAATCTTGTCTCCATTTTCAATAAGTTCAAACATTTCATCTGCTTTTCTTACTGTTGATAGTATTTTTTTAATAGACATGTCTCTATTATATAATTTAAGTATGCCTATTCTATATATCGATAAGCCTAAAGGTATTACATCCTTTGGTGTATGTAATAAACTAAAGAAAGTATTAGGAACTAGCAAAATTGGTCATACTGGTACTTTAGATCCAAATGCTACTGGTTTAATGATAGTTTTGTATGATGAAGCTACTAAAGCTAATCAATTTTTGTTAAGCGACACAAAGGAATATTATGGGGTTTGTAAGCTAGGTATATTAACCGATACACTTGATATAGATGGCAAGATTTTGGCCTCAAAAGACCTAAAAATGCCCTCAAGAAGCGAAATAGAATCAGTATTTAGTACTTTTATAGGTAAATATAATCAATTCCCACCTATGACTTCAGCTATAAAAGTTAATGGTAAAAAGCTATATGAGTATCAAAGAGAAGGCAAGGAAGTTGAGCTTAAGGCTAGAGAAGTTGAGATATTTGAGTTAGAACTATTAGATATAAATGAAAAAGAATTCTCATTTAGATGCCTTGTTTCTAGTGGTACTTATGTTAGATCTTTACTTAAAGATATATTAGATAAACTTGATCTAATTGGTACTTTAATAGAACTTAGAAGAACTAAGATTACTTTAGCTGATGCAACAAGTCTTGATGATGCGCTAAATGGAAAAATAGAAAATCACAGTTTATATGAAGTATTAAAAGAAAGATATTATACTTATGTAGTGGACGATCCTAAAGCTATTAAGGATGGTAAACCACAAAAACTAGATATTGATACTATGGAAGTACTACTAGTTGATAAAGATAGTAATTGTCTAGCAATATATCGAAAAGAAAATGATGTTTATAGAAGCGTAAGAGGTTTATTTTGATTAAAAAATATAACATAAAGAAGAATGAAACAATTAATATTCCTGATAATGTATCTTGTATCGGATTTTTTGATGGCGTTCATTTAGGACATCAAGCTTTAATAAAGAAAACTGTTGAGCTAGCAGATAAATTGAATGTTGAGCCTTATTTAATTACTTTCTTTCCTGATCCTGCTGACATTATTTCTAATAAGAAAACAAAACATATTAATTCCTTAAATACCAGAATAAAATTATTTGAAAAGTTTGGTATAAAAGGCGTAATTATAATTGAATTTGATAAAGATGTAATGTCTATTGATAAAAAAGAATTTGTCGACAAATATTTAAAGAAATTAAATTTAAAATCATTAGTATGTGGATTTGACTTTCATTATGGCTATA
>JAUNQJ010000005.1 GCA_030536265.1 Erysipelotrichaceae bacterium
TAGTAGAATATTATTTCAAACGGGGGCAAAAGAACATGACAGACACTAAAAAAGAACTAAATGATGAACAATTAGACCAAGTCACAGGTGGAACTGATGAAGGCTATAAACTAGCCAGTAGAGATATTATCAATGTATTTGCTGAGACTTTTCTAAACAACAATTCAATTATGACTCTAGAATTAGCGAATAATTGTAAACAACAAGTGTTAGGCGCTTTATATGTTTATAGAAATCTTGGCTATATTGATGAGCAAGAGTACAGAATGCTAAATGACACCCTTGAGCTAGAGTATCAAACATGGCTTGCAAGATGCACCCAATAAAACTATAAAAGTATAGAAAGCCTATAAATAAGCTAAAAAACTTGATTTTAAACATCATTTTGTGGTAATCTATATAAGCGTTACGCATTATTGTTCCGCTTTTCAATTATTGATTATGAACGATAATTAACAATTTTGTTGAAAAGGAGAGGACTCATGAATTTAAATTTAGTAAATGAAATCACAAAGAGTCAAATGAAAGACAACTTACCAGACTTACGTCCAGGTATGCTTGTAAGAGTTGACGTAAAAATCAAAGAAGGCGACAAATCTCGTATCCAAGCATATGAGGGTACAATCATTCGTATTCAAGGAAGCGGAATTGGAAGAACATTCACAGTTAGAAAATTATCTAATGGTGTAGGTGTTGAAAGAACATTCCCAATCCATTCACCACTTGTTGATAAGGTAGAAATTATCAGAACTGGTAAAGTTAGAAGATCTCGTTTATATTACTTAAGAGATCGTGCTGGTAAATCAGCTCGTATTAAAGAAGTACGTTAATTTAAAAAGTCGCAATATGCGACTTTTTATTATAATTAAATTATGAAGAAAATATTAAAATCTATTGCTGATATTCTTGAAGTGTTCCTAATTTCTTTAGTAATAGTTTTAATATTAGTAAAACTAATTATTATGCCAGTAGAAGTTGTTGGTAAATCAATGGAGCCTACATTATATGAAGGCCAAAGAGGATTTAGCTCAATTATTTCAAGAAAAAATAATTTAGAAAGATTTGATATTGTTGTTGTAGATAATGGCGAAAAATTAATTGTTAAAAGATTAATTGGCTTACCAAATGAAACAATTGAATATAAAGATAATGTTTTATATATTGATGGGGTTTCTTATAACGAAGATTATTTAGAAGATACAATCACTGAAGATTTTATTAAAGAATTAAAAGATGATGAATATTTTGTAATGGGTGATAATAGAGAAATATCAAAAGATTCAAGAATTGTTGGAAGTTTTACTTCTAATCAAATTAAAGCATGTAATATTTTTATTATTTATCCATTTAAGGATTTTGGAGTTAAATAATGGCGGATATTCAATGGTTCCCTGGACATATGGCGAAAGCTAATAGAGAAATGTCTGAGGCAGTTAAACTTGTTGATATTGTAATTGAACTTAGAGATGCTAGGATGCCTTTGGCAAGCCATAATCCAAATTTTGATAAATTATTTAATGGCAAACCTAGACTAATAATTTTAAACAAAGCTGATTTAGCAGATGAGTCACAAAATAAGTTATGGCTTAATTATTTTAAAGAAGAAAATACTATATTAGTAAATTCTACTCATGATGATTTAAAGAAAATTGTTGTTAATAAAGTACAGGATATCTTAAAAGAAAAGATCGAAAAATATAAAGCTAAAGGTATTAGAAAAAAAGTTTTAAAGGCTATTGTTGTCGGTATACCAAACGTTGGTAAATCTACTTTTATTAATAATATTGTTAAAAAGAAAGTAGCTAAAGTTGAAAATAGACCTGGTGTTACTAAAACATTAACTTGGATTAATATTAATGAAGATTTATTGCTTCTTGATACACCTGGCGTTTTATGGCCTAAGTTTGAAAATCAAAATCAAGCAAAAACATTAGCGTTATTAGGTTCAATTAACGATGATATATTAGATAAACAAGAATTAACTAATTATGGATTAAAACTTATAAAAAAGAATTATCCTGGTTTATTAAATAGTAGATATGACATTAATGAAGAAGATGATGATTTATTATATTCAATTGGTGTAGCAAAAAATTGTTTAGCAAAAGATAATAAGATAGATTATATTAAAGCTTGTGAGATGGTATTGAATGATATTAGATCTAATAAATTAGGTAGAGTCACTTACGAAAAACTATGAGTTTAGAAAATACGTTTGAAAAGTTTGCTTGGAAAGATAATCTTCTAGTAATGGGCATTGATGAAGCAGGAAGAGGACCGCTTTGTGGACCGCTTGTTGTTGGAGCATGTGTATTACCTATAAACTATCAAAATGATGCTATTAATGATTCTAAAAAATTAACTGCCAAAAAGCGTGATGAATTATTTGAGGTAATAAAAGAAGATGCTGTTTGGTTCTCAGTTAAGATAGTAGAACCTAAAGTTATTGATGAACTTAATATATTAGAAGCTACAAGAAGTGCAATGCTAGAGCTATCTAATGAATATGAAGTATCTAATGTGTTAACTGATGCAGTAAAAATTAATAATGATTTAAATACACCAATTATTAAAGGTGATGCAAAATCTATTTCGATTGCTGCAGCTAGTATCTTAGCGAAAGTAACAAGAGATAGAATAATGGATGAATATGCAAAAGTATATCCAGAATACGAATTAGATAAACATAAAGGATATCCAACAAAGAAACATTTAGAGCTTATTGAGAAATATGGAGTAATAAAAGATTTCTATCGTTTCTCTTATAAGCCAGTAAAGAATAAGAAGGTGAGATAATATGGAAGAAATTTGGAAAAGATTATATGATGCTGCAAAAGCTGTTCAAAATTATCGAAAGATTTCTGATTATTTTGAAGCAGGTGGAGTAGCTGCAGCAATAGAGTCAGAATCTGGAAAAATTTATACAGGGGTATGTGTTGATACTGCTTGTACATTAGGTGTGTGTGCTGAAAGAAATGCTATGTTTAATATGATTACATATGGTGAAAATAAAATCAAAAGAGTGTTAGCAATTATGCCTGATGGCAAAACTGGAGCACCTTGTGGAGCGTGCAGAGAATTTATGGTTCAACTAATGCCTAATGATTATAAAGAAGTCGAGATAATGTTAGACTTTGATAACAATAAAGTTATTAAACTAAAAGATTTAACACCTGAATGGTGGATATAAGAACACAATTTGTGTTCTTTTTATTTTTATTAAAAAAGTATAGGAATTTCTATTTTTTTTCGTAATAATAAGTTATGGGAAATAGAGAAAAGCTTATAGGGCTAGCTTATAAATATCAAGGAAAATATTTTAGGATATTAAAAGCAATAAAAAATAATGAAGAAATTGATGAGATTAATGATGATAATTGTTTAACTATTTTTGATGATGATTATCCTTTAGAACTAAGGCAACTTCGTTATCCGCCGTTTGTGTTGTTTTATAAAGGTAATTTAGATTTGTTAAAGAAAGAAAAGATTGGAATAGTCGGATCTAGAATTCCATGCGAATATTCTTTAAAAGCAACTGAACTATTAGTTAAAAACAACATGGATAAAATAATAGTTTCAGGTTTAGCTAAAGGAATTGATGGAAAAGCTCATGATGTATCTGATTATTCCATCGGAATACTAGGATGTGGCATAAATTATGTATATCCTTTAGAAAATTTAAAGCTATTTGAAAAGCTACAAACGCAAGGATTAATCTTGTCCGAATACCCGGACAATACTAAACCATTAAGTTATCATTTTCCATTTAGAAATAGAATAATTGCAGCATTATCTAATGTAGTTTATGTAATGCAATCAAGTGAAAGAAGTGGCACTGTTACTACTATAAATGAGGCTCTAGAACTACAAAAAGAAGTAAAAGTATTGCCGTTTTCTATATTTGATGAACAAGGAGTTTACAACAATAAGCTAATAAATGATGGCGCTTTAATTCTTGAAGCAAATGAGCTAAAAATTGACAACTTAAAATAAAATGTGTTTAAATCTTTAATTAGGAAGTGAAGTTATGAAAAATTTAGTTATCGTAGAATCACCAGCAAAATCAAAAACAATTGAAAAGTATCTAGGAAGCGAATACAAAGTAGTATCTAGTAAAGGTCATATTAGAGACTTAGCTACTACTGGTAAAGAAGGACTAGGTGTAGATGTTGATAATGATTTTGCTCCAACTTATAAAATTTCAAAAGATAAAAAAGATGTTGTAAAAGAATTAACAAAAGACGTTGAAGAATGTGATTTTGTTTATCTTGCAACCGACCCTGATAGAGAGGGAGAAGCTATTTCTTGGCATTTAGCTCAAGTTTTAGAATTACCATTAGATAAAAACAATCGTATAGTATTTAACGAAATTACTAAGAATGCTGTAACAGAAGCGTTAAAGAATCCTCGTGAGATTGATATGAACTTAGTTAAATCTCAAGAGACTAGAAGAATATTAGATAGAGTAATCGGATTCAAACTATCTAAATTACTTCAAAAGAAAATCCATTCTAAATCTGCCGGTAGAGTTCAATCAATAGCTCTTAGAATGATTTGTGATAGAGAAAAAGAAGTTGAAGCTTTTGTACCTGAAGAATATTGGACAATTAAAGCTAAACTAAAAGGCGATTTAGAAGCTAACTTAACAAAGATTGATGGCGCTAAAGCTGAAATTAAAAATGAAGAAGAAGCTAATAAGATTCTAGAAGCTTGCGATAAGAAATTAGAGCTTGTTGTTATTTCTGAAAAAGCTAAGAATCGTTCTAGCTATTTACCATTTATCACATCAACTTTACAACAAGAAGCATCTACAAAACTTGGTTACTCTGCAAAACGTACAATGAGCGTTGCTCAAGGACTATATGAAGGCGTTAAGTTAAAAGATGAAACAGTAGGTTTAATTACTTATATGCGTTCTGATTCAACTAGACTTTCTAAAGAGTTTGTTGCTGCTGCTTTTGATAAGATTGAAAAAGAATACGGTCAAGAATACAAAGGCGTATATCGTGTTAAGAATGATGAAAATACTCAAGATGCACACGAAGCTATTAGGCCTACATATTTAACTAATGATCCTGAATCTGTTAAACCTTATTTAACATCTGAACAATATAAAGTTTATAAGCTAATCTATTGCCGTGCTTTAGCAAGCTTAATGGCTGATGCTAAAACAAAAACAACAGCTTATTCATTTAAGTCTAATAATTTAGGCTTCACAAGTTCTGGAACAGTTGTTACTTTTGATGGTTTCTTAAAAGTTTATAAAGATTATGATTCATCAAAAGATGTTACTCTTCCTTCGTTAAAAGTTGGCGATAAGATTGATGTTAAAGAAATTAACAAAGAACAACATTTTACTGAAGGACCTTCTAGATTTACAGAAGCTAAATTAATCAAAGCTTTAGAAGAAGAAGGAGTAGGTAGACCATCTACTTACGCATCTATTATTGAAACTATCATTTGGCGTAATTATGTTGAATTAAAAAGAGCAAGCGAATCTAGTAAGACTAAATATTTCTTCCCAACTGATCAAGGTAAATTAACTGATCAAAAGTTAAAAGAATATTTCTCTAGCATAATCAATGTTAAATATACTGCTCAAATGGAAGAGGGACTTGATGAGATTGCTGATGGTAAGAAAGAATCTGTTGCTTACTTAAGAAAATTCTATGATGAATTAACTCCACTTGTTTTAGATGCATATGAAAAGATGGAAGTAATTCCTTATGAAAAAGTAGGTGAACCTTGTCCAGAATGCGGTGGTGACCTATTAATTAGATTTGGTAGATTTGGTAAGTTTATTTCTTGTTCAAATTTCCCTAAGTGCAAATATACTTCTGCATTAAACGCTAAAGATAAAGAGAAACCTGAAGAAGTTGGAAAGAATTGCCCTGAGTGCGGTAATCCTCTTGTTAAACGTAAATCAAGATTTGGAACTTACTTTGTAGGCTGTTCTACTTATCCAAAGTGTAACTATATGGAAACTTTAGATGGTGAAAAGATTGAACCTAAGTTTAAACGTTATGCTAAAAAGGATAGCAAGTCTACTAAGAAGACTACAAAGAAAACAACTAAAAAAGCTACAACAAAGAAGACTAAAAAGAAAACTGAAGAATAATGAAAGAAGTTAACATTATTGGAGCTGGTCTTGCAGGATCTGAAGCCGCATACCAATTAGCCAATAAAGGAATCAAAGTTAATTTATATGAACAAAAGCCTCTACGTCGTCATGAGGCTTTTAAAACGGATTTATTTGGAGAATTAATTTGTTCTAATTCTTTAAGAAGTAACGATATATTAAATGGCGTTGGTTTACTTAAAGAAGAGATGAGACATTTAGATTCTTTAATAATGGAAGCTGCTGATGCTTGTAAAGTAGAAGCTGGAACATCATTAGCAGTTGATAGAGTTGGATTTGCAGAATACATTACAAACAAAATCAAAACTAATCCAAATATAACTGTCATTAATAAAGTTGTTGAAGAAATTGATGCTAGTCTTCCAACAATTATTACTTCTGGTCCGTTAACTGAAGGAGAACTTTCAAAAGCTATCACTAAGTTATGTGGACAAGAAGACTATTTATATTTCTATGACGCAATAGCTCCAATTGTTAAAAAAGAATCTATTGACTTTAATAGCGCTTATTATAAATCTCGTTATAAAGATGATGAAGGCGATTATATTAATTGCCCATTAACTGAAGAAGAGTTTAATGTTTTTTATGATGAACTTATAAATGCTGAAACTATTAATGTTAAACAAATGGATGAATTAAAACTGTTTGAAGGCTGTATGCCTTTTGAAGAAATGGCAAAAAGAGGAAAGAAGACTCTTCTTTTTGGTCCTATGAAACCTGTTGGTCTTGAACATAATGGAATTAGACCTTATGGGGTTGTTCAATTAAGACAAGATAACGCTATTGATAGTTTATATAATATCGTTGGCTTTCAAACTCATTTAACTTATCCTGAACAAGATAGAATATTAAAATTAATTCCTGCTTTAAAGAATGTTGAAATCGTAAGACATGGTCAAATGCATAGAAACACATATATTAATTCTCCAAAATTATTAAACAGTAATTATCAATTTATCAATTATCCAAATGTGTTTATTGCTGGACAAATATCTGGCGTAGAAGGTTATGTAGAATCTGCAGGAAGCGGACTTTATGCAGCACTTTGTATGTATCAATATTTAAATGGAGAAATAAAGCATCGTTTAAGCCCTGAAACTATGATGGGTGCTATGGCTGAGTATATTTCTGATAAACATATTGATAAGCTTGTACCTATGAATGCTAATTACGGCATTATTAAAACTGATTTCAATGGTAATAAAAAAGATAAAAGAAGCTATATTGCTTCTAAGTCAATAGATATAATAGAAGCATATAAGAAAAACTTATGTGGAAGCAACTAGATAACTTCATAGCATATTTCAATACAAAAAGAACTGGTTCATCAGCAACAGCTGATGCTTATTATCGTGATATTGCTAGATTTATAAATTATCTAGAAGAGAAAGGTATTACTGATTTTAATGATGTATATAAACGAATTGCTATGGATTATCTTTCAGAACTAAGAAGTGGCAAGATTACAAGAGGAAAGATTTCTAATTCAACGTATTCAAGAAATTTATCAGCATTAAGGAGTTTCTATAGATATTTAATGGAAACACATGTTTGCACACATAATAGTTTCTTATTATTTAAGAAAGTTCACGTTGATAAGCATTTACCAGATGTATTAACTTTTGATCAAATTGAACAAATATTAAATTCATTTGATTTAAATAAACCAATCGATATAAGAAATAGATGTATTATTGAAACTATTTATGCATGTGGCATGCGTATTTCTGAAGCATGTAATTTATTAATTGATAAGATTGATAGAAAAGAAAAGATTATATATGTAATAGGTAAAGGAAACAAAGAAAGAATGGTTCCTTATTACAACAGATTAGATGAATTATTTGAATTATATATTTCAAAATATAGAAATACATATGCTAATAGTAATTGTCCAAACCTATTTGTTTCAACTAGAGGCGATAAGATATCACCAAGATCTGTTCAATTATTATTAGAAGATGTTCAAAAGAAAACAGGTTTACCATTTAATTTACACCCTCATATGTTAAGACATTCTTTCGCAACTCATTTACTAGATAATGGTGCTGATTTAAGAACAGTTCAAGAATTATTAGGACATGAGAACCTATCAACAACACAACTATATACACATTTAACATATGATAGATTAAAGAAAACAGTAGATGAAGCTCATCCTCATTCAAAATAAATATGAAAAATAGTTTTAAATATTTACTAAAAAATATTATTAGAGCAACAATCGGATTAATGATTTGTTCTATAGGTATATACCTAGGGCTTGTTGCTGATGTTGGCTTAGTTCCTTGGGATAGTTTAACAATGGGCTTAGCAAATCTAACTTCAATTAGTTATGGAAAAATTAATATTAGTATTTCTTTAACTATTTTAGTTATTGATATTATTCTAAAAGAAAGAGTTGGCATAGGCACAATATTAGATGCGCTACTTACTGGTACTTTCATTGATATCTTATATATTGTTTTACCAATTACTAAACCAGGTAGCATTATTGTTGGTTTAATTTATTTGACTGTTGGAATGTTCATTATTGCTTTTGGAACAAGCGTATATATGAAAGCAGGTTTATCTTGTGGTCCTAGAGATTCTTTACTAGTTGCTATTGGAAAGAAGTTTCCAAAACTAAAAATTGGATATGTAGATATGATTATTAAAGTATTATTAATTATCATTTCTATTATTATTAAAGGACCAGTTGGTATTGGAACGGTGTATGGAATGTTAATGATGGGTGTATGTTTTAATATAGTGTTTGGTTTAATAAAATTTGAACCAAGAAGTATTACACATGACGATCTATTAGATACAGCTAGGAGATTACAATCATGAAAATTAAATATCATGGACATGCTTGTTTTACTGTTACAAGTAATAATTATTCGATAGTGTTAGATCCTTATAAAGGCGTAAATGGTTTTGATGATGTTTGTTTGTCGGCAAATGAAGTAATTTGTTCTCATGAACATTTTGATCATTGTTATATAGATGGTGTAAAAATAATTAAGTCTAGCAATAATCCTTTTGAAGTTAAGAAACTTTCTTGTTATCACGATGATGCTAATGGTAGCTTAAGAGGGAACAATACTATTACAGTATTATCTTGTGAAGGAAAAAGAATCGCTCATTTTGGTGATTTAGGTCATGATTTAGATGAATCATTAAGAAATGAATTAATGAATCTTGATGCCATAATGATTCCAACGGGTGGTCACTATACGATCGGACCTAAGGAAGCTATAAAAATTATTAAAGATATTAATCCAAAACATATTATTCCTATGCACTATAAAGACGGTAACAAAGGTCTAGAAGTAATAAAGGAATTGGATGAATTCTTATCATTAATACCTGAATATAAGGACAGAATGCTCCTTATAAAAGGCTACGAACAAGAAGTAGAGTTATAAGAAGTCATTTTTCATTAAAAAATGACTTTTTTAATCCAAAAACGCTTATTATATGCTAAAATAATTAAGCATTTATGCATACACACACTATGAATTCATTACTCCGTGACTTGAATAAAGTTTAGTGATGTTTGAAGTAGTGGAGGCGAAACGGAAAGAGAGGAAATTTTTAAATGGAACTTGTTTCAATGCGTAAACTTCTAGAGAATGGTGTTCACTTTGGTCATCAAACTAGAAGATGGGATCCTAAATGCAAACCATTTATCTATTGTGCAAAGAATGGTATTTACATTATCGATCTAAACAAAACTAAAGAAGCTTTGGGCGGAGCATACGCTAAATTAAAAGAGATTGCTGAAAACGGCGGTAAGGTATTATTCGTTGGTACTAAAAAGCAAGCTCAACAAATTATTTTGGATGAAGCAACTAGATCTGGTTCATTCTACATTAACCAAAGATGGTTAGGTGGAACATTAACTAACTTCAGAACTATCCAAAAGAGAATTAAGAGATTAATCGAAATAAACGAGATGGAAGCATCTGGTACTATAAACGTTTATCCTAAAAAAGAAATAGCATTAATCAGAAAAGAAGCTCAAAGACTTGAGAACTTCTTAGGTGGTATCAAGGAAATGAAAAAACTTCCTGATGCTATCGTTGTAGTTGATCCAAAAGAAGATAAGACTGCAGTTCTTGAAGCTAAGAAATTACACATTCCTGTATTTGGTTTAGCTGATACAAACTGCGATCCTGCTTTTGTTGATTATCCAATTCCTGCAAATGATGATGCAATTAAAGCAATCAAATTAATGATGAGCTTATTAGCTGATGCTATCGTTGAAGCTAAAGGCGGAATTCTTCAAGACGCTTACCAAGAAGGTGAAATCGAAAACGATATTACTATGGAAGATGTAATCATCAATGTTGAAAAACATGCTGAAGAACAAGAAAAACGTCGTAAAGCAAAAACTGAAGAAAGAGCTCGTGAAAATAATGGACGTCGTCCAAGATTCAACAAGAATTCTGAAAAACGTTACATTGGTAAAAAAGATAAAGAAGAAGCAAAACCAGCTGAAGAAGTAAAAGCTGAACCAGCTTCTGAAGAAAAAGTAGAGGAGGCATAATCATGGCTGTTACTGCTGCTCAAGTTAAAGATTTAAGAGAAAAAACTGGCGCTGGAATGATGGATTGCAAGAACGCTCTTGCTGCTACTGATGGCGACATGGATAAAGCTATTGACTGGTTAAGAGAAAAAGGTATTGCTAAATCAGTTAAGAAAGCTGGAAGAATTGCTGCTGAAGGTTTAACAAAAGTTATTATCGACGGTAACAAAGCATGTCTTGTTGAAGTTAACTCTGAAACAGACTTCGTTGCAAAGAATGATCAATTCTTAAAACTATTAGATTCTGCTGCTAAAACTATTCTTGCATCTAATGCAAAGAATAATGATGAAGCATTAGCATTACCAGTAGATGGAAAAACTTTAAATGATTTATTCATCGAAGCTACTGCTACTATTGGTGAAAAAATTGTATTAAGAAGATTTGCAATTGTTGAAAAAGCTGCTGATGAATTATTCGGTGAATACGTTCATATGGGTGGCGCTAAGACTGCTCTAGTAGTTGTTAAGGGTGGCGATGATGAATTAGCTCACCACTTAGCAATGCAAATTGCTTCTATGAGCCCACAATATGTTTCAAGCGCTGATTTACCTGCTGATGTTGTTGAACATGAAAGAACTGTTCAAACTGAAATCGTTAAGAACGATGAAAAATTCGCTGGTAAGCCTGAACAAGTTATTAAGGGTGCTATCGAAGGAAAAGTATCTAAAGCTCTTAAGGATATGTGCTTAATTGATCAAGAATATTTCTTAGATTCAAATAAGAAAGTATCTCAATTATTAAAAGAGAACAACGCTTCTGTAACTACATTCGTACGTTATGAAGTTGGCGAAGGTATGGAAAAACGTCAAGATAACTTCGCTGAAGAAGTTGCTGCTCAAATGAATGCGTAATTAATTATTAAAGGACACAATTTTTGTGTCCTTTTTTATAGGAGGATTTATGTACAATACAGTGCTATTAAAACTATCTGGTGAAGCTATTGCTGAAAAAGGATTTCCTTTTTCAATTGATACTTTAGACTATTTAGCTAAGCAAATTAAAGCTTTAGTTAAAAAAGGAGTAAAAGTCGGAATTGTTGTTGGCGGTGGTAATATGTGCCGAGGAAGACAATTCAAAACTTTAGGTATTAAACAAGAAAGAGCAGATTATATTGGCATGTGTGCTACAGTAATGAATGCTCAAATGTTGGGTGCTGCTTTAACTAAGAACAAAGTAGACAACGTTGTTTTTACTACTTTCCCAGTAAACAAAGTATTAAATTATGATCCTAAAAAAGCAAATAGCTATTTAAAGAAAGGTTATGTATGTGTATTTGGTGGAGGAACTGGAAAACCATTCTTCTCAACTGATACTGCATGTGCTTTAAGAGCTACAGATATTAAAGCTGATGCTATTCTATTCGCAAAAAACGGAACTAATGGCGTATATGATAGTGATCCTAATAAAAATCCAAACGCTAAGCGATATGAGACATTAAGCTACAATGATATAATTAAAAATAAGTTAGAGGTAATTGATTTAGCAGCTGCTAAAATACTAAAAAAGAATAATATTGAAGGTTTCGTCTTTGATATGGCGGAGAAAGATGCTATTAAAAAATCAGTTAACCACAAAGTTACAGGCACTGTAATTAAATAGGAGGCAATTACATGGATATTAAAGCTGTAGAAGAAAGAATGAATAAGTCTATTAGCTCACTAGAAGCTAACTTAACTAAAGTTAGAACTGGTCGTGCAAACCCTCAAATTTTAGATGGAATTGAAGTTGATTATTATGGTTCTCCAACACCACTTAATCAAATCGCTTCTATATCTGTACAAGAAGGTAAAACTTTATGTATCAAACCTTATGATGCATCTTCTTTAAAAGATATTGAAAAAGCAATTAACACTAGTGATATTGGTTTACCTCCAGTAAATGATGGTACTGTTGTTAGAATTACTATTCCAGCATTAACTGAAGAAACTCGTAAAGGTTTCTGTAAAGATATTTCTAAAATGGCAGAAGAAGCAAAAGTATCTGTTAGAAATATTAGAAGAGATGCTAATGATGAAGTTAAAAAAGATAAATCACTTCCTGAAGATCAAGCAAAGTCTCTTCAAGACGATATTCAAAAATTAACTGATAAATTTATTGAAAAAATTGATACTGTTGCTAAAGCTAAAGAAAAAGAAGTAATGACTATTTAGTTATATGAATAGCTTAGAACATATCGCCATTATTATGGACGGCAATGGTAGATGGGCAAAAGAAAAAGGTTTACCTAGAACTGCTGGACATAAAAAAGGCGTAGAAAAAGTTAGAGAGATAGCAATCTATGCAAATAAGTTAGGCATTAAATGCCTAACTCTTTATGCTTTTTCTACAGAGAACTGGAAAAGACCTGAAAAAGAAGTTAATTATCTAATGTCTTTACCTAAAGTTTTCTTTAAGGCTTATTTAAAAGAATTAATGGAAAACAATATTAAGGTTGAGATGATTGGTGAATGGTCAAGAATTCCTGATGAAGCAAAATCTATTTTTAAAGCCGCTATAAAAGAAACTAGTAAGAACACTGGTATGATTTTGAATTTCGCTATGAATTATGGTGGAAGAGATGAAATCGTTAGCGCTTGTAAAAAATATGCTAAAGATTATAAAGCAGGGAAAGCAAAATCATTAAATGAAGAAACATTTAAAAATTATTTAATGACTGCTAAACTTCCTGATGTAGATTTATTGATTAGAACTAGTAATGAAATTAGACTATCAAATTTCTTATTATATGAAGTTGCTTATTCCGAATTTATTTTTATTGATAGATATTGGCCTGATTTTTCATGCCAAGATTTAGATGATTGTATTGATCAATACAACAAACGTGGAAGAAGATTTGGAGACGTTACCAACAAATGAAACAACGTGTAATTAGTGGAGTAATTATTGCCTTAATTACTATTGCTGCTGTTTTACTTGGTGGCGTCTTTTTTAATGTTGTAGCTTGTTTTATTGCTGCCTGGGGTTCTTATGAATTCTGTAATACTAGAAACCGTAAGATAAATTGGTTTGAATTTATCTTCATGTTAGGCTTTGTTGTTCTTATTAATTTATTTTTCGATAAAGCATTAGGAATCCTGTTGGCTTTAGCTGTTTTATTAATTGGCCTAGCAGTATTTGATGAATCTATTAATTTTGATGATGTTAGCGTTAGTTTTATTGAATCAATAATTCTTGGCTTTGGCTTACACTACATGATTGAAATTGAATTTTTATCAAAATGGATGTTTGGCTATATTGTTATTATTGCTTATTTAACTGATGTGTTTGCTTTACTTACTGGAATGAAATTTGGCAAACACAAACTAAATGAAAGAATATCACCTAAGAAAACTATTGAAGGAGCAATTGGTGGATGGATTTGTGGAGCATTATTATCATTTTTATATGCTTTATGCTTCCATTTCTTCTATATGGATGTTTTGTTTATTGCTATGTGTTCATTAATTTTACCGATTGTTTCTCAAATAGGTGATTTGGCATTTAGCTTAATTAAAAGACATTTTAAGATTAAAGATTTCTCTAAATTAATACCAGGACATGGTGGCTTATTAGATAGACTTGATTCAATGCTATTTGTTTTATTAATTTATGGAGCATTAGCAATTGCAATAGGTATTTATTAATATGAAAAGAATATTACTTTTAGGTGCTAGTGGATCAATTGGCAAACAAGCAATTGATGTTATTAAAGAGCATACTCATGATTTAGAACTAGTTGGTGCAGGCGTTGGTAAAAACGTTGATTTTTTAAGAGAACTATTAGAAAAATTTGAATTAAGATTTGCGTATTCTATAGATAGAATTATTGAATTAGAAAAGAAGTATCCTTACACAAAATTTTATTATGGTGAAAAAGGCTTAGAAGAAATTGTTAAAGAAAAAGAATATGACATGTTTGTAAATGCACTTGTTGGTTTTAGTGGTTTTATTCCAACATTAAATGCTATTTACAATATGAAAGATATAGCGCTAGCTAATAAAGAGACTTTAGTAGCTGGTGGCGATTTAATTAACGCTGCTTTAAGACAAACTGGTGTTAAGCTTTTTCCTATTGATTCAGAACATTCTGCTATTGCACAATGCTTAAGAGGAAATAGAGCCGAAGATGTTAAACGTTTAATCATTACTGGATCTGGTGGTGCATTTAGAGATTTGAAACGAGATGAACTATCTAATGTGACTCTTGAACAAGCTTTGAAGCATCCTAATTGGAATATGGGAGCTAAGATTACTGTGGATTCTGCAACTATGATGAATAAAGGATTTGAAGTAATGGAAGCACATCATTTATTTAATATGCCTTATGAAAAGATTGATGTAATTTTGCATAATGAGTCTGTTATTCATTCAATGGTTGAATATAATGATGGATCAATTATTGCTCAACTTGGATCTCCTGATATGAGGCTTCCTATTAAATATGCTTTGTTATATCCAAAGCATTTAGCTGATTCTAATAACAATCCATTAGATATAGCAAAGGTTGGCACTTTCCATTTTAAAGAAATGGATTACACTAGATATCCTTTAGTAAAACTTGCAAAAGAGATTGGACAATTTGGTGGAAACTTTGGAGCAATCTTACTAGGGGCAAATGATGAAGCAGTAGATTTATTTATTCATAAAAGAATTAATTTTATTGATATAGAAGTATTAATTATTAAAACATTAAAAGCAGCTCACTTTATTAAACATCCAACTGCTAGAGAATTGGTTGATTCTAATAATTGGGCTAAAAAATATGTTGATGAGATTTGGGCTAATTCATAATACTTAACAAGGTATAAAAGCCTTGTTTTTTATTGTTTTACATTTTATTCACATAATGTGGATAGTGTATTTTGTTATAATTAATTAGCATGTTAAAAACTATTCTTTTATTTGTGATTATGCTTGTTGCAATATTAACCATACATGAGTTTGGTCATTTTGTAGCGGCTAAAGCCTTTGGCGTATATTGTTATGAATTTTCTATTGGTATGGGACCAAAACTATATGAAAGAAAAGGCAAAGAAACTAAGTTTTGTATAAGAACTTTACCAATTGGAGGATATGTAGCAATGGCAGGCGACGATGATTCAAATCCTGACATTGAAAAACCTGAAATTGAAATTCCAAAAGAAAGAACATTACCGGGCATTGCACCACTTAAACGAATTGTAGTTATGGCAGCTGGTGTCATAATGAATTTTGTTCTTGCTATTGTAATAGTTTCAATTATTTTCTTATCAAATGGTGTAACAACAGAAGCACCTAAACCAGTAATTGATAAGATCACTGAAGGAATGCCAGCGCAAAACGCAGGACTTGAAAAGGGTGATTTGATTAAAAAAGCTTATTTAGAAAATGGCTATTCTATTTCTCCTAAATCTTTTGAAGAATTATCTACTTTTTTAAGTTTGTATGACGGAAAAGGTAATATTACATTTGAAGTTCAAAGAGACGAAGAAAATTTAATTATTAGGATGAAGCCAGTATTTGATGAAACCGAACAAAGATATTTGGTTGGTATTCAATCTACTGGCTATGAAGTTGTAGAGGTTAATGGATCTAATTTTCTTAAATATACTTTTGATTATATAGGTGAAATATTAAAGTTTACTGTTATGACTTTAATTGGTTTATTTAGAGGTGTTGGTTTAAACAATGTATCTGGTCCTATTGGTATCTATCAAGTGACAGAAGAAGCTGTAAGCTACGGTATTTCTTCTTATCTAAGTTTGATAGCTTTAATATCAATTAATGTTGCAGCATTTAACTTAGTACCACTTCCTATATTTGATGGAGGAAGAATCTTATTAACTATTATTGAAATGGTAATTGGTAGACCATTAAATAAAAAAGCAGAAACAGCAATAATGACAGCATCACTTGCAGTTATATTAATGCTTGTTATATATACGACTTTTAACGATATAATTAAAGTACTATTTTAGGAGATTATATGGAACTTATTAAAAAATATTTCTGGGTTTTCTTTATTTCGATGATTCCTCTAATTGAACTTAGAGGTGCTATTCCTTATGCAGTAGGATTTAATTTACCATTACTTCCTTCTTATATTATTGCGATAATAGGAAACATGGTACCTGTTCCATTTATTTTCTTTTTTGCTAGAAAAGTACTTGAATGGGGTAAAGATGTTAAGTTCGAATTATTTGCTAAGTTCTGTAAATTTTGTATAGAGAAAGGCGAAAAAGCTAAAACTGCTTTACTTGCTAAATCAGATAAAGGAATATATATTGCTTTATTATTATTCGTTGGAATTCCTCTTCCAGGTACTGGTGCTTGGACTGGAACTCTTGCTGCAAGTTTTCTTGATTTAGATTTTAAGAAATCAGTTCTTGCTGTTTCACTTGGCGTAGTGCTTGCTGGTATTATTATGGGAATATTATCTAGCGGTATTTTTGGAGCAATTGGCTTGATAGCTTAGGAGGAACAATATGAAGATATTAGTTACTGGTGGAACTGGTTATATTGGTTCTCATACTTGTGTTGAACTTATTAAGAATAAACATGAAGTTGTAATTGTTGATAATCTTTACAATTCTAGTATTGCTGTACTTGATCGTATTGAAATGATTAGTGGTGTTAAACCTAAGTTTTATCAAGTTGATATATTAGATAGAGAAGCTTTAGAAGCTGTTTTCAAGGATAACAAATTTGACGCATGTATTCATTTTGCTGGATATAAAGCAGTAGGTGAGTCTTGTGAGATTCCTTTAACTTATTACAAAAATAATATTTCTGGATCAATTAATCTATATGAATTAATGAGAAAGTATCACGTTGATAATTTAGTATTCTCAAGTAGCGCTACTGTATATGGTGATGACTTTGAAGTTCCTTTTAAAGAAGAATATGGTTTAGGAACAACAACTAATCCATATGGTTCTACTAAGAAAATGAACGAAATGATATTAACTGATTTAGCAAAAGCTGATAAAGATTTTTCAACAGTTTTACTTAGATACTTTAATCCAATTGGGGCTCATGAATCTGGACTAATTGGTGAAGTACCTAATGGCATTCCTAATAATCTAGTTCCATATATTGCTCAAACTGCAAGTGGTCAAAGAGATTTCTTAAGAGTTTGGGGCAATGATTATGATACAGTTGATGGAACTGGAGTAAGAGATTATATTCACGTTGTTGATTTAGCTAAAGCTCATGTTCTTGCTATTGAATATGCCTACAAGAATAAAGGCAGCGAAGTTATCAATATTGGTACAGGAAAAGGCTATTCAGTTCTAGAGGTGCTACATGCCTATGAAAAGGCTTGTGGACATGAAATCCCATATAAGATTATGGATAGAAGACCTGGCGATATAGCAACATGCTACGCAGATACTGAAAAGGCTTCAAAATTGCTTGGTTTTAAGGCTGAATATGATATTAACAAGATGTGTGAGGATTCTTATAGGTTTACAAGCCTAAATCCTGATGGTATCAAATAACGATAAATTTATCGTTAAATAAATATAAAAAAATATATAAAAACTATTGACAAATTTATAGATAAATTCTACAATGTTTTTGTATGGAAAAGACTAGTATGGAATTAATGCTTGAATCATTGATTCCGATCAGCGTATTGAATAAGGGGAAAGCAGCTCAAATCATAAGTGATCTTGGGCCGCAAGATGTAAAGGTAATTGTAAAGAACAATGAGCCAATGGCTGCTATTGTTCCTATCTCACGATTAACTGAGTTACTTGCTTTAGAAGCGCAATTGAAAGGTGGCTCACATGAGTAGAAGAAGAAAAGTAAATCCTTTACGTCTAGTCCTTATCATACTTATAGTTATTGCACTATGCTTTATAGCTTTTTTTGCTATGAAACTTGGCTTAACTAAAGTTAATGAACCTAAAAAAGAAGAACCAGTAGTAAATGATGTTATAGAAAATACAAATGAAGAAGTTAAGATTTCTGTTGAAGACTATACAGTATACACAGATGATGATAACGAATTAGGCTTTAACTTTATCTTAGCTGATTTAAAGTTTGTAAGTTCTAAAGATTCAATTAATTATGATCTTTCTAATTTATCAACTGCTGAAAGAATTGTTCTAGGAGATATAAAAGAATACGAAGAAAAATTACTTTCTTGTGGATATGATTTAAGTAAGCTAGGATATGCTTCTGAAATAATTAATGAACAATCTAATGAAGAAACAGCAAAAATCTTTATTCCTTACGTTAAGGTAAAAGGTGAACTATGCGTTTATAATGGAGAAGTTTTAAAGTTTAATTTATATAATAATAATGTTAAAGCAAGCTCTTTAAAGTTATCTGATGAAATCCAAAGCACTACAGTTGATTCTAAAGACTATTCTTTAACAATATTTAATTCTTATGTAGAAGATAGCATGTATAGAAATGGCGAACCTGCTATTTATCCTTCAACAGTTAATATTTATGCATTCATTATTAGAGCAAATCAAATTAACGATTCTAAAGTTATCGTTGAAGACGCTAAATATATTCCAGAGAATTCTTCTGCAGAAATAAAAGCATTAGAAGAAGATTATACTTCTCCAATTAATGAGAACATTATTGGCAAAGAGTTAAAAACAGGTGATGAATATTCGTTATTCTTTGCTATTACTAATCCTAATAATTCTGAAGCTACTTTTGGTGGCAAAGTATTGATTAAATTTAAGAATAATTCTACATGGTTAGAATTAGATCCATCTCAAAAATAAATATGATTAAGAAAATTATATCTACATTACTAGCTATCGTATTACTTGTTTCAACATATGGATATTTTGATAGACAAAAAGTTGAAGCAGATAGCGATGCATATAAAGTTGCTTGGGTTAATAACCAAGGTGGTTTTGATACTGTATCAACATATGCTGATTATCAATCTGCTTATAACAAGATGATTGAATTAGGAAACGATACTGGAGATTATGTAGTAATTTCAAATAGTTCATTATCTTCTATGGGAATTGTTGCTATGAATAGAGGACTTGTTTATGCTTTCCCATATAGAAATAATTCTAAAACATTAAATATTTATGCAAAATTAAATGATTCACATTTAAGCGGAAACACTAATGCAGCTAGAACTTATGTAGCTGCAAATAATTATATGTATTATCATGGAACAGCTTATCATTTTAATGCTGGCGAACACGGCATGAATTATGATCATGGCTATGTTAAAGTAACTGTTGGTGGCTTTGTTGGATATTCTGATTTAGAATATGTTGATTTAGTGCCAATGAAAATGATTGAAAATCATTTCAGCGTATCTTTAAGTGGAAATGGTTCAGGTACATATTCAATTTCTAAACCTGTATTTAATATTAAACTTGAACAGAATAGATACTATGCAAAACAAAATGGTAACTATAGAGATTTAGTATTAGAACAAAACTATATTTATGGAACAACACTTCAACAAGAAAAATGTGCAATTGGTGTTGCGCCTAACTTCATGGTAGATGGAATGGTTTATTATTCTGAGGATGGAATTAATTTCTATACTGATCGTAATTTAAAGAATTTAGCTGGCACATATTACAATTACTATCAATTTGTTCCTGCTAGATCTTATACGAAGATTTCAGCCAATACTATCAACTCTTATATTGCTAAGGGTTCAGGCAATAGTGGCGCTTTATTAAATAAAGGAGCTGACTTTGTTAATTCACAAAACGTTTATGGTTTTAATGCTTGTATTGCCGCATCTATTGGCATCCATGAGTCTGCATGGGGTAAAAGCTTAATTGCTGAAAATAATTGCTTTGGTATTGCTGCTTATGATGATAATTTGGGTGCATCTAGAAAATTTAATTCTATATCTGATTGCATTAACTCTTTAATGGGGGATGTACTTGGCAATTATTTCGATGTTAAATGCAGCTGGTACTATTCAAATGCTCTAGGTGTTAAAGGCGGCGGCTTTATTACAAGCTATGCATCTGATCCTTATTGGGCTGAAGAAGTTGCTCAATACTATTACGCAATGGACAAGTACGATAACAACAATAATGGTAATTTAACAGATTATAATTCTGAATCTATTGCTTTAGTTAATTCTAATACTTCGGTAACAAATTCTTCTGGAGCTGTATACTATAACACTGCAAATAAATTTGGTTATCAAAAATATTTAACTGTTAATGTATTAAGCAACGACGGAAATAGAGCAATGATCAGAACTTCTAATCCAATTTCTAATGGAGTAGTTCAACATGCCGTTGATTTATCTTCTGGAAATTTACCTTATGATAAAAATCAATCTATTGGTTATATTGCATCTAGTGCAATTACTCCATTAAACTTTGAAATTCAAGAAAACGTAGATCCTAATACTTTATCGTTAGTATCTTATGTTAGAAATATTAAGCTAAATTCAGATGGCTTATATATTGAAGGTGTTGCTGCTATTAAAGGAATTAACGCTACTAATGCAAGCGATATTAAACATCAATTAATATTTAAATCATTAACTAATGATGAAGATGTTATTACGGTTGATTGTGATACAAGCGAAATGACTTATTCTTTAAATGATGGAAAGTCTTATAAATATGTTAAATTCTCTAAGACTATACCATTAAGTACGTTTGACGAATTCATGTACGAGACAACTATTAAAGTGACTAATGGAAAATATAGTAAATCTAGTTATTTGTTGTGTCCTGAAATTTCTTATAACTCATTATCTTATAATTCTAATAAAACTAATTATAGATTATTATGTGACCCAATGAAGTCATATAGAATTATGTTTAATGTTGATAAGCTAAACCCTAATATTATTAATTTATCAAATATTAATAAGGTTTCTATAAGACCTTCGAATATGACTTGTAGTTCAATTAAAGCAGAATTGTTTGAAAGCAAACCAACGCTAAATGTTAATGCTCACGGATTTATATACTATTTGAACTATGATAATAAACAAAATATTGAATTTAATCTATTTGTAGTAGATAAAAATGGTGAAGCAATAAAAGCTGAAACAAGTATTGTAGAATCACCAACAGATTATACTTCAGTATTGAACTCTGAGTACGATTTAACTAATATATGTTTTAATTCAAGATATGATTTATCTAATTTAGATGGTGAATATAGATTGATTGTACAAATTAAGAATGTTAGTGAAGGAACAAACTATATGGATTATATATATGTAACAAATCCTGATAACTATGTATACGAAGGATGTGAAACAACAAATAAAAAATATAGCTTTGTTACTGATAAAAAAACAAATATGTTGTATTTAAAAGCAGAAACTATAGAGGCCGTTGAAAACATTGACCTAGGAGAATAATTATGAAATTTTTTAGAAACAAATTAAACATTGTATTATCTGTTGTACTTGTATTATTAATTGGCTTAGGCGTTTTTCTAGGTATAAAATTCTTTACTAAACCTGCAGTAACTGCAGTTGATTTTAGCACAATGAACGAAACCGAAGTTGTTAATTGGGCAAACGAAAATAACGTTAGTGACTTAATTGAATTTGAACATGAATATGACGAAGTAATTGAAAAAGGCAAGGTTGTCTATCAATCTGTAAAAGCAGGTGATGAAATAACTGATAAAGTATTAATTATTATTTCTGATGGACCAGATGAGAGTAATTTAATTGTTATTCCTGTAGATACATTAAATACTAAAGAATCTTTTGATGTTTGGGCTAAAGATAAGGGTTTAATAAATATTAAATATGAAGTAGTAACTAATTCAGATAAAGATGAAGGATCAATCGTTTCTATTGAACCAACTAAAGTTAAAAAAGATGATTTAGTAACTGTTAAATATGTTTCTAGTAAAAATATTGAAGTTCCAGATTTCTCTTATATGAGTGATGACGAGATTACTAAATGGTCAGATGAAAACGGTGTTAAAGTTTCTTACACTAAGAAAGCTTCTAAACTAGAAAAGGGTTCATTTGTTGAGCAATCAGTTAAACCTGGTGAAAAGGTTGCCAAAGGCGATTCAATCACAATTTATGTTTCAACTGGCGTTAGCGATGAAAAGCAAGCTTACATTGATCCTACAAAATACTTAGGAACAAAAGAAGAGGATTTCTTAAAAGAATTAAAAGAATTAGGCTTTAAGAATGTTGTGATGATTGAAGAAATCAATTCAACTAAGTTTGATGAAGGAACAATTTGTTACTATCTTCCAGATGGTACACAAAACTTTGATACAAAAATCGAATATAAAGTATCTTTAGGAAAAGATGGCAAACCTAGCGAATCAGCTGTAATTGATGAGACAAAATATCTTGGTGCTAAAGAAGAAGATTTCTTAAAAGATTTAAAAGAATTAGGATTTACTAATGTTGTTAAACTTGAAGAAGTTAAATCAGCTAAATATGATGCTGGTACTATCTGCTACTATTTACCAGACGGAAAACAAAAACTAGATACTAAGATTGAGTATAAAGTTTCAGTTGGAAAAGATGGAACGCCATCTTCTGATAAGACTGCTACTATTGATCCATATGGATACATGGGCAAAACTGAAGAAGAATTCTTAAAAGCTTTAAAAGAACTTGGTTTTACTAAAATAACAAAGGTCGAAGAAACTACTTCTACTAAATATAAAGAAGGTACTATTTGTTACTATTTACCTGATGGTAAACAAAAACTTGATACCGAAATTAAATATAAAGTAGTTAAATCTACTAAGAATGAAACAACTGACAAAACGGCTACAATTGATCCTTATGGATATTTGGGCAAAACTGAAGACGAATTTGTAAAAGCTCTAAAAGCGCTTGGATTTACTAATATCGTAAAAATTGGTGAAGATACAAATTCAAAATATGCCAACGGAACTATTTGTTACTATTTGCCAGATGGAAAACAAAAATTAGATACAAAAATAGAATATAAAATTTCCTCTAAAAAAACTGAAACTGAAACTCCAAAAGAGGAAAAGGTAACAATTCCAACTATTTCAGCTAACCCATGCGGAGGAAGTACTGCTTCTTGCAGTTTGAACGGATTGAATTATTCAGTAACATTTGAAAATTCATCAACTGTTGATGAAGGCAAAGTTATTTCAATGAGTCCTTCTACAGGAACTAGCGTGAATAGAAATTCAACTGTTTCTGTTAAAGTTTCAAAAGGTAAGGGGACAAAATTTATATCACTTCCTGCAGATTACAGAAGTAATGCGCCTACTGATAATGATGTTTCAAAAACAAAAACTTATGTTCAAAGCGTTCTAGGCGATTTTGATTTAACCATTACTACTAGTACTAATAAAGATTACGGTGTTGGATACATTGTCTCGGTATCTGTAAATGGAAATAGTGCATATAATGAAGGCTATTATCCATTAGATACAAAAGTGAGCGTTGTTATTTCTTCTGGACATTAATAATTAAAATGAAAAGAATAATAGAACGTATTAAAGGTTTTGACATTAAAAGAATGTTTAAGATGATTAAAGTCGTTTCTAGTAGAAGCGGTGAATCATTTATTCATATCTTTTTAGATATCTTTAGATGCTGGATTAAATTTGGATCTGGCTATATGGACTATTATCTTTTCTATTTTGAAACATTACCTGACGATATTAAGGCTACTTATATTAATGTAGCAGTAAACAAAGATTATATTAGACATTGTAATGATTCAAATTATTACTACATATTAAATGACAAACCAACTTTCTTAGAAAAGTATAAAGAGTTTATTAAAAGGGATTATGTAGATATAAGAAAATGTTCATATGAAGAATATGAATCGTTCTTTAATAACCATTCAGAGTTTATGGCTAAACCTGTTGATGGTTTATGTGGATATGGAATTGAATTAATAAAAACTAATGGTCTTGATGCTAAGAATACTTTTGATGAGTTAAATAAAAAGGGACAATACTTATTAGAAGAAAGAATTAAACAAAATGAAGAAGTAAATGCCATATATGCTGATTCAATTAATACATTACGTATTGTTACTTTAAATAAAAATAATAATGTTGAAGTATTATTTAGTGCAATGCGTATAGGCAATAATGGAAAAGTTGTTGATAACTTTAATAATGGTGGACTAATGGCAGTTGTTGATGAAGATGGAGTAATTAGAAAACCAGTATTAGATAAAGATAATAAAGTTTATTCTAGCCATCCAATGACAAACACACCAATTGTTGGTTTTAAAGTTCCTCATTATGACGAAGTAATTGATACTTGTAAGAAACTTGCGTTAGTTACTCCAGAAATTGGATTATGTGGTTGGGATATTGCTATTACTCCAGAAGGCGTAGATGTAGTTGAAGGTAATCAAATACCAGGGTATGATATTTATCAATCTAGAGAACAATTAGCTCCTAGTATTAAAGGATTAAAAGAAGAATTTGATAATGCTATTTATCCTGAAAGAGTAGGTAAACAAATTTTTGGTAAAGGATTTAATGCTATTAAATTTATTTGGGTATTCTTTTTTGGTGCGTTATTAGATTTATTATTTGGAGCTTTACATTTAGATATTCCTGTTTGTTTAAACTTTGTTGTTTCTTATTTGTTATGTTATAAACATATCGATGTTAGACCATTTAAAGAAACAATAATTAGAATCATTATCTATTCTTTATTGATATTTATATTTGATTATTGTGTATTAAATTATTTAGATTTAAATAATACTTCTATTTCTTTTATCTATGGATTTAAGTATTTAACTTTAGAAGTTGTTAAAACATTAGTAATTGATATTGTTTCAACATTATTAATATGTTTAATAGGACTTTATTTTGTCTTTCCATTCATTGATAAAGTAGTTGAAAAACTAAATATGGTAGCAGGGGTAATACTTACTATACTATTTGGGGTAGGTGATTTATTACTGCTATTTATGGTAGTTACGTCTTATTTAATGGTAATTCTTCTATTGCTATACATATAATGATTAACTAACACATGTCTACTTAACTATAGGCCTAAAATTGGCCTTTTTATTTAGTGTTTTTAAACAATTAGTATTAGAAAACGCTTACTTAAGGTTTATAATAGATATGTAAATTTAGGAGGAAATAATATGGCAAAGACATTTATGTCAATGGATGGAAACACTGCTTGTTCTACAGTTGCTTATATGTTTACTGAAGTAGCAGCAATCTATCCAATTACACCATCATCTCCAATGGCTGAAGTTGTTGACCAATGGTCTACTCAAGGTAGAAAAAATATCTTTGGAACACAAGTTAAGGTTGCAGAACTTCAAGCTGAAGGTGGAGCTGCTGGTGCTGTTCATGGTGCATTACAAGGTGGAGCTTTAGCTACTACATTTACTGCATCACAAGGTTTATTATTAATGATTCCAAACATCTATAAGATGGCTGGTGAATTCTTACCAGGTGTTTTACACGTTTCTGCAAGATCTCTAGCAAAACGTTCATTAAACATCTTTGGTGATCATGAAGATGTTTACGCATGCAGACAAACAGGTGCATGTATGTTAGCATCTCACTCTGTTCAAGAAGCAATGGACTTAGCTGGTGTTGCACACTTATCTGCAATTGAAGGTTCAGTTCCATTCATTCACTTCTTTGATGGATTTAGAACTTCTCACGAAGTACAAAAGATTGAAGTTATGGATCAAGACTTCATGGCTTCTTTACTTGACAGGGATGCTGTTGCAAGATTTAAAGCTAACGCAATGAACCCTCATACAAATCCTGTAACTCGTGGTGGTAATGAAAACGATGATATCTTCTTCCAAGGTGTTGAAGCTCAAAACGAACATTACAACAAAGTTCCTGATATCGTTGCTAAATACATGAAAGCTGTATCAGAATATACAGGAAGAGAATATGCTCCATTTACTTATTATGGTGCTAAAGATGCTGAAAGAATCATCATCGCTATGGGTTCAGTTACTGAAACTATTAGAGAAACTGTTGATGATTTAAATAGCAAGGGCGAAAAAGTTGGTTTAATTAAAGTTCATCTATATCGTCCATTCTCAACAAAATATTTAACTGCTGTTTTACCTGCTACTGCTAAGAAGATTGCAGTATTAGATAGAACTAAAGAAATGGGAGCAAGAGAACCATTATACTTAGATGTTGTTAACGCTCTAAAAGATAGAAACTTAACTATCACTGGTGGTAGATATGGTCTTGGATCTCATGATACTCAACCTAAACATATCAAAGCTGTTTATGATGAACTAGCTAAAGATAATCCAAAAGAAGAATTTACAATTGGTATCACAGATGATGTTACTAATTTATCACTTGCATGTGATGATTCTTACATCTTAAATTACGATTACACTTCTTGTTTATTCTACGGTTTAGGTTCAGATGGTACAGTTTCTGCTAATAAATCTTCTATCAAGATTATTGGTGATGAAACTAATTTATATGCTCAAGGTTATTATGCATATGACTCTAAAAAAGCTGGTGGTGTAACAAGATCTCACTTAAGATTTGGACCAAGTCCAATTAGATCTACTTACTATATCGATAAAGCAGACTTCGTATCTTGCTCACTTGATTCTTATTGCTTCAAGTTTGATATGGTTAGAAATCTAAAGAAGGGTGGTACTTTCCTTCTAAATACAACTATCCCTGCTAATGAGGTTGAAAAACACTTACCTAATAGAATGCTAAAAGGTTTAGCTGAAAAGCAAGCTAACTTCTATGTAATCAATGCTACTCAAATCGCTAAAGAAGTTGGTATGGGTAGACGTACAAATACAATTCTTCAATCTGCATTCTTTGCTCTAAATACTCAAATCATGCCATTAGATGAATCTCTAAAACATATGAAACATATGGCTGAGAAATCTTACATGAAGAAGGGTAAAGAAATTGTTGAATTAAACTTCAAAGCAATTGATGCTGGTAAAGACGGATTCGTTAAAGTTGATGTTAAACCTGAATGGGCTAACTTAACAGTTAACGCAAACGCTAAGACTGGTGATGAATACTTTGATGAACATTTAACTGAAATCAATAACTTAAACGGTTATGATCTTCCTACTTCTCACTTCACTAAGTACGGAATTCTTGATGGTACAATCCACAACGAAGTTTCATTCCGTGAAAAGAGAAATATCGCTACTATGGTTCCTTCATGGGATGCATCTACATGTATCCAATGTGGTTCATGTGTAATGGTATGTCCTCATGCTACAGTTAGAGCATTCTTATTATCTGAAGATGAAATTAAGAATTCTCCTGCAGAGCTTGAAGTATTAGAACCTTCTAATGCATTAGCTAAAGCTAAAGCTGATGGTTTAAAATATCGTATTCAAGTTTCTCCAATGAACTGTGTAGGATGTGGCTTATGTGCTACTGAATGTAAAGGTGTTAATAAGGAAACAGGTAAGAAAGCTCTTGAAATGGTTCCTAACACTGAAGAAGCAGCTCAAGCTGAAGAAGTTAAAGCTGATTACTTATACAAGAAAGTTGAATATAGAGATGGTTACTTCAACACTGATATGCCAATGGGTATGCAATTTGTTAAACCATACTTCGAAGTATCTGGCTCTTGTCCTGGATGTGGTGAAACTCCATATTACAGATTAGCTTCTCAATTATTCGGTAAGGATATGATGATTGCTAATGCTACAGGATGTTCAATGATTTACTGTTCTGCTGTTCCATCTACTCCATTTGTTGTTGATGAAAATGGTGAAGGTCCATCTTGGGCTAACTCATTATTCGAAGATAACGCTGAATATGGTTATGGTATGGCACTTGCTCGTAACTTTGCAGAAGCTAAGATTCTAGGTATTATGGAAGCTAATAAAGATGGCGATTGCAAAGAAGCATTTGAAAAATATATTGCTGCAGGTAATAACAGAGATGCACAACGTGCATGCAAAGATGAAGTTATCAAAGCTGTTAAAGCTTCTAGCAATCCAGCTGTAAAAGAATTATTAGATTACGAAAGAGACTTAGTATCTAAATCAGTATGGATCGTTGGTGGTGATGGATGGGCATACGATATCGGTTACGGTGGACTTGACCATGTACTTGCTAACGACGTTAACGTTAACGTATTAGTTCTTGATACAGAAATGTATTCTAATACTGGTGGACAAGCTTCTAAGTCTACTCAATCTGCTTCAATTGCTAAGTTCGCTGCTGGTGGTAAAGCTACTGCTAAGAAAGACTTAGGTGCAATTTCTATGGCTTATGGTCATATCTATACTGCATCAGTATCTATGGGTGCTAATCCAGCTCAAACTATTAAAGCATTTAAAGAAGCTGAAAGTTATGATGGACCATCAATCATTATCGCTTATGCTCCTTGTGACCAACACGGTATCAAGGGTGGCTTAGCTAACCATCAAAAAGTTCAAAAGGCTGCTGTTGAATGTGGTTATACAACTCTATACAGATATGATCCACGTAAACCTCAACCTCTAACAGTTGATTCTAAAGAACCTAACTGGGATAACTTCGAAGCATTCTTATTAAATGAAAACAGATTTAAACAATTAGTTGCTCTTAAGGGTGAAGAAGCTGCTAAGGCTGCATTCGCTAAGACTAAAGCAGACGCTCAAAAGAGATATGAACGTTTAAAAGCTCTAGAAGCATCTCAAAAATAATTAGTAATAACTAATAAGTAATAAGACCTTTCTATTAAGAAAGGTCTTTTCTTTTTTCTAATGTATATTTTTATATAATAAAGTTAT
>JAUNQJ010000006.1 GCA_030536265.1 Erysipelotrichaceae bacterium
AGAAGTATGGATTAAAGGGCGCAAGACGTGCTCCACAATTCAGCAAACGTTAATTATTTGCAAAGAATCTTTCAAAAGGACGAACTATCGTCCTTTTCTTTTTCTTAAGTTTGCTTTGCTATATACAAGATAAGCAAAAATAATATATAATTAAAACATTATTAAGAAGGGGGAAGGAATACTATGGTTATTACTTCTAACATTATGTACATTGGCGTGTTAATGTTCGTCGCTGGCGGACTACTTGCGTTACAAAAGTATACTAAATGGAAAGTTTTCAATGTTGTACCTCCACTAGTATGGTTATATGTAATATTAATGCTTCTTTGTACATTTGGTTTATTCAACTCTGAAGCGTGTTCAAATACATATTCAGCTTTAAAGAACAACCTACTTTATGCAATGATCTTCGTCATGTTATTAAGATGTGACTTTAGAAAACTTGCTAAATTAGGTGGAAGAATGCTTGCAATCTTCTTAGGCTGTTCTTTAACTTTAGCAGTTGGATTTATCGTAGGTTATTTAATTTTTAAAGGCTCTCTTGGTGGAAACACTTGGGGTGCTGTAGCTGCATTATATGCATCTTGGGTTGGTGGTTCTGCTAACATGGCTGCAATGCAAGCTGCTCTTCCAGTTGATGAAGGCGCTTATGGTTGTGCTCTTGCACTTGATACTGTATGCTATTCAATTTGGATTGCTTTACTACTTCTTTGCGTTAAATATGCTGACAAGTGGAACAAAGCAACAAAAGCAGATACTTCTAAATTAGAAGAAGTTGCTGAAAAAGCAAACAAAGAAGTTGCTGGCGAAAAGAAAGCTGCAACTGCTGCTGATTGGATTTTCATCATTGGCTTATCATTACTAGTTTCTGCAGTTTCTCAAGTTATTGGTACTGCAATTAAAGGTGGTTTATCTTCAATTGGATTATCAATGTTTGATAAAGGAACTTGTATCACATTATTTGTAACTATCCTTGGTCTAGTATGTGCTATGACTCCACTTGGAAAGTTACCTGCAGTTGAAGAATTATCTACAGTTTTACTATATGCAGTAGTTTCTCTACTTGCATCACAAGCATCTCTTGTAGATCTAATCTCTGCACCAATGTGGGTAGTATTTGGATTCTTCATCCTAATCGTACACACAGTATTAATGTTTGTATTATCAAAATTATTCCATTGGGATCTATGTATGGTATCTACTGCATCACTTGCTAATATCGGTGGACCTGCATCAGCACCAATTATTGCTTCTGCATATGATGCATCTTATGCTGGTATCGGTGTATTAATGGGTGTATTTGGAGCAGGTATTGGTAACTTCTTAGGTATAGCAATGGGCTATCTACTTAAGATGTTCTAATAATTAAAAACATTAAATTAAAAAAAGGTTGTAATCATTTGATTACAACCTTTTATTTATGTCTTTATTTATAAATTGTTCTTTAAGAAGTTAACTGTGTTTTTCCAACAAATCATTTCAGCTTCTTCTTCGCTGAAACCTTGTCTTAATAAGGCAGCAACGAAGTTTTGAGCCTTATCTGCTGATGGCATACCTTCAACGTTACGATTATCATTCCAACCATCTAGGTAATCCATGAAATCAAATCCACAAGCAACGTGCTCAATACCAACCATATCAGCTATTGTTTTTGCTTGATAAGCTAGCATATCTACTGTTTTTTTATCTTGATCTAGGTGAGTCATTGTTTTAGCTGATACAACTCCAATTAATCCACCTTTAGCTGCTATAGCTTTAATTTGTTGCTCAGTCAAGTTTCTACCATGATTACATACATTTCGATTGTTTGAGTGAGAAGCCATGATTGGCTTTGTGCTTATACTAATAATGTCCCAGAATGATTTTTCATTAAGATGAGAAACGTCGATAATCATATTTAATTCATTCATCTTTTTGATTACTTTTTTGCCATCTTCAGTTAATCCTCTTGATGGGTTTTGATTCCAACCTTCGCATATTGCGTTAGATTCGTTCCATGCAGGAATAGCAACTCTTACACCATTGTCATATAACCATTGAATTCTGTTTTCGAAATCTGTATCGATTCCACACATTCCTTCAACAGAAATAAGGTCTAATAGTTTATCAGTTTCAATCAAATCTTCTTTAGATTTAACCCAATGAACTTCATCTGAATTCATTTTTATTTGTTCTTGCATGTTTAGAACCATTTCTTTCATTTGGTCCCAATTTTGAGTACCATCATAATAACATGCTGAGAATAATCCTCTTACGCCACCGGCTTTTTGTTTATCTAAGTGACGAATCTTTAATGGGTTACCTAATTCTTTGTATTCTAAACAATCGGTTCCAATATCTGTGTGCATATCAAATATTTTCATTATTTTACCTCCCATAGATCAAATGGATAAATGCCTTGATCTTTGAATGCTTGTAGCTTTGCTACAACACTATCTTTATCTTCTTTGTAAGTTACACCAAACCAAGCACTGTCAGAAGTTAATACTTTAACTTTTGCTTGTCCTTCTTTTACTAGTTTTCCAACGTGATTTGGTAGTAATGCTTCATATTTAATAGGGTTAGTTTTGATTCCTTCTCCTATTTCGTTAACAAATATTTCGTTTAATTTTCCAATAATGCTAGGTTTGAATCCCCAGAAGTTCATTGATACAGGAGTAGCTTTTTCCATATCTACGTATGTTCCATTATCTTCATAAGCTGCTCCATCATGATTATCATTCCATTTGATTGCCATTACTTCTTTAATATTAGAAAGATAACCATTTTCGTCTTTTTTACAAACACCTCTTGTGACTGTTCCGTTTTCTGATAAAGTGTTTTCAACTTTAAAGCCAATCATACAGTATTCATTATCTGGTGTATCACTATGGAAGTAATCCATTACTTTCTTAAATGAGTCTCTACCATAGAAATCATCTGCATTACATACAACAAACGGATCTTCTTTTAGGATATTTCTGCAAGCTAATAGGGCATGTGTTGTTCCCCAAGGTTTTACTCTATCTGTTGGAATTTCAATGCCTTTTGGAATATCTTTTATATCTTGATAAGCATATTCAACTTCAATAAATGGTCTAATCTTCTTTACTAGGTGTTCTTCAAAAATTTCTTCATGTTCTTTTCTAATGATAAGAACTAGCTTTTTGAACCCTGTTTGGATAGCATCATAGATTGTAAAATCAATAATACTTTCCCCATTAGAACCTAATGTGTCTATTTGTTTAAGGCCTCCATAACGAGAGCCCATACCGGCGGCTAAAATTACTAATGTTTCTTTCATATTTAATACCTCTATTTAATTATACTATGAGGGTATTAAATAATATAATAAGGAAGAGTAATGGGGGATATTAATATGGAAAAATACATTTTAGCAATTGACCAAGGAACAACATCAACACGTGCTATTCTTTTCGATAAAAAACAGAATCCAGTTAAAGTCGCACAAAAAGAAATAAAAGTTTATTTTCCTAAACCATCTTGGGTTGAACAAGATGCTAGTGAAATATGGCTATCAACTTTAGCTGTTATTAGCGGTGTATTTAGAGATGGCGAAATATCTCCTAATCAAGTTGAAGCCATTGGTATTACAAACCAAAGAGAAACTACTATTGTTTGGGATAAAACTACTGGCATTCCTATTTATCATGCTATAGTTTGGCAATCAAGACAAACATCTAATTTAGTTGATGAATATAAAGCAAAAGGAGTTGAACCTATCATTAAAGAAAAGACTGGTTTAATTCTAGATCCTTATTTTTCAGCAACAAAGATTAGATGGATTTTAGATAATGTGGAAGGTGCTAAAGATAATGATAATTTGATTGCTGGTACTATTGATACATGGCTATTATGGAGACTAACGGCTGGCAAAGTTCATGCTACAGATGTAACAAACGCTTCTCGTACTTTACTATTTAATATAAATACTTTAGATTGGGATGATGAATTATTAAAGATATTTGATATTAAGAGATCTATGCTACCAGAAATTAGACCAACATCTGGTGAATTTGGTCATGTGGATGAAATCCATTTCTTTAACAATTCTTGTCCAATTACTGCTCTTGTTGGTGATCAACAATCAGCTTTATTTGGTGAATCATGTTTTGAAAAAGGCGAAATCAAAAACACTTATGGTACAGGTGGATTTATGTTGATTAATACTGGTGATAAACCTATTGTTTCTAAGAATGGATTATTATCAACTGTTGCTTGGAAGATAGGTGATGATGTTAAATATGCACTTGAAGGATCAATCTTTATTTCAGGAAGTTTGATTCAATGGGAAAGAGATCAAATGCATTTCTTTGATGATGCAGCTAAGACTGAAGAGATTGCAAGATCTATTGATGATAATAATGGTGTTATTATTGTTCCAGCATTTACTGGTTTAGGTGCTCCATATTGGAACCAAAATTGTCGTGGTGCAATCTTTGGCTTAACTAGAGGTGCTAACGATAAGCATTTAGTAAGAGCTGCAATTGAATCTATGGCATATCAATCAAAAGATTTAGTTGAAGTAATGCAAAACGATATTAACAATAAAGTTAAAGAACTTAAAGTTGATGGTGGAGCTGCAGCTAATAAGTATTTATTAGAATTCCAAGCTGATATTTTAGGCATTCCTGTAACAAAATGCAAGAACTCAGAAACAACAGCATTAGGTGCTTGTCGTTTAGCTGGTCTTGCTACAGGTTACTATAAAATGGATGATTTTAAAAATGAAGAAGCAACTGTTATTGAGCCAAAGATGGACAAAACCAAAGCAGACGAATTATATGCTCGTTGGAAAAAAGCTGTTAAAGCAACTATGGAGTTTTAATCAATAATGAATAAATCTGGTTCATTTTGTGTATTATTGTCAGCAATATTTTTCTCATGTGGAGGATTATTCTATAAAATAACTCCGTGGAATAGTTTGGCAATTTGTTCAGCAAGATCATTTATTGCGTTAATTGTAATCTTTGTTTATTTATTAATTATTAAACACAAGTTCGTATTTAATAAGTATGTAGTATTGGCCGCTTTAGCTAACGCATGTACTGCTATCTTATATTCTTTAGCTAATAAAATGACTACAGCTGGAAATACAATTGTTTTGCAATTCACAATGCCAGTGTATGTAATTATTATTACTTCTTTAATATATAAGATAAAGCCTACTAAGCTAGAATTAAGAACGTGTTTATTTGTTTTAATTGGAATAATAATATTCTTTATTGATTCTTTATCAGCAGGTAATATGATTGGAAATATCCTTGCATTAGTATCAGGTGTTACTTATGCTTTATATTTTATTTTTAATAAAAATGAAAATTCTGATCCTTTTACTGCAATATTAATATCTTTAGTACTTACAAGTTTCATTGGCTTACCACAATTATTAAAAACAGATATAGCAGGAAGTTCTCCTAATGCTTTGTTGGCAGTTCTTGGTTTAGGTTTAATTCAACAAGCTGGAGGACATTTAATGCTAGCTTATGGTTTAAAGAATACACCAACTGTAACAGCGTCATTATTGTCTGGACTTGAACCTATATTAAATCCAATATTAGTTGCCATATTCTATAACGAATTATTAACCCCTTTATCATTAATAGGGGCAATAATAGTGCTAGTTACGATTATTAGTTATAACGTTATTGTAAGTAAAAAAGAAATCGATTAGATTTCTTTTTTTATTTTTTTAAATGTTTCACTAATTCCATCATGAATTACGATGTCGCACATCTCATCAGCTTGAGTTGCTGATTTATTTATTATTGCTAGATATTTTCCTCTAAAATATCTAACAAAACTTGCTGCTGGATATACGTTTAATGACGTGCCAAGTATTATCATTAGTTCACAATTAGCAATTGCATTAACTGCACTATTAATAGTGTCTCCATCCAACCCTTCTTCATATAAGACAACATCTGGCTTTACTATTCCACCACATTTGTCGCAAATTGGCATGTCTTTACTTTCTATTACTTTTTTAAGAGGATAGAAAGTATTACATTTCATACAATAGTTGCGATGAATAGAACCATGAAGTTCATATACTTTGCTAGAACCTGCTAGTTGGTGCAAACCATCTATGTTTTGTGTAACTACTGTTATATCTTTTCCTTCTTTTTCTAATTCGGCAATAAACTTATGCCCATAATTTGGTAGAGCATCTTCAAATATCATTTTATCTTTGTAAAAATCATAGAATCCTTTTGTATCATTTAAGAAATAATGATGTGAAATAATTTCTTCTGCATGTAAATTGTTTGTATACAAACCAGTAGCGCTTCTAAAATCTGGTATGCCGCTATCAGTTGACATTCCAGCACCTGTAAAAAATACTATCTTATTACATTCGTTTATTGCTTGTTTTAACTTATTGATCATAACTTTATTATAATCTTTCTTGAAAATAAATAGGTGGTATTGTAATATATTTATGTAACTTCAGGGCAGGGTTAAATTCCCGATCGGTGGTATACCCCACGAGCCGAAAGGCAGGAACTTGTGTGATTCAAGTGGCGACAGTATAGTCTGGATGAAAGAATGTTTTTTTCTTTTATTGGCCTAAAAGTTTAGGAGGTAATATGAAAAATAAGTATTTTACTACAAAAAGAATTTCATCTATTGCAATTATGTCTGCGATAGCTGGTCTATTAATGTTAATTGATTTTCCTATTTCATTTATAGCACCATCATTTTATAAACTAGATATTTCTGATCTTCCATGTTTGATTGGAACATTTGCTTTAGGACCAATTGCTGGAGTAATAATAGAAACATTGAAAATATTAATTAAGCTTGTGTTGAAGCCTACTTCAACTGCTTTTGTTGGAGAATTATCTAATCTATTATGTGGCATTGCTTTATGTGTACCTGCAGGGCTTGTATATAAAAAGCATCATAATAAAAAAGGAGCTATCAAAGGATTGATAGTAGGATCTATTTCTTATATTTTCATTGGAGCATTAATAAATTATTTTATTACTATTCCTGCTTTTGTATCTTTATATAACATTCCTTTAGAGGCTATTATTTCTATGGGGGCTGAGATTTTCCCATTTATCACTAGCAAATTTAGTTTCGTTTGTTCGTGTGTAGCTCTATTTAACCTTGTTAAAACTCTAATTATTAGCGTATTAACATACCTTTTATATAAGAGAATATCTCCATTACTAAAGGCTAAAGAATAACAAAAAAGCTGTTAAAAAAGGATAAAAAGGGCCTATTACATTGAATTAATAGTCCTTTTATATTAATTTAAAACCTTATATTTGATATAATTAATAAGCAACAATAAGAGGTTTTAATTATGGCTAGACTTACACGTACACAAAAATACGCTGAATTAAGAGATAAAATTGCTCAAGATAGAGAAGAGTCTTTAAAGACCGATAGTTTATCTCAATACGAAGATAAATTAAGAAAACTTGAGAGCTTTGTTTCTAATGAACCAGATACTAATTTAAACAAAAGAGTAGAAACTGTTACCCCTGTTGATAATAATACTAATAAGGCTCAAGAAGAAAGAATGAAATCATTGGATGATATTTTAAATTCAATGATGGATATTAAGTATGTTAATGAAGCTCCAAAACAAGAAACAAAAGAAGAGCCTCAAGTTGAAGTTAAGCCTGAGCCAGTAGTTGAAGCTCCTGTTCAACCTACACACGAAACTCATGCTCCATCAATTGAAAAACCAGTTGAAACAATGTCAACAATGGAAATTATCGTTGATGAAGTTAAAGAACTATCAGATATTATTGGTCCAATTGAAACAGTAATAGAAGAAAAACCAGAACCAGTAATTGAAAAACCAGTTGATATTATGTCAACAATGGAAATTGTTGTTGATGAAGCAAAAGAATTATCTGATATTATTGGTCCAATTGATGCTGTAATTGATGACAATACAAGAATTAATAACAGTTTTATTGATGATACATTAAAGGGTGTTGATGATTACAATCGCCAAAAAGGAAGAACTACATTAGATAAACTTCCAGATTCAATTGTTGATGAAGTTAGACATCCTCAAACTGCTCAAGAAAATAAACCTGTTGAAGAAAAAGTTGAAGATAATGATTTTTCTAATACAGTAACTTTAGAAATAGAAAAAGTATTAGCAGAAATTAGAGAACAAGGTCAAGCTTCTCAAAACGATGCTCCTGAAGAAACCGCAGTATTTAACGCAGCTGAACTTGAAGCTGAAGAAGCATTTAATAACGCTGAAGTTAAGAGTGAGGCTATGGAACATCCAGTACTTGCAAAAGCATTGGAAGAACCAGTTGTTGAAATTAAGAATATCAACGAAACATTATCTAATCCAACAGTAGATGCAAATGTTCTTGATGACACAATTCCATTTGATGCTATCAAGGCTGAAAACGATGAAGAAGAATATGAAGATGAAGATGAAGCACCAAGCAAAGTTCTAAATGTCATTTTAGGCATCTTAATCTTTGTACTTGTTGCAGTATTAGGAGTAATCGTATATTACATCTTAGTTGCGAAAGGAATTATTGGATGAAAAAGATTAATATCGCTATAGATGGTCCAAGTGGTGCTGGTAAAAGCACCATTTCTGATATTTTAGCCTCTAAACTTGGATATATCCATTTAGATACAGGAGCAATGTATAGAACTGTTGCTTATATGGGCCTAAAGGCTGGACTAAAAATGGATGATGAAGAGAACATTGTTAAACTTATTAGCACTCTATCATTCAAACAAACTGAAGATGGAAAAATTATTTGCAATGGCGTTGATATTTCAAAAGAAATCAGACAAAATGAAATTTCAATGGCCGCAAGTGATGTATCAAAACTATTAGGAGTTAGAAAAGCGCTTGTTGCTTTACAACAAAAGATTGCTGAAGATAAAGGCTATATCGTAGATGGAAGAGATATTTGTGAAGTTGTTCTTCCAACAGCTGAAGTAAAAATATTTATGATTGCTTCTGCTGAAGAGAGAGCAAAAAGAAGAGTGCTTCAAAATAAAGAAAAAGGAATTGAAGCAAACTATGATGATATCTTAGCTGATATTCAGAAAAGAGATTATCAAGATTCTCATAGAGAAAATTCTCCACTTAGAAAAACTGAAGACGCAACAGAAATTGATAGTTCTAATTTAACTATTGAGGAGACTGTTGAAAAGATAATGGAGATAGTTAAAACAAAACTATAAAAAGGAGGTGTAATTCATGATCGATGGAACTATTGCGATTGTAGGAAGACCAAATGTTGGAAAATCCACAGTCTTTAATAGAATGCTAGAAAAAAGACTATCGATTGTTGAAGATACACCTGGTGTAACAAGAGATAGAATTTACGGCGATTGTAATTGGCTTAACAAAACATATCGCTTAATAGATACTGGTGGCATTCAATTAAAGGATGAACCATTCCAAAAAGAAATAAAGATGCAAGTAGACATCGCTATTGAAGAAGCCGATGTTATTCTTTTTTTAGTTAATGGAAAAGAAGGATTAACTAGCGATGATCAATATATTGCTAAATTATTAAAGAAATCAAAGAAACCAATAATCTTCGGTGTTAATAAAATTGATGATATTTCAAAAATTAATAATATATATGAATTCTATGCATTAGGAATAGGTGATCCAATTGCTGTATCTGGAGTACATGGAATTGGTATTGGTGATGTTCTTGATAAAGCGGTTGAATTAATGCCTAATACTTCAAAAAACAATTATGAAGGCATGATTAAATTCTCAATTATTGGTAGACCAAACGTTGGGAAATCATCATTAACGAATGCTTTCTTAAAACAAGATAGAGTAATCGTTTCTGATATAGAGGGTACAACAAGAGATGCAATTGATACAGTATTTACTGCTGATAATAAAACATATGTAGTAATTGATACTGCTGGTATTAGAAAAAGAGGAAGAGTATTTGAATCTGTAGAAAAGTACTCTGTTTTAAGAGCTAAAGCCGCAATTGATAGAGCTGATGTATCATTAATTGTTATTGATGGTGGCGTTGGCATTATTGAACAAGATAAACACGTAGCAGGACTTGCCCACGAAGCTAAAAAAGGTTGCATTATTGTATATAACAAATGGGACTTAGTAGATAAAGATGAAAAAACAATGGATAAGATTACTAAAGAAATTAGAAATCAATTCCAATATTTAGATTATGCACCAATTGCTTTTGTAAGTGCTAAAGACAATAAAAGGGTAAATACATTACTTCCATTAATTGATCAAGTATATAACAATGTAAATCTAAGGATTAAAACTAATGTGTTAAATGAAGTTATTATGGATGCACAAATGTTAAATCCTGCAAAAACGCATAATGGAAAACGTTTAAAAATCTATTATGCATCTCAAGTACAAGCAGCACCTTGTGTAATAGTATTATTTGTAAATGATCCAGATTTGATGCATTTCTCATATCAAAGATATATTGAAAACAAATTAAGAGAAGCATTCGGATTTGAAGGTGTTCCAATTACTGTAATTGCCAGAAAGAAAGAAGACTAAAAAAGCTTTGTTATAACAAAGCTTTTTCTTTGAATATATTTATATCATCATCACTTAGTCCTACAAAATCATGAATGAATTTGTTGACAGAACCAAATTTAGAATTGATGGTATCTACAGCAGCATCAATGAATTCTCTTTTAATTGCGAAGTAATCGTATGCCTTTTTTGCTAATGCTAGATCCCTAGAACCAATGAAGGCCAGAATTGCATATTTTCTTGCGGTATTTAGATACAATGGACGTTGTTTCATATAGTCTTTTACTATTGTTTCATAATCTACATCTAGGACAGAAAGAAGCAGCATTGTCATCATACCGGCTCTATCTTTTCCAGTAGCACAATGAACAACAGTAGGGAAGCCATCATTTAATACGATTTCTCTTAAAGCTTGTTTGATGTTTTCTAAAGCAAAATCTTCAGTAAACATTCCAATATAAGATTCCTTCATTGTAGGAAGTGTCTTTAACATCATTAATTGTTTCTTCTTATTTTGATGTGTAACACCGTTTAAATCTGAATCAATTAATGAATAATTGAAGTATTTACATCCTTCAATAACTACATCAGGATCATGATTTGCTTCATCTTTATTTCTTAAATCGATTATTCTTTTTAATTTAATATCTTTTAAATAGTTTAATTGTTTACTAGTAGGCTTATCTAAAGAAGCACTTCTAAGTAAGAAGTGCTTTCTTAATACTTTATTATCTTTATTTTTAATTCCTTCTAAATCTCTTATATATCCCATGTTAGTTAACTGTAATTTCTGTATTTCTACTAGATCCACATACAGGATTTGGATTAGCAGATGTCCAACCACATACGGTGAACGGTCCAATTCCAGCAACAGGAACTACTGTAGTAGGTACAGGTGATTCAACAGATGTTTCTTCACCTGATGCAGCAGTAATTGTTGCATAGAATGCGTCTGGATTGACGAAGTTATATCTTTGATAATATGATCTACCACTAGCAAATATAGTTGTATTTCCACTCACTGAAGTAGCTGTTGTATCAACTCTGCCATCCTCAAGATATGAATTAAATTCATCCCAGTGTACATATAATCCTTCTTCAGATTCTTTAGCACCCATATGATATAAAGTGCCACCAAATTTTTCTTTTTCTATTGAGCTTTCATCTACTAAAGTAGCATAAGGCGAATTCTTAGAAATCAAACCTTTAGCACCAGAACCTTTAGCGTAAGGGAAGCATCCTAATACGTGTTCAATTTCCATAACATCATCTGGTTTAGCAACTCCAGGTGCATCATAGTTATAATGATCCATTAAGGCATCTAATAGGATAGATCCCATCTTACATTTCAAATTATAGTTTTCATCAGTTACTGTGAAATAAGCACCATCAGCTAATTTATCAAAACCATTCCAAACCACAATAGTGTAATTAGAAGTTTGAGTACATAACCATTGATCTTTTGCAGCAGTTTCAGGAATATCATAATTAATATATGCAGCTTCAGAGAAGTTTGTTGTTCCTGTTTTTGCATATGTTGGATAATCTCTTCTTAATAAATTAAGTTGAGGAATCCAACCAGAATCAACATTATTTCTTTCAAGATAAGCAGTCATATAAGCTGCAGCAGGTGATACAACTTGAGTACCTTCTGTATCAGCAATGTAATCAGGCTTATCGTTGTATTTACCACGATATTCAATTCTAGAAATTGTATGAGGTTTAATATATTTTCCACCATGCATTAGCATTCCATGAGCGCCAGCTAATTGAACAGGTGATACTAAGCAATCTCTTCCACCAATTGCCCATTGAACATCAAATGTTGAACTATTGCAAGAATCAAAACCAATTGATTGACAGTATTCGATAATAGCATCTTCTTCGTGTTCATATCTAGGATCATCTTTATAATAATCAAATAAGTCATACATTAATTGAATAGCAGGAGTATTTAATGATCTAGCTAATGCTTCTGTTATTTGCATATCGCCTGTATAACCTTGGCCATATGCATTAGCAACAGCGATATCAGTTTCATATAAGTATACTGGTTTATCGCAAATTGTATGAGATGTTGCGTATCCTAATCTATCAAATGCTAAACAATATTCAAGAACAGGTTTAATACTAGAACCTGGATTAATGTATGAATCTACAGCTCTATTAAATTGTCTTGCTTCATCTGCCTGGTTTCTTCCGCCGCCCAACGCAACTAATGCACCAGTTTGGTTATTCAATACAACTAAAGCATTTTGTTGATCATCATGTCTGAATTTATATTTATCTTCAAATAATTCTGGATGATTTTGCATATTATAAACATATTCTTGCATATATGGATCCATTGAAGTGTAAATGTTCATTGCAGTTGTATATGGGTTTTTGCCAGTAACTTCTTGAGCTTCATTAATTACTGCATCAATAAATGATTGATAGTATGTATTAGTTTCTTTAAACTTAGAATCTTTACCAACAACTAAGTTTTCAATTCTAACATTCTTGTTTAATTCTGCTTCTGTTTTAGTAATATAGCCATGATATTCCATCAAGTCTAGCACTTCATTCTTACGGTCATTAGCATTATTCAAATAAGCTATTTCATCATAAACGGCAGCATTATAAGGGTTATTTCCATTAGGGGCATTAACAATGCCGGCTAAGAAAGCAGCTTCGTTTAATGATAATTGATTAGCATCTTTACCAAAGTAATATTCAGCAGCTTTTTGGATACCTCTAATATTGTCACCAAAGTTAACTTTATTTAAATAAAGACTAAGGATTTCTTTTTTAGATAGTTCTTTTTCAGCTTTAAAAGATAAGATGATTTCTTGAATTTTACGTTGAATTCCATTCATTCCATCTCTTGCAGCCATAGTAGATTCTTCACCATCATCAACTTGGAAGTATGATAACTTAACAAGTTGCATAGTCATAGTTGAACCACCTTGACCAAAACTCATTGATTTTATATTTTCTAATAAGGCTTTTGTGAAACGAGGAACATCAAAACCAAAATGTTCAAAGAATCTTGAATCTTCTATTGATAAGAAAGCATCTACAACACAATTTGGTAGTTCATCATATTCAACATTTTCTCTTAAATATAAACCAAGTTCGATTACTTGATCACCGTTTACATCATAAATAATAGTTGAATCAGCTGAATCTAAATCAGCAGGTGAGAATTCAGGAATTCCTTTGCACATGTTTTTAACAAAGAAAGCAAATCCTCCACAAAGACATAAACCTAAGAATAATATAACAGATACAATTAATGCCCAAACAAAAGTTGATGTCTTAGATTTTGGACGTTTGTTGTCATTGCCACCATTTCCATCGGCAACTTTTATTTTCTTTTTGTTTGTTTTTCTTGCAGCTTTTACTTCTTTTGGTTTTGCTTGATTAGCAATCACTACAGAAGAATTCTTTTTATTTGTTTTAACTTTTGGTTTTTCAACTTTATTAATATTCTCTTTAACAACTTCTGGTTTTTTTACTACTTCTGATTCATCTAGTATTCTATTTAAAGTTGTATTTACATCTTCAGGATTATTAAGAATTAATTCTTTCTCTTCTTTTACTGTTGATGTTTTTTTATTTGCTTCCTTATTAATTAATTCTTCTATATCAATTTTTCTTCTTTCTATTTCAGGATCAGTAATTGAAGAATCTAGTTTAACACTAGTGTTATTTTCGTTTTTATCCTTTGTTTTTTGAATATCTGAAAGGATAGAATTAAGCTCATCGCTTAAACCTTCGATTTTAGCTGTTATATCCATGCTTAAAGCATTAGCTGTTTCAGTTAAATCGTCGATTTTAGGGGTATTTTCACCTAAATCATTAATGTTTTTGTTGTCTTTATCTTCTAACATAGCCTTATTATTTTATCGCATTTAGAACCCAAATTAAAGGCACGAAAAGCCTATATATAAGGGTTTTTGGTGTAAAATTGAAGTATGATAACAGACAGAATAAATGCTCTAAGAGCCAGTATTGAGGCCAATAAGCTAGATGCTTATTATTTCAATACTTCAGACTACCACATGTCTGAATATGTACCAGAATACTTCAAAACAATCCGTTATTTTAGTGGTTTTAGCGGATCTTTAGCTACTTTTATTGTAGATAAAGAAAAAGCCTATATTTTTGTTGATGGAAGATACCATATTCAAGCTGACAAAGAATGCTCAAAATATGGTATTGAAGTTATTAAATTAGGCACAGAAGGAGCGTTGGAACCTCTAGCTTTCATAAAGAAAAACTATGAAGGGAAAGTGCTTGGGTTGGATGCAAAAAGAACTTCTATTAATTTTGCTAAAAAATTAGAAGAAGCGAAAGTAAAAATTAAAAGCATAGATATTTATTCTGAATTAATAGAAAATAGAACACCATTATCTAATTCACCATTATTTGAATTATCAACAGACTATATTGGAAAAACAAGAAAAGAAAAACTTGATGAATTAAGATATTGCTTCAAAGACAAAGTACATATTGTAAATAATCTTGAATCAATTGCTTATGTATTAAATTATAGAAGTGATGACATTATTAACACTCCTGTATTTTTAAGTTACATGATTATTAATGATGAAGATGTATATTTATTTATTGATATTAATAGATTAGATCCAGAACAATTGGAAAAATTATATTTAGATGGTGTAATTGTAAAACCTTACAACGAATACTATGAAATATTAAAAGAAATAAAAAATAAAACTGTTGTTTTAGATCAAGACAAAGTTAACTACGAAGCATATTTATGTTTAAAAGATAATAAGAATATCTTTGTTAATATGCGTTCTATTATCGAAGACATGAAATCAGTCAAGAACGAAATTGAAATAGCTAATACTAGACTTGCACATATTTATGATGGCGTTTCAATGGTTAGGTTTATTAAGTGGTTAAAAGAATCTGATAAAACTCAATTAACAGAATTAGATTGCTCTAATTACTTAAATAATTTGAGATTAAACAATCATGCTTTTGATTTAAGCTTTAAATCAATCGTTGCTTATAACGAGAATGCCGCTTCAATGCATTATTCTCCAAGTGAAGAGAACCCTGTAACATTGAGCAATTCTGGTATTTTACTTGTTGATTCAGGTGGACAGTATAAAGAGGGAACAACAGACATCACAAGAACCATTTCATTAGGTGAAACATCTGATGAATTAAAGAAACATTTTACTTTGGTTCTTAAGTCTATGTTTAATTTATCAAGTGCTAAATTTTTAGAAGGAATGTCAGGTTACACACTAGATGTTCTTGCTAGAATTAATATTTGGAAAGAAGGAATCGATTATCGTTGTGGAACTGGACATGGGGTAGGCCATGTATTATCAGTGCATGAAAATCCTCCTAGAATAATATTTACTGGCAATAGTGAAGCTAGTAGAGAAGCCTTAAAAGCGGGTCAAATTACATCTGATGAGCCAGGCATTTATCTTGAAGGAAAGTATGGAATTAGATGTGAAAACGAATTACTAGTATGCAAAAATGAGTTAAATGAATATGGCCAATTCTTATCATTTGATACATTAACACTATGCCCATTTGATTTAGATTTAATTGATTTAGATTATCTAAATGAAGACGATATAAAAGAAATAAATAAATACCATAAAGAAGTATATGACACTTTATCACCATATTTAAATGATGATGAAAAGAAATTCTTATTAAAAGAAACACGTGAATTATGCAAAAAGTAAAAATTTGTAACTGGAATGTAAACGGATTACGCGCCATACTATCAAAAGGTAATCTAATTGAATTCATGAAAAAAGAAAAACCAGACATTATGGCTTTTGAAGAAACAAAGATGCAAGAGTCTCAATTAGATTTTAATTTTGATGGCTACTTCCGTTATATGAACTGCGCTGAAAGAAAAGGTTATTCAGGTACTATGGTACTTACAAAAGAAAAACCATTATCAGTTTCGTATGATATTAAAGGAAAAGATCATCCAAAAGAAGGAAGAGTAATCACGTTAGAATATAAAGACTATTATTTTGTTTGTGCATATGTTCCAAATTCTAAAGATGGCTTATTAAGATTAGATTATAGAATGCATTGGGAAGACGATTTAAGAAAACATCTAAAAGCATTAGATAAGAAAAAACCAGTTATCTATACGGGCGATCTAAATGTTGCCCATGAAGAAATAGATTTAAAGAATCCTGATACAAATCATGAATCAGCAGGATTCTCAGATGAAGAAAGAGAAGCTTTCACTAAATTACTTGCTTGTGGATTTAAAGATACATTCAGAGAATTATATCCTGACAAAGTTAAATATTCTTGGTGGTCATATCGTATGAGAGCAAGAGAAAGAGGCGTAGGTTGGAGAATTGATTACTTTGTAGTATCGGATAGAATCATGAAGAAAGTAAAAGATTCATTAATTTATGATAAAGTTGAAGGTTCAGATCATTGTCCAGTTGGATTAGTAATAGGAGATTAGTATGAGAGAATACATTGATAAACATTTTGATGAAATCGTTGATGATTTAAGACAACTAGTAAAATTTAATTCAGAGTATAGTGAAGATGAAAAACCTTTTGGTTTAGAAAACAGAAAAGTACTAGATAAATCATTATCTTTAATGGAAGAAAAAGGAATCAAGACTACTAACCTTGATTATTATTGTGGATATGGAGAAGTAGGCGAAGGTGAAAAAGTAATTGGTATTGTATCTCACTTAGATATTGTTCCAGCTGGTGAAGGTTGGGATTCTGATCCTTTTGAATTAACTATTAAAGCCGATTCATTATTTGGTAGAGGAACTTCTGATGATAAGGGAGCAACAGTTGCCGCTATGTGGGCTGTTAAATACTTATTAGATACAGGCTATAAGTTCAAGAAAAGAGTAAGACTTATTAATGGTTGTAACGAAGAAACTGGCTCAGCATGCGTAAGACACTATGTTGAAAAATGCGGTGATGTTGATATGGGCTTTACACCAGATGGTGATTTCCCTGGAATCTATGCTGAAAAAGGAATGATTGGTGGTTATCTTGTTGGCCATAATTCTAAAATAATCGATATTAAGGGTGGTGATGGATCAAACATCGTTGCTAAAAAATGTACAGCAACCCTACCTGCTAAATCATTTGACTTAGATAAATTGGATGATTTCTTTACTGAAAAGGGAATCAAATATGAATTAAAGAATAATGTATCTTCAGTAGACTTAACAGTATATGGAAAAGCTGCTCATGCTTCTACTCCTGATTTTGGTATTAATGCTATTTCATATTTAATGGCAGGATTAAAGTATTGTGGATTTGAAGATAGCTATGTAGATTTCTATATGAAAAACTTTGGTTTAACTACTCATGGTGAAATATTAGGATATGAAGAATTAAAAGATTCAGAATCTAACACATCAATTAATATGGGTGTTATTTATAAAGAAGGAAATGATATTAAGTGTACTCTTGATATGCGTTTCCCTGTTAAACAAAACTCTGAAACATGTCTACAACCATTATTAGCAATCAAAGATGAAGACAATGAATTTATCTTAAGGGGTAAAGGAGTAGAACCATTATACTTTGATATTAGCTCACCATTTATTCAAGCACTTGATAAAGCATATCGTACAGTAACTGGTGATACTGAACACCAAATGGAAGCAATTGGTGGCGGAACATATGCAAAAGCAATGAAAAACATTATTGCATTTGGTTGTGAACTTCCTGGCGAACAAAATAATATTCATGATGCAAATGAACATGTTGAAATAGAATCTTTAAAAACACAAATCATGTGTTATATTGAAGCTATTAAAAATTTAAATGAGGTTGAATAATGGAAAAGTTAGCATTAATTTATGATTTTGATAAAACTTTATCTCCTAAAGATATGCAAGAGTTTCATTACATATCTACTTTAGGTTATAAGAAAGCAAAAGATTTTTGGGCTAAGTGTGGTGAATTAACTGATAAGAATAATATGGATTCAAATCTTTCTTATATGCTTCTTATGCAAAAAGAAAGACCTAACTTAACTAAAAAAGAATTATTAGCTGAAGGAAAATATATTACTTTCTTTAAAGGTGTAGATACTTGGTTTAAAAGAATTAATGCTATTGGTAAAAAACACGGTGTTGAAGTTGAACACTATATTATTTCAAGTGGTATTAAAGAAATGATTGAAGGAACGTCAATTGCTAAAGAATTTAAGAAGATTTATGCTTGTAGTTATGCATATGACAATAATGGTGAAATATTATGGCCTGCAAGAGTTGTAAATTACACTACTAAAACTCAATATTTATTTAGAATTAATAAAGGTGTATTAGATGAAAGAAACGATTTTGATTTAAATCGTAGTACTCCAGAAGATGAAAAGTATATTCCTTTCTCAAATATGGTATATTTCGGTGATGGATTAACTGATGTTCCAAGTATGAAGGTTGTGCTTGGAAATGGCGGCAATACTGTAGCAATTTACGACTCTGCAAGTGAAAAACAGACACTAGCTGCTGAATTAAAGAAGGATAAACGTGCCACTTTTGCCTTGAAAGCTGATTATTCAAAAGGCAGCAAAATTGAACAAGTTATTACTGGTATAATTGAATCAATTGAAGCTAAAAATAGATTAGAAAAGTTTAGATAATGGATGGAATATTTTATTTAGATGATAATAATTTAATTTGCTCAAATATACATGAGCAATTTTTGAATGGAAAAATAAGTTTATATAAGAATGATATAGAAATTGAATTTGAATTTGATTGTAATGACAATCGTATATCGTTATCTTTTAAAGATGAATATAAAGAAGGAGATGTATATAAAGTTGTTCATGATAATGATGAATATACTGTTTCTCCAAGATTTATTGTTCAAACAAATAGATTTGATGAAGAGTATTGTCCTGATATTAATACTCTTGGTTCATTTTATAAAAAAGCTTCTACAACTTTTAGACTATGGGCGCCTTTAGCCGAAGGAGCTAGTGTTGTTATTGATGATGAGCCATATCGTATGATGTATTTAGGCAAGGGCATCTACGAAGCTAATATTAAAGGTGATTTAGAAAACCATACATATCATTATGAAATAATTAGAAATAATGAGAAGTCTTGTATTACAGATATTTTTTCATATTCTAATACACCAGATAATATGAATTCTTATGTTTTAGATACTAGTCACTTTAAGTTTACTAAAGTAAAAACTAAAACATGTAATGATCCTATAATATATGAAACATCAGTAAGAGATTTTTCTAGTGATGTTAATTCTCCTTTTGTCTATAAAGGAAAATTTAAAGCATTTAGTGAAGAAGGATTATCAATTGATGGTAGTCCTATTGGCATCGATTATTTAGCAAGCCTTGGTGTTAGTCATATACAATTAATGCCTGTTAATAACTACGATTTAGATGGCTTTGATTACGGCTGGGGATATAACCCAATTGATTACAACACTTTATATTGGGGTTATGTATATGAATTAAATCCATATGCTCCTATATTTGAACTAAGAGAATTAGTAGATTCTTGTCATATTAAAGGGTTAAAAGTTAATCTTGATGTTGTTTATAATCATGTTTATAAAATAAACTCATCTTCTTTCCATAAGATGCTTCCATATTATTTCTTTAGATATCAACTAGATGGTACACCAGGAGATGCATCTTTTTGTGGAAACGAAACTAGAAGTGAAGGAAAATTCTTTAGGGAATATATTAAATTAATAGTATCTAGATTAATTAAACTATATGATATTGATGGCTTACGTTTTGATCTTGCTGGAATTATTGATATTGATACTATGAATAGTTTAATTGAATGTGCTAAAACTATTAAGAAAGATTTTATGATGTATGGCGAAGGCTGGAATATGGGAAAACTTCTAGCTGATGAAAATAAAACAATAATTGAAAATGCTGATAGTATTAAAGATTTTGCTTTCTTTAATGGAAATTATCGTGATAATCTAAAAGGAATATTCTCAGAAAAATACACTAGAGGTTATTTATTAGGCAATAAAGAATTAGAAGAAAAATTTAAAGAAGCCTTAGCAGGATCTAAAGAAGATGGCTTGAATGAAAATCAAACTATAAATTATGTTGAATGCCATGATAACTATACTTTCTTTGATAAAGTAAATTTCTTTAATTTTGATAATGAAACAATAAACAGTATTTGTAAGAGCGGATTAGCATCGGTTATTTTATCTAAAGGAATTCCATTTATTCATTCAGGACAAGAATTTTTAAGAAGTAAAGAAGGAAGCGACAATTCATATAATTTGAGTGATGATATCAATTCTATTAAATGGAATGAGATTACTAAACACATTGATTCAATTAACTACTTAAAGGATTTAATTAGCTTTAGAAGAGAGTATCCAGTATTTAGAACTGATAAGGAAGTCGGTTATAGTTATTATTATGATTTGTTAATATGTTCTATTGATGACGTTGATATTTTTGTGAATCCTACAGAATATCCTTATGTTTACAATAATTGGATCACTTATAAAGAGATTTTATTAAATAATGGCGATAAATTGGCTAATTTAAGCACTTTTGATATACCTTCTTATAGTTTGGTCGTAGCTCGAAAATCTTAAAAAATTATATAATTAGAGTATATAAGAGGTACTCTATATGAAAAAGAATAATATGGTGGCTATGATTTTAGCTGGCGGTAGAGGTTCTCGTCTATACGATTTAACAACTACTATCGCAAAGCCTGCTGTTCATTATGGCGGAAGATATCGTATCATTGATTTCCCATTATCAAACTGTGCAAACTCTAATATTTCGACAGTTGGTGTTTTATTACAGTATGAATCTGTAGTACTTGGATCATATGTTACAAGAGAATACACTTGGGGATTGAATATGAACGGTGGTGGTGTATTTGCTTTATCACCACGTGAAAAAGATTCATCAGACTTTGGTGTATATCGTGGAACTGCTGATGCTATCACACAAAATTTGGATTTCTTAGATAATGAAGAAGCTGATTATGTTTTAATATTATCTGGCGATCATATTTATAAAATGAATTATGATAAAATGCTTCAAGCTCATATTAAGTCAAAAGCTGAAGCAACTATTGCTGTTATGGAAGTACCTATGAAAGAAGCATCTCGTATGGGAATTATGTCAACTAATAAAGAAGATCGAGTTGTTGAATTCCAAGAGAAGCCAGCAAAACCAAAATCTAATTTAGCTAGCATGGGGATTTATATCTTTTCATACAAGACTCTAAAAAAATATTTAAAAGAAGATGACAAAGATGTTAATTCAAACCATGACTTTGGAAAAGATATTATTCCTAAGTATTTAGAAGAAGGCTTAAGAGTACAAGCTTATAGATTCAAAGGTTATTGGAAAGATGTTGGAACAATAGATTCATTATGGGAAGCAAATATGGATTTATTAGATCCTAATAATACATTAGACTTATTTGATGATTGGAAGATTTATTCAGATGATGGTAATCCAGTACCTCAATCAATTGGTGATAACGCTAAGATTAAAGCAGCCTATATCACACAAGGCGCAAGAGTAGATGGAGAAGTAGATCACTCTGTTGTATTTACTAATTGTTTTGTAAAAGAAGGCGCTAAAGTTGTTGATACTGTATTAATGAATGATGTTGTTGTAGGAAGCGGTGCTAAACTTACTAGATGTTTAGTAGCAGATGGCACAAAGATTCCTGATGGAATGAAACTTGGCTCAAGCAAGTCAGAACAAATCTTACTTGTTACAAATAAACTTGTAGCTGAACAAGGAGGAAAGAAACATGGCAAATAAAGTTCTAGGAATTATTAATTTTGAACCTTCATATGTACATGTCGAAGGCATAGAAAATTATCGTCCAGCAAGTGCTACTTCAGTTCTTGGAAGATATAGAGTAATAGATTTTGCTATGTCTAATTTTGCAAACTCTGGAATTCAAAAGATTAATGTATATATCAAATCTAAACCTCGTACATTAATTGAACATATTAATGGTACAAATTACAATATTAACTCTAAGCGTGGGATTATTAGATTACTTCCATCTGAAAGAAATGGTGGTAATGAAATTTATAATACAGATTTAAGAGTTATGATGGATCATGTTGAATATCTTGAATCATCTAGTGCAAATTATGTTGTTATAGCACCAAGCCATTTTATTTATACTCAAGATTTCAATAAATTAGTTGATGAACATATTAAATCAAAGAACGATATTACAATGTTGTATCAAATCGTAAACAATGCTGATAAGAACTTTGTTATGTGTGATACATTAGATATTGATAAGAATGGTAAAGTTAAAGGTATTGGAAGAAACCTTGGAAACAACAAACGTCAATTAATATCTCTTGAAACATATGTAATGTCAAGAAAATTATTTATTGATTTAATTTATGCTGGTTTAGCAATTTCTAGCGCATATTCATTAAGAGATGCCATTGTTGCATCATATAAGAATTATAAAGTTGGTGCATATTGTCATGGTGCTAGCGCATATTGTATTTCATCATTAATGGCATACTATAATTCAACAATGCATATTAGAAAAGAGAATGAAGTTAAGGCGTTAATTACTGATGAATGGCCAATTCACACAATGACTAGTGATAGTTGTCCAACTCTATATGCTGATACAGCTGATGTTAAGGGTTCTATTATAGGCAATGGCTGCAAGATTGAAGGAAAAGTAATTAATTCTGTAATTGGTAGAAATGTAGTAATTAAGAAGGGTGCAGTAATTAAAGATTCTATTATCCTTCCAAACGCTACTATAAATAAAGATGTCCATCTAGATAAATGTGTAGTTGATAGATATGCTATCGTTACTCATGCGAAAGATTTACATGGTGAAGACAACAATCCACTATACGTTGCTAGAAGGGACAGAATATAATGAAAAAAGTTTTATTTGCCGCATTTGAAGGATTACCATTTATTAAAACTGGTGGCCTTGCAGATGTAGTTTATGCATTACCTAAAGCTTTAAATAAAGAAGAATACGAAGTTAAAGTAGTTCTTCCGTTATTAAAATCAGTAAAACAAAAATACTATGATAGATTAACTTATGTTGATCATTTTGAAGTGCATTCTGGTTATATTAATGAAGGCGCAAATGTTTATACTTGTGACAATGAAGGAATAGAATATTTGTTTATTGAAAATGATACATTCTTTAATAGAGATGATGTGTATGGATATGGTGATGATAATTGCCGTTTCTCATTTTATAATGTCGCTGTATTAGAGATGATGATAAAAATGGATTACTATCCAGATATTATTCATACTCATGATTATCATACAGCAATCTTACCAGCACTTTGTAAATTAAGATTTAATCAAAACGAAAAGATTGCACGTATTAAACATGTATTCACAATCCATAATCTTGTATATCAAGGAATATATGATAAACAAGTATTATTTGATTTCTTAGCTTTTGATTATCGTCATTTTGCAAATGGACCATTAAGATTTAATGATTTATGTAATTTTATGAAGATAGGTATTGAAATGGCAGATATAGTTACTACTGTTTCAAAAACATATGCTCAAGAAATTCAAACATCTGAATTTGGTGAAGGACTTGATATGATATTAAGGTATCGTAATCAAGATTTATATGGTATTGTTAACGGAATTGATCCAGAAATATGGAATCCTAAAACTGATAAGATTGCATGTAATTATAATATAAGGAATTATTTAAAAGGAAAGGCAGCTAATAAGTTGGCTCTACAAAGAGAATTAGGTCTACAAGAAGATCCTGACGCTTTTCTTGTAGGTATGGTATCTAGATTAACATTCCAAAAAGGTGCAGAACTTGTTGCAAATATGAATGGTGAAATGTTAAAGAAACATGTTCAAATAGTAATTCTAGGAACAGGCGAAGCAAAATACGAATATGCTTTCCGTATGATGGAAGATTGGAACAAGGGAAGAGCATGTTACTATGCTGGATATAATGAACAATTAGCTCATTCTATTTATGCTGGTATTGATATGTTACTAATGCCTTCATTATTTGAACCATGTGGTATTTCTCAATTAATCGCAATGCGTTATGGAACTTTGCCACTTGTTAGAGAAACAGGGGGTCTAAAAGATACAGTTGAACCATATGACTGTTATAAAAAGACAGGAAGAGGGTTCACATTTGGCCCATATGATCAAAACGACATGATGAATGTATTTAATTATGCTTATGAAACATATACTAAGTATCGTGATGATTGGAAGATGCTTATAAGAAATGCTATGAGCTATGATGTTTCTTTTGCCAAGTCTGCAAAAGAATATGAAGAATTATATAGCAAATTAACAAAATAAATTATGAAGAAGTTTGATAAATTCTTTAATGGCTACGAATTAGAAGCTTACAAATTATTTGGTTCACACAAGAAAAATAAAGGTGTTGAATTTTGTTTGTGGGCTCCACATGCTAAAAAAGTTGAAGTATTTACTTCTAGAAATTGGGAAGAATTTACAAGTCTAGAAAAAATAGATGATCGTGGTGTTTGGTATTGTTTTATAGATAATATGAAACCAATCTATTCATATAGATATCGTATATGGACTTCTAGTAGATCATATGTTGAAAAGTCTGATCCATATGCATATTGTTATGAAAAAAGGCCTGCAAACGCTTCATGTATTTATGATTTAGATTATTACAAGTTTAAAGATAAGAAATTCTTAAATAATCGTAATGTTGGTTATGACAAACCGATGAATATATACGAACTTCATCTTAACGGATTTATGAAAGGTGAAGATGAAGAGTTTACTACTTATAAAGATTTAAAGAAAAACTTAATACCTTATTTAAAAGAAATGGGCTACAACTATGTTGAAATGATGCCTGTTTTTGAGCATCCATTTGATGGCTCATGGGGATATCAAGCAACAGGTTTCTTTGGAACTACTTCAAGATATGGCTCTCCATATGACTTGATGGATTTGATCAATGAACTTCATAAGAATAACATTGGCGTATTACTTGATGTAGTATATGTACATTTTGCTAGTGATGACTATGCTTTAGTTAATTTTGATGGACAGCCATGTTACGAATATAAAGAAAAACATCTTGCCAAATCAGATTGGGGATCATATTGCTTTGATTTAACTAGTAACCCTGTAATTTCATTCTTGATGTCTAGTGCTAATTTCTTCTTAAAAGAAATGCATTTTGATGGTTTAAGATTTGATGCTGTAAGTCACTTTATTTTCCATAAAGGGAATAAAGATTTAGGCATAAATGTTGCTGGACAAGATTTTGTTAAAAGAATTACTCATCATCTAAAAACGGTACATCCTCAATGCATATTGATTGCTGAAGATTCTACTGATTATAAAGATGTTACTAAGCCAAGTGAATTTGGTGGTCTTGGTTTTGATTATAAATGGGATTTAGGATGGATGAATGATACTTTAAAGTATTATGCTATGGATCCTATTTATAAACAATATCATCATAATGATTTAACATTCTCGATGGCATATTTCTATTCAGAAAGGTTCCTACTTCCTTTTTCACATGATGAAGTAGTACATTCAAAGAAGACTATTATTGATAAGATGTGGGGTGATTATGATACTAAGTTTAAATTGTGTCGTAATTTATATGTGTATATGTATACTCATCCTGGTAAGAAACTTAACTTTGAAGGAAATGAAATTGCTATGTTTAGAGAATTTGATGAAACAAAACCTTTAGATTGGTTTATGTTAAAATATCCAATTCACGATTCATTCAATAGATTAGTTAAGGATTTGAATAAGATTTATTTATCTCATCCAGTTTTATATAAAGATGATTATAATTGGGATAACTTTAGATGGATTGATGCTGATAATGCTGACCAATCTATTTATACGTATTATCGTTATAATGAAAAGGAATGTCTTGTTACTGTATTGAACATGCTTCCTTGCTCATATGAAGACTATAGAATTGGAGTGCCTTTTTCTGGAAAATATGAAGAATTAATCAATTCTGAAAAGGATATCTACAACGGTTGCAATATGTGTAATTATGAACCAGTTAGATCTCATAAGATTGCGAGCCACGGATACAATCAATCAATTAGCATTAGGATAGCTCCGTATTCTGCGATAATATTCAAAGTAAAAGTCACAAAAGACAAATTAGAAAAATACTATAATCCTAATAAGAAAACTAAAAAGAAAAAAGCTAAATAATGGACTTCAATTACGAAGTCCTTTTTAATGGTAAAATAGTTTTATGAGAGAATTTGCAATAAGACTAAAAAGAGGCGAAGATTTAAAAGCTTCAATAGAAAAAATATGTAAAGATAACAGTTTTAATACAGCTGTTGTTTTAAGTGGTGTTGGTTGCGTTAGTAAAGCTAAAATGAGACTTGCTAAAGCGATAGATTACTTAGAAGTTGAAGAAGACTTTGAAATTGTATCACTAAATGGAACAGTATCTAATGGAGAAGCTCATATTCATATAGCTTTATCTGATGAAATAGGAAATGTTATAGGTGGCCATTTGTGTGAAGGTAACATTATTAACACAACTTGTGAATTAGTATTAGGTGTATTAGAGGAATATGAATCTAGTAGAGAGTTTGATGAAAATACTGGATATGATGAAATAGAATTTAGAAAGAAGGCTTAACGATGATTAATGTTTATGTAATTTCAGGTTTTTTAGGAGCTGGTAAGACTACTTTTATTCAAAAGTTATTATCTGAAAAGAAATTTGAAAAAGTAATGTTATTAGAAAATGAATTTGGTGAAGTTGGAGTCGATTCAGCTTTTTTTGATAAGTCTTTAAAAGTTAAAGAAATCAATAATGGCTGTATTTGCTGTTCACTTCAAGGTGATTTTAAAGAAGCTCTTGAAGAAATTGAAGATATGGGAGTTAGCGATCTAATTATTGAACCATCTGGTGTTGGAAAATTATCAGATATCATTAATGTGATTAAAGAAGACCCAGATTTTAGAATTATTTCTCATATTTGTATAGTAGATGTTAAAACTGCGATGAAATATCATTTGAATTTCAAAGACTACTTTGATGATCAAGTTAAAGCAGCTAATGCTATCATTCTTTCACACTTAGATGTAGCAGAGAAAGAAAAAGTTGAACAAGTAACATCTATGCTAAAAGAACTTAATCCTGAAGTTGCTATTACTTCTATTCCTGTCAGTGATATGGATATTGAAAGTTTATTAAATCTTATAGTATCAGGTGGTGAGATTCTTCCTGAAGATGACCATGATGACCACGATCACGAACATGAGCATCATCACCATCATCATGACCATGATCATGAACATCACCATCACCATCACGATGGAGATGATGACGACGATGATGAGGATGAAATTTTTAAGAATGTAGCTATTAGGACTGAATATGTATTTAAAGAAGAAGAGATTAAAGATATATTAGCTAGGATGCCTGAAGATATTATTAGGGTAAAAGGTTATGTTAATGGTGAAAAAGGTACATTATATTTCAATTATGTATTAAATGAATTCCATACATATTATGGAGATAAAAGAGATGACACACTAATAGTTGTTATTGGAACAAATTTAGATAAGAAAGCATTAAGAGAGACATTCCATGAATAAACCTGTATATATTTTTAGTGGATTTTTAGATTCTGGGAAAACTAGTGCTATTAAAAACACCTTATATGATGGAAGATTTAATGAGGGCGAAAAATCATTAATTATTGTATTTGAACAAGGTGACGAAATCTATGATGAGAAGTTTTTAAAGTATACTAATTCCGTTGTAGAGTATTTAGATTTTAAAGATTTTAATAAAGCTAAACAAAAAGAATTAGATGAAAAGCATAAGCCTGAAAGAATTGTTATTGAATTTAATGGAATGGATAATGATGAGGATATGCTTATCAAAGAAGGTTTTATTGATAATTGGGAAATAGCTCAAGTATTAACAACAATTGATGGATCTACTTTTAAAAACTATATGACTAACATGAAACAATTCATGTATAACCATATTAAATATTCTGAAGTTGCTGTTATTAATAGAAGCGATAATGTTGACTTAAGATATTTAAGAAATAATTTAAAAGGTATAAACCGAAATCTAGAAACAATATTTGAGGATGCTCAAGGAAACGTTACAAATAAGCTTCAAGAATCTTTGTTTGATACTACTAAACCATTAAATATTTCAGATTTAGATTTTGGCTTATGGTATATGGATGCGTTAGATAACGCTAATAAATACGATAAATGTTCAATTGAAATAAACGCTTTCTTCTTAGAAGCGGATGAAAGATATGACAATGTTTCTATTTTTGGCAGACAAGCAATGGTTTGTTGCGCAAATGATATTCAGACAATTGGTTTTTCAGTAGTAGGTCCAAAAACTGATAGTTTAAAGAGAATGTCTTATTA
>JAUNQJ010000041.1 GCA_030536265.1 Erysipelotrichaceae bacterium
TTTTGGTTAATCTTAAAACCAACATCAACAGAACCAAAATCAATTGGTGAGTTAATAGTTACATTATTTCTTATCTTTTCTATTGTTTCACTAGAAACAAAGTTCTCTAAGAATTTATTAAAAGCATTAGTAAAGTCTTCTTTGTTAGCAATATAGATAATATCAAATACACCATTACTATCAGAGAATTCAACAGCAGTAGTTTTAATGCCGATATAGCTACCATTTACTGTATCTCCGTTTTTACAATATTCAGCTATTTTTTCATCAGCGTCTTCAAATAATATATTTGAAGTTTCATCAGCAAAGTAACATTCTTCAATTAAACCAAGTGATGAATTAGGAAATTTTTCTTCATATAAATAATAATCTTCATTTATGATTTCATTAAAATCATCAATATCTGTAATAACACCTATTAATTGATCTTTATAATATAGTTTCTTATATGATTTTTCTTTTTCACCATATCCTAGTATCTGTTGAGTTACAGCGGATGTTTCATTTGTGTGAGTGATATCTATAGATTCTGCCGTATTAAAAAAGTTAGGCAATATAAAGACTATTGCCAAACTAAAAATTAAACCAATTAATAGTGTTACTATTTTCTTCACTAGTATTCCTCTTGTTGACGTCTAGAAATAGAATAGAAAGCGTTATAGTCTTTTTCGAAAGCAAGTTGAATAGTATCGGTAGGACCATTACGGTGCTTAGCGATAATTAAATCAACGTCTTCTCTTTCTTGTCTATCTTCTTCGTGTTCATAGTAATCTTTACGATATAAGAATAGAACTAAATCCGCATCTTGTTCTAGAGATCCAGTTTCTCTTAAGTCTGATAGCATAGGACGTTTATCAGTACGTTTTTCAACTTCACGTGATAATTGAGATAAAGCAATTACAGGAACCTTTAATTCTCTAGCCATTGATTTTAATCTACGTGATATTTCAGATACTTCTTGTTGTCTGTTTTCACTTCTTCCAACAGAAGCAATTAATTGAATATAATCGATAAATACAATACTTAAACCATGTTCAGTTTGAAGTTTTCTACATTTAGCAAGCATATCAGTTAGCTTTTGCATCGGTGTATCATCAATAAAGAATTTTTGTTTCTTTAAGATTTGAGTAGCTTCATTAAGTCTTGCCCATTCATTTTCTTTAAGGTTACCAGTTCTAATATTTTGACCATTAACCTTAGCTTTTGCAGCAAGCATTCTCATTGCAAGTTGTTCAGCAGGCATTTCACATGAGAAGAATGCAACTGCGCCTGGAGAAACACTTGCAGCATTTAAAGCGATGTTTAATGCTAAAGCTGTTTTACCCATTGATGGACGAGCTGCTAAGATTATAAAGTCTGAGGGTTGGAAACCTGCAGTAATCTTATCTAAATCTGTATAACAAGATTTAACGCCAGTAATACCACCATTAGATTCTTGAATAGATTCAATCTTCTTAATGGCATCTTCAAATACAACAGCGCCTGATTTAAATTCAGCATCTGTTCTAGATCTTGTGATATTTAATACTTTTGTTTCAACTGAATCTAATACTTCATCAATTGGAGTTTTAGGATCATATGCTTCATCAGCAATTAATTGTCCAACATTAATTACTTGTCTAGAAATAGATTTGTTTTTAATGATACGAATATATTCTTTTGTATTAACTGCACCTACTGTTGAATCAGTTAGTTGTGTAATATATTCAAAACCACCAATCTTATCAAATAAACCAAAGTCTTTTAATTTAGCACTTAAAGAAACAGCATCAATCTTTTCTCTTTTTTCAAACATGCCATACATAATTGAATAAATCTTTGCATGTTTGTCTAAATAGAAATCAGTACTTAAAAGATCATTTTCTACAGCCTCAACCATAGCATCTGGATACAAAAGAATATTACCTAGTAATGTTTCTTCTGCTTCTATGCTGTAAGGCATAACTTTTTGTGTCATACTGTTCCTCCTTTACTCTTCAATTAACTTAACTTTAATAGTTGCTTCAATATCCTTATATAATTCAATTTTAACATTGCTGTAACCTAGCGTAGAAATAGGCTTAGGCTCTTTTATCTTCTTTTTATCAATTTTTAAGCCTTTTTTAGCTAATTCTTCTTCTATTTGTTTACCAGATACAGAGTTAAATACTTTGCCATCTTTAGCGTTTACTTTAAAGATGAATTCTTGGCTTTCAATCTTAGCCTTTAATTCTTTAGCTTGCTTTCTATTTGCTTCATCAAGCTTTGCTTCTTCAGCTTTTTGTTTATTTAAGATTTCTTTAGATGAATCACTTTCTGCAACGGCTAATCCTCTAGCGATTAAGAAGTTTCTTGCATATCCATCAGCCACTTCTTTTACTTCACCTTTTTTACCAAGTTTTTTTACATCATTAAGCAATATCACTTTCATCTTGCTTCTCCTTATTTGCTAAGTACTCTTCTAGTACTCCTAATAGTTCATTCTTTAAATCAGTTACTAGAACATTCTTTCTTTGAAGTCCTGCAACTGTCATATGTCCACCACCATTCATCTTTTCTAGAATAGCTTGAACATTTATTGATCCTTTAGATCTAGCAGTAATAATTGACTCATCATTTGTTGTATAACAAATTGTAAATACTGCTTCAATATCTTTTGTTTGTATCATTGAATCAGATGCTTGTGATGCTAAAGATCTAGAGTATTCACCTTTTTCTACACAAACTAACAAGATATCATCATATATTCTTACTGCACTATTGATAATATCAATTCTCTTTTTTAGATTAATATATGGTTCTTGAGCTAATGTTTCAACAAGTGTTGGTTCAGCTCCAATATTTCTTAAAGATTTAGCTGCATCAAATGTTCTAGATCCTGTTCTTACTCTAAAGTGGTTTGTGTCAATAATAATACCTAGATACATAATATTGGCAACAACATCTGATACTTCAATACGTGGAATATATGCAAAGAACTCTGAAATTATTTCACATGTTGATGATGCACTTGCTTCTACATACAAATATGTAGCATCAACATCTAAATCAGCTTTACGTCTATGATGATCAATAATCGCAATCTTTTTAGCTTGATTTAATAATGCTTGGCAATTAGATTGAGCTAAAGAGTGATGATCACACATTATTACTAAGCTATTATCAGTCAAATGATTCATAGCTTCGTTTTCTGATACAAGTTTATGGTCTTCAGATAATTCTTTATTGTATTTACTTAAAACATCTTTAGTCATTGGTTCTATTTCACCAGACATACAAACAACATAGTTATCTTTTCCTAAAGCATTAACCATACAAGATACGCCTAGCATTGATCCAATACAATCTGAATCGGCTTCTGAGTGTCCAACGATAATAATGTTATCACTATCTTTTATTAGTTGTTTAATAGAGTTTGTCATAACTCTAACTTTAACTTTTGATTGTTTTTCTCTTGCTTCTGAAGAGCCACCGTAGAAGATAGCATCTTTACCATATTGTCTAACAACAACTTGGTCGCCACCTCTAGTTTGAGCGATTTCAAGTAAGTTACTTGTTTCATTATCTAACTCAGCTAAGTCTTCATAATCATAAGCAAAAGCCATTGATAAAGTGATATCTAGATCAGCTTTCTTTGCTTCTCTTCTTACTATATTTAATATAGAGAAACGATCTTTATATAATTCTTCATATTTTTGATAATTTAAGATTAATTGAAGACGATTATTTCTAAGTGTTCTATATACTATTCCGTGTTTCTTAAAGTATTCCATAACAGGAATCTTGATATTTGCATTAACATAAGTAATAGTATCTTCAGATTCAGCAACTTCATCATAATTATCAAAATTACATAAGCCTAATACATAAGCTTCATCTTTAATACGTTTTTCTAAATCATATTCTTTAGAAATATCTTTAAAGATTAATACATAAGAATCGCTCTTTTTAGATACTTCATATTTTTCATCATTAATAACAATAACACTACGATCATTTGTTCCATCAACAACACTTTGAATTTCAGGAATCCAAGTTAATAGTTTTTCACCTGTATGATCAATTTCGTTTTCAATAAATAAGTCAGACATAAAAGTAATCTTATAGTTTTTGTCATATACTAATAAACCAAGATCTCCTTCTTTTAATGCTAACTTAGTAGAATCATTTAATTTAGCTAAGATATCATCAATGTCTTCTTTCTTTCTTGCTTTTACAACAACAAAGATAACAACAATTAATACAACAAATACTGCGTACACTAAGATTGCTGATAATACTTTTAGATTTAATAAATAATAGGCAATAAATAAACATGTACCTAATAATAGGCATACTATAGCAGCAAATACTTTAAGTCCGTTTAAGCTTTTCATTGAGGATTATTACCTCCTAATTCACTTAGTTTTCTCTTTAATGGACCTGCTCCATATAAGAAACCTAATATAACAAGAATAAGCATAGATAAAGGCATAGTTAAGATAATAATCACAATAGTTAATAAACCAGCTTGTTTTCTACCAGTTCTTAACTTTAAGTAAGTTATCACAAACATATAGCCATAATAGAATAAGATAATAGATCCAATCATTGATAAAGTTAATATAGCTAGTTTAATGTTTTCACTTTCAAAGTATTTTAGGAAATACATTGAGGCAAAACTTAAGAAGCATACATAAGCTACTGCAGGATGTAAATTAATAGATACAATACCTGCTTTATCAATAGTCTTAATCTTAAATCTATTCAATAAGAATAAAGATATGATATGAATAATAAAACCTTCCATTACTCCAAGTAATAATGTTGATAATACTAACATAATTAGTACTAGATTAGAGAAATTAATATTTAGTACATCAAAAGCTTCTGTACCTAGTTGAGCTTGATTTAATACTTCAGTATAAATTTCTTTTATTGAGTCTACTTGTTGAGCAATACTTATACCAAGAAGTGGTGTAACAATAAAGGCAACAATTACTTCACCAATTACAAATAAAATCATAGAGATTATCATTAGTTTTGTTTTATTAAAGTTCTTTTTTATGCCAAAGCTATATCCCATACCAACAACTACTGCGATAGGAACGTTAATAAAAGCATATTCAGGATTTCCTAAAACAAATGTTAAAAATAAAAGACATACTGCTAAAATAGCTCCATCTTTTATTTCATACATTGTTGAATAAATGATAATCATAACAGGCATTGCTAAAACAATGATTGTTTCAAACATATATGATAATTGTCTATCAATTAACATAAGTGCTCCAACAATCGCTAATAACATTGCGCCAGTTGTAAGTTTCTTAGTATTATTCATATTACATTTTTAAGAATAAAAGCCCCATCAAAAATGATGGAGGCTTTTATGTTTTGTTTTTAATTAGTCAATGATGTATGGAAGAAGTGCCATTTGTCTAGCTCTTTTAATAGCTGTTGTTAACATTCTTTGATATTTAGCACTTGTACCAGTTACTCTTCTTGGAGTAATCTTTCCATTGGCAGAAATAAATTTCTTTAATAATTCAACATCTTTGTAATCGATGTATTTAATATTATTTTTAGTAAAGTAACAAACTTTTTTATAACCAATTCTTTGTTTTCTAAAAGCCATACTTATACTTCCTTTCTATTAATAAAATGGTAGATCATCACTAGAGATATCAAGTGATGGTGTATTTGAGAAATCATCTTCTACATTCTCGTTAAAGCTAGGTCCTGCACTAGGTGTGAATGTTTGTCCACTTGTTTGGTTAGCAGAAGCTGATTGACCAGCACTTCTAGAACCAATTAAACGAACTCTATCACATAGTACTTCAGTAACATAAACTCTCTTACCGTCTTGACCTTCATAATTTCTTGTTTGAATTGAACCTTCAACAGCAACAATAGAACCCTTGCTAGCATAGTTAGCTAAGAAGTCAGCTGATTGCCTCCAAGCAACACAACCTATAAAATCAGCAGTTGGAGCTCCTTCTTGAGTCGGTTTAAATCTCTTGTCGCATGCAAGTGTGAATGAACAAGTAGAAATGTTATTGCTAGTTTTTCTAAGTTCAATGTCTTTAGTAAGTCTTCCAACTAATACTACTGAGTTGATCATTAATTACTTACCTTCCTTTTCGTCCATGTTAATAGTTAAGCTTCTAACGATATCAGGATTGATTCCCATTAAACGTTTGAATTCATTTAAGCCATCAACATCAACTGAGTAAGTTACTACTACATAGTAACCCTTAGTCATATCATCAATCTTGTAAGCAAAATCACGTAGACCCATATCGTTTACATTATCAATAGTACCGTTATGGTTAGTGATAATACCATGCATTTGTTCAACTAAAGAAGCTTTAGCAGCATCATCTAAAGTTGATTTAATGATATACATAGTCTCATATTGTTTCATTATTTTACCTCCTTCTGGACTAAACGGGCTTACAGCCAAGGAATAGTTATAGATATATATATTTCTATTCGCTTGTATATAGTACCATAAATACTATACTTATACAATAAAAAAAGACGGCCAAAACCATCTTTTTATTAGTATTATTTAATTTAAGCCTTAAAATAAGCCTGATTTTTTAACATCAATGTAATTATCATATTCATAGCTACCAAAGCCATAAATACAAGTTACGATTTCTGGGAATAATGCCCCAAATATTAAGGCTGGTGTAGTTTCTCTGTGTCCTTTTAAAGCCAAATTGTAGAAAGCCATAGCCTTTACAAAGAATCTTAATAATACCGCAATAGATCCTTCTTCAATTACTGCTAAATCAATTAGTAGTGTAGCAACAAACCATGCCCAATGTAGACCACAAATCTCACAAGTAAACACATAGTTACTATAGAAAGGAATAATTGCCTTCCAACCTTCCTTGCCACATTTCTTAAATAGTCTAATTGATCCTACTAGGTAAATTACTACGCCTAAACATAAAACAACTGCAAGAATTATTCCAAAAGCAGTATCAAGTATCATTCCAAATAAAGTAAACATATAAATAACCTCCAAATCTACATTTCTATTTTAACAACATATCTAAAAAATGAAAATGTTATAATCAAATTATGGAAAAAGACAAAGTCTTAACAGTTAAACAACAAGTTTATAAGATCATCAAGGATGATATTAGAAATGGTTTATATAAACCAGGCCAACAAATAAACGAAGTTGAATTATCTAATAAATTAAATATCTCTAGATCTCCTATTAGAGAATCTTTAAGACAACTTGTTTCTGATGG
>JAUNQJ010000007.1 GCA_030536265.1 Erysipelotrichaceae bacterium
AATTTAAAGAACAAGCAATTAAAGGCAATAGTTTAAAAGATGTTGTTAAAAAGAAACATGTTAATAAACGTGATGAAGAATTAGAAAAACAAATTGCTAAAACATTGCACCGTAAGAACGAAAAAGTTAAGCCTAATTATAAAAAGAAAAAGAAAATGGCTGTTGAGAAGCTTAAACGTAAGGCTAAGCGTGAATTTATTAAGAAGAAGATTAAAGAAGAACGCATCGAAAGATATAAAAAGGAGGCTAGAGCTAATAGGGATTAGCTCCTTTTTATGTCTAAGTATTTTGGCAATAAAGAATACTATATAAATATATTAAGGATTGGACTTCCTTTAGCTTTAGGATCTTTACTTCAAAGCTGTATGTCGATTGTTGATGGAATAATGGTTTCATCAATTGGCATGGTAACTGCTGTTGGTAATGCTCGAAATATTGTAACTTTAAACGATATGACAGAATATGGAATAATTTCTGGTGTATCGATATTTGCTGCTCAATTCTTCGGAGCTAAACAAAAAGATAATCTATCAAGAACTTTTGGTTTATGCGTTTTAGCTACTTTTTTAAATGTTTGTTTTTGGACTTTTATTACTTTTACAGTTGGCGATAAAGTATTATATTTCTTCTTAAAAGATGAGGTAGTATGCGCCAATTCATTAGTATATTTAAAGATTATTATGTTTGCTATGTTTCCTGGCGCTTTATCATATTCTATTGGAACTATGTTTAGAGCAACACATGAAACTAAGCTCCCTTTTGTTATTTCTATTGTTGGATCGATTGTTAATATTGTATTTAACTATGTATTCATTTACATCATGAAACTTGGAATTGCTGGAGCAGGATACGGAACAGTTATGGGTTCCTTAACAAACTGCGTATTATATATAGTTGCAGTTATTAAGCGTAAACCGGAATTCTTTAATGGATTCAAGAACATGTTTGATATTCATCTAGATTTTGTAATTCCTTTTGTTCAAAAAACATTCCCAATTCTAATTAATGAATGTTTATTTGGAGTAGGCCAAACATTATTTACTAAGGCTTATGGTATTTTAGGAACTCAATCAATGGATGCTTATTATGTGTCTAATGAAATATTTAATCTATTTACATTCTTGATTTGGGGCTTTGGTAACGCTGTAGGTATTGTTGTAGCAACTACACTTGGTGAAGGAAAAATCGAACAAGCTAAAGTTGAATCAAATTATCAACTTGGTTTAGCTTTCTTAATTGGTGGAGGGCTATGCTTACTTGTGATTGCTTTTGCGCCATTGTTTATTGTTTTCTATCATGTTTCAAATCCAATTACCTACGAATGGACTAAGGGCTTATTATATGTCTTAGCTTTAAAAGTATTTGTAAGAACGTTTAACTATATGATGTTTTCAACTTTAAAAGCAGGTGGTGATTCTAAGATTATCAATTTCTTAGATTCTGGTATTATGTATCTTGTTGGATTGCCTATAGCTTTTATTAGTGTTAAATATAATTTTGGTAATATTGTTGTTGTATTACTTTTATGTCAAATTGAACAAATTGTAAGATTCTTTATTACAATAAAACGTTTTAAGTCAGGTATTTGGGCTAACGATTTAACTAAATTAGTAGCCTAATATATAATAGATTTATGAAAAAGAAAGAAATAGTTATTGTTGTTATTGGCTTGATTATAGCCGCATTAAGTTACTTTGCTATTTCTTTTTTTAATGCTAATAAAACAATGTGTACCGCAAAAAATGCAAAGGGAGATGTTTTATTAACTTTTGATATTAATGAAGATAATTATTATGAATTAGAAGGAGAATACGGTATTTTCCATATTGAGGTAAAAAATGGTGAATGTAGAGCAATAGATGTTGATTGTCCTAATCATAATTGTGTTGCTGTTGGTTGGATTTCACCTAGTAATCCATTACCAATTGTATGTATTCCAAACAATATCGTTATTACTATAGATGAATAAAACAAGAAAGTTAGCATATGTAACAATGCTAAGTGCTCTGGCTATTGTTATTAATATTATTGAAAATAGTTTTATACCTGAACTTCCTATGGGTATTCGTTTTGGTTTAGCTAATATTATGGCACTTGTTACTATTAATCTATTTTCTAGTAAAGAAATGTTAGTAGTTAATATCATGAGAGTAACTTTGGGCAATTTGCTTGCTGGTACTATTTTTGGAACTAGATTCTTTATTGCTTTCGGCGGAATTGTATTGTCTAGCATATCTTTAATTATTACTAATAAACTTAAATGCTCTGTGGTATTTTCGTCTATTGTTTCAGCATTTTTCCACACTTTTGGTCAAATAGCTGTTGTATGTTTTATATATGGAACAACTTATATGTTTTCAGCAATTCCTATATACATATTCTCATCAGTAGCAACAGGTGTACTTACAGGAATTATTGCTACTAGTGTTTTAAAAAGAGTAAGGCTATGAAAATAGGATTCATATCTTTAGGCTGTGCAAAAAATTTAGTTGATTCTGAGTACTTGATTGGTCTATTTGAAGATCCTTATTTTGAAATAGAAACAGATCCTAAAAAGTGTGATGCAATACTAATTAATACTTGTGGCTTTATATTAAGTGCTAAACAAGAAGCTATTAATACTATTTTAGAAATGGCTGAACTAAAAAAAGAAAAGCTAAAGTATTTAATAGTAACAGGATGTTTAACTCAAAGGTATTATGACGATTTGATTAAAGAAATTCCTGAAGTAGATCTATTTATTAAGATAGCAGATTATTCTAAAGCTCACGAATTATTAGAAGAATTATTTAATCATAAGTTTATTAACACCTATGGTAAAAATAGAAAGCTAATTAATGGTGACAGAAGTGCATATTTAAAGATTTCTGATGGTTGTGATAATAGATGTGCATATTGTGCTATTCCGTTAATTAGAGGAAATAATAAATCTTATCCTATTGAAGATTTGGTTAAAGAGGCTAAACGCTTATATGACTTGGGAATAAGAGAATTAAACATTGTTGCTCAAGATACTACTACATATGGTAGGGATATCTATAATAAATTAGCTTTAAAAGATTTATTGATTGAACTTGATAAGATAGATTTTAAGTGGATTAGAATCTTATATATGTATCCTGATGAAATAGAAGATGAATTATTAGATGTCATTAGGGCTTCTAAACATATAATCCCTTATTTCGACATTCCTGTTCAATATGGAAATGATGATTTACTTAAATTAATGAATAGAAGAGGCAGTGTTAAGCTAATTGAAGAACGTGTTAATAAGATTAGACAAATGTTTAAAGATGTTTATATTAGAACAACATTAATCGTTGGTTTTCCTGGTGAAACTGATGAAACATTTAACGACACTATTGATATGGTTAAGAAACTAAAATTTGATTCATTAGGTTCTTTTACTTATTCGAAAGAAGAAGATACCGCTGCATACGATATGCCAAACGAAGTAGATGAAGCGTTAATGAACAAAAGACATAATGAACTTATGATGATTCAAAAAACTATAGTAGAAGAGAAATTAAAGAATAAGATAGGAAAACACTATGAGGCTTTAATTGAAAACTATGATGGTAAAAGATATATTGCTAGAAGCTTTGAATCTGCGCCAGATGATGTTGATTCTTGTATATATGTAGATGGAAAAAATTTAAATATTGGTGACTTTGTTGAAATAGAAATTATTGGCTATAATGAATATGATTTAATAGCCAAGGCTATATAGGAGATAATATGAAATACTATATTGGAATTGATTTAGGCGGAACTAATGTAAGAGTTGCTAAGGTTGATGAAGAAGGCAAAATTATTAAGGATATTATTAAACCATCACTAGCAAAAGAGGGGCCAGAAATAATAGAAAAGAACATTATTGATATTTTAAGACAACATGATTTAAGTGATGTTCAAGGAATTGGTTTAGCTATTCCAGGACCAGTAGATTCTTTAAGAAATGTTATTACCATGGCTACTAATATTCCAGGATGTGAAGGTTATCCTTTCGCTGATAATATCGAAAAAGAATTTAATCTTCCAGTAATTTTAGATAACGATGCTAACGTAGCTGGTCTTGCTGAAAGCATGTTGGGTGCTGGTAATGGCTATTCAACTGTTTATTATTTAACTCATTCTACTGGAATTGGTGGAGCATTAATAATTGATCAAAGAATTCATTCAGGTCATTTAGGTTATTCTGGCGAAGTTGCTAACGTTATTGTTGATACAACTGCTAAAGTATATCCACGTTATTCACATTTAAATAGAGGTGGAGTTGAGACAACTGCTTCAGGTACTGCAATTGGTTTGATTGGTAATGATACATTTGGTGAAGAAGGTAACTCAAGCAGAAAAGTATTTGATCTTGCTGCTAAAGGTAATAAACAAGCATTAGCAATTATCGATAAGATGGCAAAAGATATAGCTACTTGTATGTCAGATATTTCTTCGATTTGTGCACCTGATTGCTTTGTTATTGGTGGTGGCTGTTCTAAATCACATGAATTATATTTTGATAAGTTAAGAGAGTATTACTATTCAATGGCTCATTCAGCTATGAAAGATGTTCCTATTAAACTTGCTGAACTTGAAGAACCAGGCGTAGTAGGTGCAGCAATGCTTGTAAGATCAAGGGAGAGATAAATATGCTACATAGAATTGAAAACGAAAAAATTATTTTAGAAGTATCATCAATTGGTGCCACAATCACAAAGTTTATTGATAAAAAAACAGGCACTGATATAGTGTTAGGTTTTGATGATGAAGCTGATTATACTCCTAGTAAATCTCCATACTTTGGAACAACAGTTGCTAGAAACGCAAATAGAATTGGCGAATCAAAGTTTGAATTAAATGGTGTTACTTATAATTTAGTACCAAATAATGGACCAAATAATTTACATAGTAATGGTGGCACTTGTTTTAAAGAATTTAATTTAGTATCTAAGACAAATACTTCTCTTGAATTTGATATTAATATGTTGGATGGAGAAGATGGATTCCCTGGTAACTTAAAACTAACTGTTATCTATGAATTGATTGATAATAAATTAAAATTAACTTACAAAGGTTTAGCTGATAAAGATACTATCTTTAATGTTACAAACCATTCTTACTTTAATTTAAATGGTGGAATAAGTGATGTTAGAGATCACGAAGTACTAATTTATACTGACAAGGTTGCATTAAATGATTCAAATGGAATGGCTTCAGATAAAGTTATTAATGTTAATGGAACTTCTTTTGATTTCACTACATTAAGAAAAGTTGGACCTAATTTTGATTTAAAACATGATAACTTGGCAAGTGGTGGTATCGATCACAACTATGTATTTGAAAATATGGATTTCAAAAAACTAATAACAGTTAAAAATAATTCGTTATCACTAACTGTTTCTAGTGATTTGCCTGGTGTACAAGTTTATACTGCTTGTACTATCGGAGATATAAAAGGGAAGAGTGATTATCACTCATACTATGGCATAGCTATTGAACCTCAATTCTATCCAAACGGTATTAATTATTCTGGTATTTTAAAGCCAATTATTAAGGCAGATAATTGTGTGATTCATACCATTGAATACTTGTTAGAAGACTAATTTCAAATATTTCTAATATATAAATAACGTCCTAAAAAAGGGCGTTTTTTTGTGTTTTCACATTTCTTTCACAAATGTAGTGAAAACGCTTGCATTCACATATTTCAATATTTTATAATTAATTATGCCCTATAAGGGTAGATAAAAAAGGAGAAAAAAATGAAAAAGATTTTATCTGTTTTATTAGCTCTTCTTATGGTATTCGCATTAGTTGGATGTGGTGCTAAAGAAGAAGCAGGTACAGACACTGCTGATTCAAATCTAGTTGGTGTTTCTATGCCTACTAAATCTCTTCAACGTTGGATCCAAGATGGTGACAACATGAAGGCTCAATTAGAAGCTGCTGGTTATGAAGTTGATTTACAATATGCAGGCGATAATGATATCCCTACACAAGTATCTCAATGTCAAAACATGATTGCTAACGGTGCTAAAGTATTAGTTATCGCTGCAATCGATGGCTCTTCTCTAGGTACAGTATTAGACGAAGCTAAACAAGCTGGCGTTGCTATCATTGCTTACGACCGTCTAATCATGAACTCTGATGCAGTTTCTTACTATGCATCATTCGATAACTACAAAGTTGGTACTTTACAAGGTACTTATATCGAAACAGCTTTAGATCTAGCTAACGCTGGTGACAAAACTTATAACATCGAATTCTGTGCTGGTGACCCAGGCGACAACAACGCTGGTTACTTCTTCAACGGTGCTTATGATGTATTAGGCAAATACGTTGATAACGGAACTCTAGTTAACGTTTCTGGTCAACATACATTTGCAGAAGTTGCAACTGAAGGTTGGTCAACTGCTACTTGTCAAGCAAGAGTTGAAAACATTATCAACTCATTCTATGCTGACACTCAATTAGATGCAGTATGCTGCTCTAACGACTCTACAGCTTTAGGCGCTATTAACGCTATCGCTGCTAACTACAAGGGTGGTAACACTCCAGTTATCACTGGTCAAGACTGTGATAAGGCTAACGTTCCTCATATCATTGATGGTACTCAATCAATGGCAGTATTCAAAGATACTCGTACATTAGCTGAAAGAACTGTTAAGATGATTAACTCTATCATGAGTGGTAACGCTCCTGAAACAAACGCTACATATCCAAATGGCACTTATGATGTTCCATCTTACTTATGTGATCCAATCGTATGTACTGCTGACAACTACAAAGAAGTACTATTAGATTCTGGTTACTACACAGCTGCTGATATTGGTCAATAATATTAGTTAGTTTATTAATCAAAACGGGCGAGGTTTAATGCTTTGCCCGTTTTCAATATTTTTAGGAGGACGATATTATGTCAGAAAACATTCTTGAAATGAGAAATATCGTTAAGCAATTCCCCGCTACTAGAGCACTTGATGATGTAAACTTTCAAGTTAAAAGAGGTTCTATTCATGCTCTTGTAGGTGAAAACGGTGCAGGTAAGTCTACTTTAATGAAAGTTTTAAGTGGACAATGGCCTTACGGAACATATGAAGGCGATGTTGTTTACGAAGGCGAAATTTGTAAGTTTAAAGAAATAAAAGATAGTGAAAAAAAGGGTATAGTTATTATCCACCAAGAATTAGCATTAGTTCCTTATATGTCTATTGCTGAAAACATGTTCTTGGGAAATGAAATCGGAAATAAGTTTGCTATCGACTGGGATAAAACTCATGAAGAAGCAGCTAAATATTTAAAGATAGTAGGGTTAAAAGATCCAACAGATACTTTAATTAAAGATATTGGTGTTGGTAAACAACAATTAGTAGAAATTGCAAAAGCTTTATCTAAGCATGCAAAATTGTTAATTCTTGATGAACCTACTTCATCATTAAATGAGAGTGATTCACAAGCTTTACTTGATTTATTACTTGAACTTAAAAAGCAAGGCTTAACTTCAATAATCATTTCTCATAAACTTAATGAAGTATCTTATGTGGCAGACGATATTACAGTTATACGTGATGGTCACACAATCGAAACTCTTGTAAAGGGTAAAGATGACATTAGTGAAGACCGTATCATTAAAGGTATGGTTGGCCGTGAAATATCAGACCGTTTCCCTAAGCGACATGACGTTAAAATTGGTGATGTTGCTTTGGAAGTGGATAACTGGAACGTTTACCATCCTATATATGCAGGAAAGAAAGTTGTTGATAATGTTTCTTTCAAAGTTCGCAAGGGCGAAGTTGTCGGTGTATCTGGACTAATGGGAGCTGGCAGAACTGAACTTGCAATGTCTATTTTCGGAAAGAGCTATGGTGTTGATATTTCAGGTACATGTAAAATCAACGGCAAAGAAGTTCATTTGAACTCACCAAAAGATGCTATTGAAGCAGGATTAGCTTATGTTACTGAAGATAGAAAAGTTATGGGACTAATCTTATCAAATAAGATTAGTACAAATACTACTCTAGCTAACCTAGGTGGTATTTCAAACAAAGGTGTCATCGATTTTGATAAAGAAATTTCTGTTGCAGAAGAGTACCGTCAAAAGCTAAAAACTAAATGTGGCAACATTGAAGAAAACGTTTCTAGCTTATCAGGTGGTAACCAACAAAAAGTATTACTATCAAAATGGATGTTCACAGATCCTGATGTATTAATTCTTGATGAACCTACTCGTGGTATCGATGTAGGAGCTAAGTATGAAATATACTGTATCATCAACCAATTAGTAGCAGAAGGTAAATCTGTTATTATGATTTCTTCAGAATTGCCAGAAATTCTAGGTATGTCTGATAGAATCTACGTATTAAATGAGGGCAAGATGGTTGGTGAATTTGACCGTGAAGATGCTACTCAAGAAAAGATTATGTCTTGTATCTTATCTGTAAAGGCATAAAAGGAGGATAAAGAATGAATAAAAATAAAATTTTAGGTTTTGTTCAAAAGTACACAATGATCATTGTACTTGTCCTAGTTACTCTATTCTTCTGTTGGGGTACTAAAGGTAAAATTTTACAACCTAACAACATTACAAACATCATTGCTCAAAACGCTTACGTATTTGTATTAGCGTCTGGTATGCTTCTATGTATCTTAACAGGTGGTAACATCGATCTATCTGTTGGTTCAGTAGTATGTTTCGCAGGTGCTGTTGGATGTATGATGATTTTCAATGGAACAAGCCCAGTTGTCGCTACATTAGTGATGCTAGTTATTGGTATTGCTATTGGTGCTTGGCAAGCTTTCTGGATCGCTTATATTAAAGTTCCACCATTCATTACTACTCTATCTGGAATGATGGTTTTCCGTGGCTTATCTAACGTTGTTCTAGAAGGACAAACTATTCCTGTAAGAAGCGAAGCTTTCATCAAAGTTTTTGGTGGCGGCGCTGATTGTTATATTCCTGATTTCTTTGGTGGAGAAGGTATCAACATTCTATGTTTGGTTGTTGGTATTATTGCTGTAGTTGCTTATTTAGTATCTACAATTCTTGGCCGTCAAAAACGTGTTAAAGCTAATCAAATGGTTGAACCGTTTATTGCGTTTGTTGGCAAAACAACAGTTATTGCTGCATTAATAGTTTTCTTCACTATTAAATTAGCTCAATACAAAGGTTTACCACTTTCATTAATTTGGGTTGCTATTGTTGTTGCTATTTATACTTATATTACATCAAAGACTACTATTGGTCGTCACTTATATGCTGTAGGTGGTAACGAAGTTGCTACTAGATTATCAGGTATTGATACTAGAAAAGTTTACTTCTTTGCTTACACAAATATGGGCTTCCTAGCAGCTCTTGCTGGTGTATTAACAATTGCTCGTTTAACTTCTGCTGCTCCATCTTATGGTACAAACTATGAAATGGATGCTATTGGTTCTTGCTTCATTGGTGGCGCTTCTGCTTATGGTGGAATCGGTACAGTTCCAGGAGTAATTATCGGTGCTATCTTAATGGGCGTTATCAACATTGGTATGTCTATTATGGGTATCGATGCTAACTACCAAAAAGTCGTTAAAGGTTTAGTATTGTTAGCAGCTGTTATCTTCGATGTTGTTTCTAAGAAGAAGAAATAATAGCATAGAGAATATTATTAAAATAAAAGGATGATTCTATTTTGAATCATCCTTTTTTATTTGTTCCTCAATTATTGTTGTTTTTTCATTGCTTGTACATACATAATATTTAGCTAGTGATGATATAGCAATTATTAGCATACCACCCAAGCATTCAATTCTATATGTATCCCACATCAACGCTCCAAACGCTAAGATAAAGAAGATTGTAAATTGAGTTTGAATACTTTTTTTAACTCTATTAGCATCTTCATTAAATATTTTGTTAGCTGTTTTCTTTTTGCCAGGAGCATTTTTGTAAATATATCTTGATATATATTTAACAAGGAAGAATGCACCAGCTAATAGAAGAATGAATAGAGGAATTAACCATAATCGATTTCCCATATATTCATATAGTAGCGCCGCAATACCAGTTAGTAATACATAGAGTAGTTCACTTGCACCAGCATATAATTGAAGATCGGTTTCAGATATATATCGATTTTGAATATATCCACATTTTTCGCATTTAATTTTACCGATTTCATACTTTTCAAGTGCGAAGTCAACATCTTTTGATATGTCTTCATGACACTTATCACAGTAAATTTTCATAAGGTCATTATAACACGATATAATTAATGTGAGTTAAGGAGGGTTTGTTATATGTTTAAACCTGATAAAGAATTAATAAAAGAATTTGCTAAGTTAGCTATTGTTAATGGTGTTAATGTTCAAAGTGGACAACCTTTAGTTATTAATGCTCCTGTTGAAGCTTATGAATTAGTTAGAGAATGTGTTAAAGTAGCATATCAACAAGGATGTGAAAAGGTAACAGTTAATTATAACGATGATGTTAAAACTCGTTTAGATTATGAGAATATGTCTGAAAATGAGCTTGCAAATGTTCCAAATTGGCAAATTGAAAGAAAGAAATATGAAATAGAAAAAGCAACTTGTTATTTGCATATTATTGGCGAAGATCCTGATTTGTTAGCTGGGATTGATCCTGTAAAGATTAAAGCTTCTTCTTTAGCTAGAATGAAGGCTATGCAACCTTATCAATATTACACAATGAATAATATTGGACAATGGTCAATTATTGCTTATCCTAATTTAGCTTGGGCTAAAAAGGTATTTCCTAACAAAAGTGATGACGATGCTCTTCAAGCTTTATGGGATGCTATATTATACACATCTAGAGTAGAACTTGATAAGACTCTAGATAATTGGGATAAACATAATAAGGAAATTCATGATCATTCTAAAATTATGAATGACTATAATTTTAAATCATTACATTTCAAAAATAGTATTGGAACAGATTTAACTGTAGGACTTATCAAGGACCATATTTGGGAAGGTGGCTATGATATTTCTAAAGGAGAATTCCCATGTCGCTTTAATCCAAATATTCCTACTGAAGAATTATTCACAATGCCTGATAGATATCATATTGATGGAAAAGTTGTTTCAACTAAACCATTATCTTATAACGGCGTAATCATTTCTCAATTTTCATTAACATTTAAAGATGGACAAATCGTAGATTATGATGCATTAGATAATAAAGAAGTATTAAAGAATCTTATTGAAATGGATAAAGGTACTAAGTCATTAGGAGAGGTTGCTTTAATATCTTATGATTCTCCAATTTCTAATTCTGGAATTCTATTCTATGATACACTGTTTGATGAAAATGCTTCTTGTCACTTAGCAATTGGCGCATGCTATCCTACTAATGTAAAAGGCGGAACCGATTTAACTGCTGATGAATTATATGAACTTGGTGGTAATGATTCAATGGAACACGTTGATTTCATGTTTGGATCAAACGATATGTCTATTGTTGGATTAACGTATGATGATAAGGAAGTTGAAGTATTTAAAAACGGTAATTTTATAATCTAGGCTCTAATAAGAGCCTTTTTTAATCATGGTATAATTTAATTAAGGTAGGTTTATGTATCATATTTGTGATTTAAAGAAGTTTACTAAATGCCCTAGATTATACTTTTTAGATGCGGCTAGTGAAACTTCTTTTGTTCCATATTTAAGAAGTGATGAATCATATATAGACTTATTAAAAAAGAAGTTAGGTATTAATGAGTGTTTTACTGGTAAAGTTGGAGATTCTTCAACTTCTTTTGAGCAGTGTAAAGATTCATACGAATGGTTTATTTCTACTCGTTTTGAAATAGAGGATTTAAGAATCAAGGTTCCTGTTTTGCATAAATTGAGTGATGGTGAATATGACGTCTATTTTATGTATTATGGAACCCAAATAAAGGAATTGGATTTCTTTAGTTATAGAGTGTCTATCGAGGTGCTAGAGAAACTTGGAATTCTTGTTAATGATGTGTTTATTGTGTATGTTAATCCTGACTATGTATATCACGACAAATCAGATGCAGAAGAGCTATTCAAGATTACAAATAAGTTTAAAAATGGCAGAGTTATTAACATTATTCAAGATAGCTTTGTTGATTTTGATGATATTATCAAAAGAATTGAATCATCAAAATTAGAGGAATTAGAACCAATTAAAACAAGAACTTGTCACATGAAAAATGTTTGTCCTCATTACAACGAATGTTTTAAAGAGGAAGAAAACTTAGAAGATAATTCAATTCTTACTCTAGTTTCTTCACAATACAAAACAAAGATGTATGAAGAGAATATTAAATATCTTAAGGATGTTGATACTGACCGTTTAGAAGGAAATAGGGTTCAATTCGCTCAAATAATGGCTGATAAGAATGGTGGATTGTTTGTAGATAAATACGCATTAAAAGACTGGCTATCTAAATTAGATGAAAGACCGATAAGCTTTATTGATTTTGAATGGGATAGATATTTAATTCCATCGTATGAAGGAATGAAACCTTTAGATGTTGTTCCATTTGAATTTGCTTTATATGTTGATAATGGAAGTGGAGAATTAGAACATCGTACATTTATTTCGAACGGCGATTGTAGAAGAGAATTTGCAGAGGCATTGATTGAGGCTATTCCTAAGACTGGAAAGATTCTTGCTTATAACGCAATTGGTGCTGAAATAATTAGAATACAAGAATTGGCAAATCTATTTCCAGATTTAGAAAAAGAACTTTTAAGTATAGTTGATAGATTTGTTGACTTAGCTACACCATTTATTGAAGGACTTGTATATGACACAAGAATGGCAGGGGTATATTCGTTAAAGAAATTAGTCAGTGTTGTATCAGATAAATCATACAAAGATTTAGATATCGATGATGGAATGCTTGCTGTATATAATTGGCGAAATATAGATAAAGGTGAGGATGATAACGAGGAGAAGACTATTGATGATTTAAAGAAATATTGTTCTTTAGATGCTTATGGTCTTTACCTTGTGTATAAATGGCTTTTAACCTTAGTAAAGTAAAGGAGGAAAACTTATGAAATTTACTATCTATGGTGAAAATGTTTCTATTAGAGATGAAATGAGAAGCAAAATTGAGGACAAGCTATCATTTCTTTCTAAGTACGTTGCTGTTGATGATGATACAACAGCACGTGTAACAGTTAAAAAATACGAAAACTCATTGAAGATTGAAGTTACCATTCCTACTAAAGTTGGATTGATGAGATCTGAAATTGTTCATGATAACTTTGAAAATGGTATTGATCTTGCTATCGATAAGATTGAAGACCAAATTAGAAAACAAAAATCACGTTTATCAAGACGTCATAAAGAATCATTGGCTTCTTCATTCGTTGAGGATAATGGTTCTGAAGCTGACGTTCCTGTAAGAACTAAGACTGTTTATGCTGAAGAAATGGTATTAGATGAAGCAATAATGAGAATGGAGATGTTATCTCATTCATTCTTCGTTTACAAAGATGTGGATTCTGGTAGCATAGCTTTAGTTTATAAGAGAAATGACGGCCAATACGGTCTATTAGAGATTAAGGAATAATTTTAAGAGCCTTATCCTTAGAAAAGGAGAAGGCTTATTAAAAATAACAAATCAAAAGACCTAGCAAATAGAGTTAGTCAAATATCTCTAGCTTACGTTCACGCTAGAAGAAGAATGATTGAAGCCGAAAACGGTGTTTACGATTATCCTATTAATGTATTAAACGATTCTCAGAAAATTGTATATCACGTTGATTCCATTATTTCATCGATGGATGACAAAGCTAAATTCATTCTTGAAAATGAAGTTAAACTTCGTAAAACAGGTGAGTGGTATAGGGATTATTGTTCTTCTACCACTTACTATAGAATTCGAGAAGATATTTATAACGAATTTATAAAAGAATTAGATAAGTAGATTTGTTTATTGGCTGTCTAGATATATTTGTAAGTAATGCAGCTAGCGAGCCAAGAATTAAGAATTGGTTAAAAATATATCTATTAAGAGGTGCTTAGGCACCTCTTTTTTGAGTACGAATGTTTTTGTATTATAATAGAAAAGTACGAAAAGGAGATTTTTATGGGAAGAGCACATGAAGTTAGAGCTGCAGCAATGGCTAAAACTGCTGCAATGAAATCAAAAGTTTATTCAAGATACGGTAAAGAAATTTATATTGCCGCTAAGAGTGGTGTGCCTGATCCTGAAATGAACCTTACATTAAGATCAAAAATTAAAGAAGCAAAAGCTAACCAAGTTCCCGCTGATGTAATTAAAAGAGCTATTGAAAAAGCTAAAGGTGGAACTGGTGAATCATATGATTCATTAAGATATGAAGGATTTGGTCCTGGTAGTGCAACAATCATTATCGACTGCTTAACAGATAATTCAAATAGAACTGTTGCTGCAATGAATACTTGTTTCAACAAATCTCATTGCAAAATGGGTGTTAAAGGTTCTGTATCATTCAACTATGATAATTTAGGTATCTTATCATTTAAATATACTGATGAAGATACAATGTTAGATACATTAATTAATGCAGAAGTTGATGTTACTGATATCGAAGTTGAAGAAGGCGAAATGACTGTTTATGTAGCTCCTGGTGATTTGCATAAAGCTCAAGATGCTATTGAAAAGTTAATTCCTGAATGCGAATTTAGTGTATGTGCAATCAAGATGCTTCCTCAAGAATACGTTAAGTTAGAAGATCCACATGATAAAGAGTTATGGGATAGATTACTTTCTTTACTTGATGAAGTAGATGATGTTCAAGAAGTATATCATAACGTAATTGATTAACAATTAAAAAATCTAAGTATTACTTAGATTTTTTTATTATTGGTCCTTTTAATTCTTTTAATAAATACTCATTAGGTTTTTTAAGCATTGAAGCATACATTTGAGATACTTTCCATTCGATGTTTTTATATTCTTCTGGGATATTCTTAAATTGTGTAACAATGTAATAATTATCAGACTTAAAGTCTCTTAAATATTTTTGTCCTTTAGAGTTGAAGCCTAATACTCTGATATAGTCCAATTTTTTTAACGCTTTTACATCTTTTGTTTCGATGTTATTTATGATTTGAAGTATAACTCTTTGAATTCTTGCCTTTGTGTATCTTTTTGATACAGAGTTATTAATAAAATCATCATAATTGTCATATTTATAAGCGTTTTTGATTAGTAGTCCTTCAATTCCTTCAGACACTAAGAATATTTTTTGAAGTTCTTCTTTTGACTTTGTAAATAATAATCTTCTTAAATAAGGGTATAGTTCTTCGTTGAAGTGAGCATTCTTAATTTTTATAGGGGTAGCAATAGAATAATCTTTTTTATCTTTTAATGCTTTCCTTATAGCTGAAGCTGAACATACTTTTTTAAGTTTTGTGTCATGATATTTAGTTTTTCTTTTTATAGGATAAGCAATAATATTTGTTCCTTTTATAGCTTTTAAATATGAAACAGCTAGTATGTCGTTTGGATATAAACTGCTTGCTAATAAGCCATATGCTTTTGGATAAGATAATCCTGTATCTAATATTTCTTTTAAATGATCAACATTAATATTTAGTTCTGCATATTTCATTAATTCTTCTGTGTTACAAGTTTCAGAACCAAATACTAGATTATTAATTCCGATTGCATTAAGAAGCTCTACCGCTTTTTCACCAAATACTTTTGAATTTTGAACAGTATATATGTAGGGAAGTTCAATAACTAAATCTACTCCGTTATTTAAAGCAGCTTTTGTCTTTTCAAATTTATCTAATACAGATACATCACCGCGTTGAGTGAAATTACCCGATGTAATTGCTATTAAAATATCTGAATTAGTTATTTTTTTAGCTTCTTTTATATGTTTTATATGTCCGTTATGGAAGGGATTATACTCAACAATTATTCCTGTTACATTCATAAATCTATTATATAATCTAAATATGCTAGTAAGAATTAAAGATTTAGTGAATATTGCAGATGAAAAATTTTATGACGTTGATATCAAACTAATTGAAGTTGACGATAATCCTTATCTAAGAAGATTAGAGGATAATAAAGGAACTATTAGTTTTTTCTATGATTATTCTGATAAACTATGCATTTCATATAAATTAGAAGGCAAGATGGTTTGTCCTGACAGTATTACTCTTGAAGATGTTTATAAAGACTACTATTTAGATGATGAGGAAGAGGTAGCCTTTGATGAAAAGGATGAGGGCTTCTTGATTTATGGGGACTTAGAACTTGAAAAATTGGTCTATAATTTAGTCCTTCCAGAAGTGCCGATAATAGTTGAAAATTGTAATAAAACAGGGTATTATAGTGGAGATGGCTGGTCTATTATGTCGGAAGAGGAATACGGCAATAGTCAGAAAGACAAGGTAGATCCTAGGCTGCAAGTGCTTAAGGATTATAAGGAGGAAAAGTAACATGGCTGTTCAACAAAGAAGAAATTCTAAGACTCGTAAAGCTAAAAGAAGAACTCATGATAAATTAACTGCTCCAACAATGGTTAAATGCCCATCTTGTGGAGAATATAAATTAGCTCATAGAGCTTGCCCTAGCTGTGGTAAGAAATAGTCGCAAAAGCGGCTTTTTTTATGCCTAAAATAGGCTAATTACAGGAATAAATGTTTTTACAAAAAACCACAAAAAATGTGGTTTTTTGTTGACAAAAACATAATAAAGTAGCAAAATAGTGGTAGATAGTGGAATAAAGTGGAGAGATGTGGGAAATATGTTTATTGGCGAATATTCACACAATTTAGATGCTAAAGGGCGTCTAATCATTCCAAGTAAATTCCGTGAAGAACTTCACGCTTCTTTTATATTAACTAGAGGCTTAGATGGATGTTTAACTATCTACTCAATAGGACAATGGGAAAAGATCTTTGAAGAAATTAACAAGCTTCCAGATACAAAGAAGGCTACAAGACAATATGTCCGTGTTCTAACTTCTAACGCATCTGAATGCATGCTAGACAATCAAGGAAGAATCTTAATTCCAAGTAACTTATCTAGAGCGGTTGGCATTGAAAAAGAATGTGTAATCGTTGGTGCTAATGATCACATCGAAATTTGGAATAAAGCTACTTGGGACAATTACTTTGAAGAAGCTTCTAAAAACTTTGAAGATGTAGCTGAAAACTTAAGCGACTTGATTCAATGATCAAACATAAAAGTGTCTTATTAGACGAAGCGATCGAACTACTAGATGTTAAAGAAGATGGAATATATATCGATGGAACATTGGGTAGAGGCGGTCATACCAAAGAGATTCTTAAGAGATTAAAAAATGGTAAATTATATTGTTTTGATTTAGATGAACAAGCAATAAATGAATCAAAAGAAAATCTTAAGGATTATACAAATGTTATTTACATTCATGATAACTACATGAATATGAATAAATATGTCGATAAGGTTGATGGAATCTTATTAGATCTAGGGGTTTCTTCTCCACAATTCGACGAAGCAGAAAGAGGGTTCTCGTATCGAAATGATGGGCCATTAGATATGAGGATGGATAAAGAAAATCCTTTAACTGCTGAATATATTGTTAACAACTATAGCGAAGAAGATTTAATTAGAATCTTTAGAGATTATGGTGAAGAACAAAATGCTAAGAAAATCGCAAATGCGATTGTTCATAGGCGAGTGCAATCTCCTATAAGGACAACACTCGAATTGGTTGAGGTTATTAAAGAGGGACTCCCACACAAAGTTTTAAGCAAAAAGGGTCATCCTGCGAAACAAGTCTTTCAAAGCTTGCGTATCGAGGTAAACCATGAGCTAGATTCTCTTTCTAACTTCTTGAATAACTTCAACCAAATATTAAATAGAGATGGAAGAGTTTGTGTTATCTCATTCCATTCCCTAGAGGATAGATTGGTTAAGAAGTGTTTCAAAAAGCTAAGCACTGTGGAAGATGATCTTAGAATCGCTAAACTTCCAAGTGAAATTGAGACACCAGATTACGAATTATTAACAAGGCATGCTGTTACGCCTAATGAGGAAGAACTTGAATATAACCCTCGTAGTAAGTCAGCAAAATTAAGAGCAATAAAGAAAGTGAAAGGTATTTAAGATTATGGCTAAACTAGTTAAAAGAAAAAGAAGAAGATTATCATTCTTCTCTAAGTGTTCAATTGTATTAACAACTTCTCTAATGATGTGGTTGTTTGTATCTATTTTTGTTGGCTCTATAAATACTTCACTTACTATCGATATTCAAAAGATGAATACAGAAGTAGCTTCTTTAAAAGCTCAAAATCAACAATTAAGTATTGATATTCAAACTCTTCAAAATAAAGATAGAATTTACACAATGGCAGCTGATGCTGGTTTAGAACAAAATCAAGACAATATCATTAGTGTAAACCAAGGAGCTATTAGTGAAGCGAAGTAACAATGTTCTTCGCTTTATTTATTTAATTTCGTTGATTGCAGTATCTTTAGTTGTAATCAACGTTTTTTTAGTTTCGGTATTTAAAGTCCATATTAGATCAAATACAAAACTAGATTCATATGTACAAAACGTATCAGTTGTATCAGAAACAGTTCACGCAAAAAGAGGAAACATTTTTTCAGCAGGTGGCGAAGTAGTTGCCCAAGATGAAAGAACATATGATGTTATTTGTTATTTATCTAAGACAAGAACTAAAGCAAATAATGAACCAGCATATGTAGTCGATCCTTTGTTTACATCTCAAATATTATCAATCGTTTTAGATGGAGATCAACAGGAAATATATTACAACTTAACAAGTAATCCAAATCTATATCAAACAGAAATTGGATTAGCTGGTAGAAACATAACACAAGAACAAAAAGATGCAATAGAATCTTATGAACTTCCAGGCATTGGTTTTAGATCATCTTTCAATAGAAAGTATCCTCAAGGAGCAGCATTTGCTCCATACCTAATTGGCTTTGCTCAAAGTGATGAAGATGGAAAACTAGTAGGTAAAATGGGTCTTGAGTCATATTTAAATTCGGAACTTTCAGGTATTGATGGTTATCATATTTATCAACAAGATAAAAATGGTTATATCTTAACTGGAATGTATGAAGAAACTCAAGAAGCGGAAAATGGCTATGATGTTTATACAACTATAGATGCTTCTATCCAAGATGCCTTAGTTGCTAGCTTTGATGATTTAGCAGAAGGAGCAGGAGATAGTTGGGGTTCTGTTGTTGAAATAGATACAGGGAAAATTTTAGCTTGGGCTCAAAAGCCAACTTTTGATCCAAACTTATTAAATATCGAATCATATAACAATCTAGGTGCGCAACTTCCTTATGAACCTGGTTCAGTATTTAAGTCTTTTATATATGCTGCTGCTATGGAAGAGGGTGTATACAACGGTGATGCTACTTATGATTCAGGCAAGTTCTGTTATTTGTCTGAAGGCAATGAACCTTACAGAACTTATTCTGGAACAAATTACGGTTGTATATCAAACGCTAATGGAAAAGATTGGGGAATGATTCCACTAGATTATGGACTAATCTTTTCTAGTAACGTAGCAACATCAACTTTATTAACAAACTATTTAGGATCTGAAAAATATTATGAATATGTTAAGAAGTTTGGATTCTTTAATGAAGTAGATACAGATGGTTTAGCTGAAGATCCAGGTTATTCAAATTTCACTTATCCAAGTGAAAAATTATCTTTAACATATGGACAAGGTTCAGCAGTAACTATGCTTCAATTGTTACAAGGATATACTGCTATATTTGGAAATGGCGAAATTGTTAAGCCATATTATATTGATAAGATTGTTGATACAGATAATGATAAAGTAATTTATCAAGGTAGTAGAACAGTGGTTGATCGAGTAATATCAGAAGAAACTGCAAAGAATATGCAAGATCTTCTATATCGCGTTGTTTATGATGCAAGAGGAACTGCATCAATATATAAAGTTGATGAAGTTGAAATTCTAGCAAAGACTGGTACTGCCGAAGCTATTCAAAATGGTGAATATGGTAGAGATACATATGTTAACTCTGTAATGTTAGCTTTCCCAGCAGATAATCCAAAATATATGATTTATTATGCTTATGTTTATCCTTATGATTATGGAAACGTAGACAATACTGGAGCTATTAAAAATCTAATTAGAAAAGTAGCACTACTAACTAATGTTAATTATGATTCAAGTTCATCATTATCTACCGAGATTATAAGATATGATATGCCAAATGTTTTATCAAATACTGTTGATGAAGCAAAAGACACACTTAATAGTCTTGGATGCGAAGTATATGTAATAGGTGATGGAAATAAAGTTACTAAACAATATCCGCAATATAAAGAAAATGTTTATACTAACCAAAAAGTATTCTTATATACAAATAATGGTGATACTTTGCTTCCTGATTTTGATGGGTGGACAAGAAAAGAACTAATTTCTTATTGGAACATATCTGGTTTAGCATTTAATTTTGATGGATATGGAGTAGCTTATGAACAATCTTTACCTGCTGGTTCATTAGTTAACGGTGGTAATGATATTACAGTATATTTTAGACAAATTGATTCCTATGTAGATACTAAAATTGAGCCTGAAATAGAAGAAATCCCTGAAGTTGAAACTGATGAATAATAGGGTAAAATTATAAAGTATGAATATTACTTTGATTTCTATTTTAGGTTTTGTATTAAGCGTGGTTATTACTTGTATAGTAATGCCTTGTTTTATTAAAGCATTAAAAAAACATAATATTAATCAATCAGTATCTGAATATGCTTTAGATTCATATAAGAATAAAGATAAGACTCCTATTATGGGCGGTCTTATTTTTGTTGTTGTTCCTATAATTGTATATTTAGCTATTAATCATAGCTCATTAAACGATAGAGCAATGTTATTTATTATTTTTTCTTATGTATTATTCTGTCTAGTAGGATTTGCTGATGACTTAATGATTATCTTAAGACACAATAACGAAGGACTATCTCCTAGATTTAAGTTAATTTTAGAAATAATAATCATGATTGTTTTATCTTTTGTATTTAAAGATGTTCTTAAATGTACTATTGATATTCCGTTTATAAATGGCGGGGTAACACTTAGTCCAATTATTTTTATTCCATTCATGATTCTTTTATTTTTAGCAGAAGCAAATGCTGTTAATTTTACAGATGGTATGGATGGCTTATGTGCAGGTGTTAGTTTTATTGCTTTAACTGTATTTGCAATTATTGCTTATATATATAAAACATTTGATTTGTTTATCTTAATACTATGTGTATTAGGTGGGCTATTAGGATATTTATTCTTTAATTTTCATCCTGCTAAGATCTTTATGGGCGATAGCGGCTCATTAGCTCTAGGAGCTTTATTCTCTTCTATTGCAGTAGTTTTAAACAAAGAGATAGCGTTATTCTTTATTGGTGGTGTTTTTGTTATAGAAATGTTTTGCGTATGTCTTCAACTTACATCTGTTAAGTTATTTCATAAAAGAGTATTCTCATATACCCCAATTCATTATGCGTTTACTTTGAAGGGCATGAAAGAGGTTAATGTGGTGTTATTATTTTATGCAGTTGGAATAATTTTAGGAGTCATTGGATTATTTATCGGATTACATTAATGAAATATAACTTTATTGAAACAAATGATGTCGTTAAATCTATTTACGAAATAAATGGTATTAACGAGGAAGAACTTAATAAAGAATATGACTTCATTATTAAAGATGAAGTCTTTTTAAATTTTAAAGATAAATTATTAGAAAACAAAGATAAAAAGTTTTTGATTGTTGGTGACTATGATTGTGATGGAATCTGTGCAACAACCATCATTAAAAAACTATTAAATCATTTAAACATTCAAAACAATTTCATTATTCCTTCTAGAATTAATCAGGGTTATGGCTTAAATGAAGAAATGGTAAAGATGGCTAAAAAGCATAATTTTGATTGCTTAATTCTTGTTGATAACGGAATAGTATGCAATAAAGAAATTGACTTAGCTAATTCACTTGGAATTAAAGTATTTATTATTGATCACCATGAATACGAATTTTTGCCTAATGCAGAATGCGTTATTCATTCTAATATTGTTAATAATACTTATAGCGAGTTATCTGCTGGGGGATTATCTTTTGTTTTATCTAGATGTTTTTATGATGATGAATTGTCTTTAGCTTTAGGTGGCTTATCAACAATATCTGACATGATGAAAGTAACTGGTTTTAATAGATACCTAATAAAGGAAATGATGTCTTTGTTAATAAAAGGAGATATATATCAGCTTAAACTTTTAAATGATTCAAATACATTTACATACGAGTCTTTATCTTTTAATGTAATACCTAAGATTAATGCATTAAGTAGAATGGAACCAATAGGTGATGCTAATAAGCTTGTTCAATATTTTTTGGCCGATGAAAAAACATGTCGTATTACTATCGAACAAATAGATTATGTTAATGAAAAACGTAAAGCTAATACAAAAACTATGACAGCTGAAGCATATAGATTAATTAATAATACTGATGATGTGCTTATAGTATCTTCTTGTAATTTTATGGAAGGTTTATGTGGACTTGTTGCTAACAAGCTTGTGCATTCTTATAACAAACCTGTTATCGTACTTAGTTTTAAAGATGGAGTATATAAAGGATCTGGTAGATCTATTGATGGTTTTAATCTATATGAAGCTTTAAAGCCTTTTGAAAATTATGATTCTTTTGGGGGACACGAAGGAGCAATTGGCTTAAGTATTAAAGAAGAAAACTTCCAAGAATTTCTTAATTATGTAAGAGATATTAATATTGATATAAAAGAAAACTACAAAGATGTATTTTTGATTAATGAAGAAAGTATTAATTTTAAACTATTAAGTCAATTAGAATCATTAAAACCTTTTGGCCTTGGCTTAAAAGAACCTCTTTTGGCTATAAAGAATAATGCTTATAAAAAGATGATAGTATCTTGTAAATATCCAAAGTTTATCATTAGAAATGATTTGAGCGCCATTTCATTTAATGAATTCTATAAAGACTTTAATCCTGAATATTTAATAGGGCATATTAAAGAAGATGGATATCATAGAGACTCTATTCAATTATTAATTGAAGATTTAGTATAGTTAAATTATAATTAAAGAGTATTTTTTATATTTGGAGGTAATATTATGGATTTAACTAAATATGTAGCATCTATTCCTGATTTTCCTAGCAAGGGTATTTTATTTAGAGATGTAACACCATTGATGCAAGATGGTGAAGCATTTAAATATGCTTGTGATAAAATCACTGAATATTGTAAAGATAAAGGCGCAGAATTAATTGTTGGACCTGAATCACGTGGATTTATTTTTGGATGTCCTGCTGCTGCTAATTTAAATATTGGATTTGCTCCAGTTAGAAAACCTAATAAACTTCCAAGAGAAACTGTTTCAGTTAAATATGATCTTGAATATGGTACAAACGAACTTCATTTACACGCAGATGCAATTAAGAAGGGTCAAAAAGTTGTTATTATTGATGACTTACTTGCAACTGGTGGAACAGTTGAAGCAACTATCAAACTTGTTGAACAACTTGGTGGTGAAGTTGTTGGCTGTGCTTTCCTAATCGAACTTGAAGCATTAAAGGGAAGAGAATTATTAAAAGGTCACGATGTATTTACATTAATGAAATATTAATCGTAGTTATTACTACGATTTTTATAATTTTAAGTTATGAAAGTTAAAACTCCTACAAAAGAAGAACTATATGCAAATATCAAGTCTTATATTAATAGAGATGATTCTTTAGAATTGATTGATAAAGCATATGAATTTGCTAAGGAGAAACATAAAGACCAATATAGAAAATCTGGTGAACCATACTTTAATCATTTAATTTGTGTTGCTTACGAATTAACTAAGTTGCATGGCGGGCCAAAGACAATCGCTGCAGGTTTACTTCATGATGTTATTGAAGATTGTGGTGTTACTAAAGAAGATTTTATTAATGAATTTGGTGAAGAAATATACGAACTTGTAGAAGCTGTAACTAAGATTGGTGCTTTAAAGTTTAGAGATGAAAAAGAATATTTAGCCGAAAACCATCGTAAGATTTTTTTAGCGATGGCGAAAGATATTCGTGTTATTTTAATTAAACTTGTTGATAGATTACATAACATGCGTACTTTGGAGTATATGACTCCAGAAAAACAACAATCTATTTCAAAAGAAACTCTTGAAGTTTATGCTCCTATAGCTCATAGACTAGGTATTGCTGAAATCAAAAACGAACTTGAGGATTTAGCTTTCTTATATTTGAATAACGAAAAGTATCATGAAATAGCTCAACTTGTTGAAACAAAGAAATCTGAAAGAGATGAACAAGTTGCAAGCATGATTACCGATATTACCGAAATGCTTAATGAACAAAATATTCCATTTAGAATATTTGGCAGATCAAAACACTTTTATTCAATCTATAACAAGATGCAATTAAAGAATAAACGTTTTGATGAAATATTAGATTTATTAGCTATTCGTATTGTTACTAAAACGGAATTAAATTGTTATGAAATATTAGGCTATATACATGCTAAATATACTCCTATTCCAGGTAGACTAAAGGATTATATTGCGATGCCTAAATTTAATATGTATCGTTCTTTACATACTACAGTTGTTGGAATTGGCGGAAAGATTTATGAAATCCAAATCAGAACAGAAGAAATGGACGAAATTGCTGAACGCGGTATTGCTGCTCACTGGGCATATAAAGAAGGTCAATATGATTCTAAGAAAGAACAAAAGGAAATTGTTAATGAACTTGAATGGTTAAGTGCTTTTGAAGAACGTGGTGATTCTGCTGATGAATATATGGACACTGTAATTGGTGATTTATTTAATACATCCGTTTATGTTATGACACCAAAGGGAAGAGTTATTGATTTACCAAAAGGTGCTACACCAATTGACTTTGCATATAGAATTCATACTGATGTTGGACATCAAACCGTTGGTGCTTTAGTAAACGGAATACTTGTTCCTTTAAACACTACTTTAAAGACGGGCGATGTAGTTGAATTAAAAACAAATAAGAATTCTACACCAAGCGAAGATTGGCTAAAGATAGTCAAGACAAAACAAGCAAGAAATAAGATTAATGCTTTCTTTGCTAAGAAAGAATTAGAAGAGAAAGAAGAACAAATTAAATTAGGTGATCAATTATTAAAAGAAGCACTTAAAAAACAAAACCTAAATCCTGATGAAGTATTAACTAAAGATAAATTAGAGAAGTTATATACTGAATTCCAACTTCCTACATATAACGATTTAATGTATGCGATTGGAATGAAGTCTTTAAATACTAATGCTATTATTGAAAAACTAGTTAAACTAGGCAAGAAAGAAATTGATTCAGATTTCTTAAATAGCATTGTAGAGAAGAATAAAGCTAGACATCAAAAGGAAGCAAATAAAACAGGATGTCTTGTTAAAGGAATAAGTTCAATGAAGATATCTTTAGCTCCTTGTTGTAATCCTGTGTATGGAGATAAAGTTGTTGGATTTGTATCTAGAGGATTAGGCGTAAAGGTTCATAGATGTGATTGTCCAAATATTGCAGATAAGAAGAGATTTGTTGATGTTGAATGGAATCCAAATAAACCATCACTTCGTTATGTTGCTACTATTAAGATTCATTGCCACGATAGAAACTACTTATTAACTGATCTAGTAACATGTATATCTCAATATAAAGCTAATTTAACTGAGGTTAATATAGCTGTTGATCAAGAGAACTTAACAGCAAATGCAACTATGTCGTTAATGGTTGATGATATTGACCATTTAAACAACATTATGACTAATCTTAAGAAGGTTGAATCAGTAATTAGTGTAGAAAGAGCAATTAGATAATAGTTCTTTTTATGCTAAAATAGATATGTATTCGATGAAGAATAAAATTAACTAAAAGTCTTTTAGAGAGGAAGCGTAAGGTGAAAGCTTCTAGATAGTTAGTTAAGGGACAATTCGGAGAAGCTTAAAGCCGTTACTCGCGTTAAGAGAAAAGATAAAATAAAGGTGGTACCGCGTGCTTCACGCCCTTGGGCTACCTTTTTTAATTTTAGGAGGCATTATGTATCAAACAGTAAAAGGAACATATGATGTTTTACCTGATCAATATGAAAAGCGTAAACGTCTAAAAGATTTATTCAAAGATGTTATTGAATGCTATGGATATCGTTTAATGGAAACACCTGTTTTTGAATATGCAGGAGTATTCCAAAAAGAAAACGATACTTCTGATATGGTCACAAAAGAAATGTATACTTTTTCACCAAACGAAAAAGATGTGTTAACTCTAAGGCCTGAAGGTACTGCTGGAGTTATTAGAAGTGTTGTTCAAAATAAGCTATATGGTAATAATGAACTTCCTTTAAAACTTGGCTATATTGGAGAAATGTTTAGACATGAACGTCCTCAAAAGGGAAGACAAAGACAATTTACTCAATGTGGAATTGAAAATATTGGTGATAAGTCTCCAATTATTGATGCTGAAATTATAGCTCTTGCTTATAACTTCATTGATATGGCAGGTCTAGAAAATGTAAAAGTATTAATTAATACATTAGGTGATAATGAGTCTCGTGTAGCTTATACAAAAGCTTTAAAAGAATACTTTACTCCTTTAAAAGATCAATTATGTTTTGATTGTCAAAATCGTTTAGAAAAAAATCCATTAAGAATATTAGATTGTAAAGTTGATCATGAATTAGACATTATTAAAAACGCTCCAAAGATGTCTGATTATTTAACAGATAGTGCTAAAGCATATTTTGAAAAAGTTAAAGCATATTTAGATGCTTGTGGTATTCCATATATTGTTGATGATAAGTTAGTAAGAGGATTAGATTATTATACTGATACAGTATTTGAGCTTGTTTCAACAAGCGAGAATGCTGGTGCACAATCTACTGTATTAGCTGGAGGTAGATACGATAATCTAGTTAAGGAAATGGGTGGACCTGAATTATCTGGTATCGGATTTGCTTGCGGGCTTGAAAGACTAACAATGATGGTAGAAGAAGAAAATGAAATGACTAATCTTGATCTACCTTGTGACTTCTATATTATCGATATGTCTAAAGGTTCAGATTATGCATTTAAAGTATCTGAAGTATTAAGAAGAAATCTATTTAATGTTGATTTAAACGTATATGATCGTTCTATGAAAGCTCAATTTAAATCTGCTGATAGAAGAAATGCTAAAAATATCATAATAATTGGTGAAGATGAAGTTAATAATTCTTCATTAACTATTAAAAATTCTGAAACTAAAGAACAAGTAACAATTAAGTTCGAAGAACTTGATGCTTATTTAGAAAGCCTAGGTGAATAAAATGTATAGAGATCATACTTGTGGTGAATTAAGAAAAGAAGATGTAGGAAAAACTGTTAAGCTAGCTGGATGGGTAGCTAAAAGAAGAAATTTAGGTAGTATTGTATTTATTGATTTAAGAGATAGATATGGTATTACTCAAATTACTTTTGAT
>JAUNQJ010000042.1 GCA_030536265.1 Erysipelotrichaceae bacterium
AAGAGGAGCAATCTATTATGATGGACATGATATTCAAAGTATTGATTTAAAATCACTAAGAAGAAAAATTGGAACAGTTATGCAAAATGGAAAATTATTCCAAGGTGATATTTTCTCAAATATCGCAATTAGTTCTCCATCATTAACATTAGATGAAGCATGGGAAGCTTGTGAGATAGCGGGTATTGCAGATGATATTAGAAGGATGCCAATGGGCATGAACACTATTATCTCTGAAGGATCTGGCGGTATCTCAGGTGGTCAAAGACAAAGATTAATGATTGCTAGAGCCATTGCTCCTAAGCCTAGAATACTAATTTTCGATGAAGCTACTTCAGCATTAGATAATGTAACTCAAAGAAAAGTATCAGAAGCTCTAGATCAATTGAAGTGTACAAGAATTGTAATTGCTCATAGATTATCGACAATTAAACACTGTGATAGAATTCTATATCTAGAAAATGGTAAGATTTTAGAGGATGGAACTTACGACGAACTAATTAAATTAAATGGCAAATTTGCTGAATTAGTTGAAAGACAAAGATTAGATTCTAATGAAGAATAGAAAAGGAGGAAAGAAAATGATACAAAAAACATTTGCAGCAGATAAAAACTTGTTAAATGAAGTATTAGCATTCACTGAAGGCGAACTTGAAAAACGTGATTGCAATATGAAGACACAAATGATGATTTCTGTAATGATAGAAGAAATATTTGTTAATATTGCCTCTTATGCATATCCTGAAGGAAATGGTACTGCTACTATTTGTTTAGACTTTGATGCAGATGACAAAGTTACTATCACTTTCATTGATTCAGGTATTGAATTCAATCCTCTTGCTAAAGAAGATCCAGATATTACGCTAAGTGCTGAAGAAAGAGATATTGGAGGCCTTGGTATATATATGGTTAAGAAAACTATGGAAGATGTTAAGTATGAAAGAAAAGGAAATGAAAACATCTTATCATTTAAGAAAGGTATTCATTAAATGAACGAAATTGCACTAATAGATAGAGCTGTAATGTTCGCTGATGAAAAACATAAAGGAAGCATTAGAAAAGGCGATGGTCAACCATACATCTTCCATCCATTAGAAGTACTTGGAATAGCTTCCTTACTTACAAAAGATGAAGATATCTTAGCAGCAGCTGTACTTCATGATACTGTTGAAGATACAGATGCTACAAAAGAAGAGATAGAAAAATTATTCAATTCACATGTTGCTGAACTTGTTGCTTCTGAATCAGAAAACAAGAGAAAGAACCAAACAAAAGAATCTACATGGGAAATCAGAAAACAAGAAGCTATTGATACAGTAAAAGCATCAAAAGATATAGGAACAAAAATAATTTGTATATCTGATAAAGTATCAAACCTAAGATCATTTAATAGATTGATATTAGATAAAGGTGATGAAGCGTGGAACAATTTCAATATGAAAGATCCACTTAAACATTATTGGTACTATAGCGAATTAAAGAATGCTTTAAAGGAATTACAAGATACAGCAGTTTATAAAGAATATTGTTTCTTAGTAGACGCTATATTTAATAGATATTTAAAGGAGAACTAATATGGAAAACAAATTTGAAAATGGTGTATTAACAATTTACTTATCAGGAAACATTGATTCTAACAACGCTGAACAAGTAGGTGCTGAAATTGATGAAATTCGTGCAGCTAATCCAGAAGGTTCTTTAGTTTTAGATTTAGAAAACTTAAAGTATATTTCTAGTGCAGGTTTAAGACAAATCCTTCGTCTAAAGAAGAAAGAAAAAGATTATAAGATTATCAATGTTTCAAGTGAAATTTATGAAATCTTTGATATGACTGGCTTTGCTGAAATGATGGATATTCAAAAAGCATACCGTAAAATGTCAGTTGATGGATGTGAAAAGATTGGTGAAGGTTCAAATGGTATTGTTTATCGTTTAAATCCTGATACTATCATTAAAGTATATAAAAACAATGATGCTCTTGATGATATCAAACGTGAAAGAGAATTAGCAAAAACTGCTTTAGTATTAGGTGTTAATACTGCTATTCCATTTGATATTGTTAAAGTTGGCGATAAGTTTGGATCAGTATTTGAACTATTAAGTGCAAAATCAATTACTAAATTAATTAATGCTGAACCAGAAAATAAAGATAAATATTTACATATCTTCGTTGATTTATTAAAAGAAATACATGCTACACCAGTAAAAGAAGGTGTTTTACCAGATGCAAAAGCAAGAGCTATTGGCTGGGCAGAAGATTTAAAAGATTATTTACCAGCTGAATCATATGAAAAGCTACATAAGATGTTAGAAGAAGTTCCATATAGCTTAAATATGATGCACGGTGATTATCATACAAACAATGTTCATTATGCAAATAACGAAGCAATCTTAATTGATATGGATACACTAGCTACTGGTAATCCAGTATTTGAATTCTCAAATATTTTCCTAGCATATCAAGGATTTGGTGAATTAGATCATAAAGTATGTTCAGAATTCTTAGGAATCGAATGGGATAACTGCTGTTATATTTGGGACAAAGTAATTAAGTTCTACTTTGAAGATAAAGATGATGCATTTATTGAAGATATTAGAAATAAAGCTCAAGTTGTTGGCTTCACAAGATTATATAGAAGAACATTAAGAAGAGACAAAGATAACACAGCTTTAATTAATCATTGTAAAGAAAGATTAATAGAAACAATTGATAAAGTATCATCATTAACTTGTTAAGAAAAAAAGTTCACTTCATAAAAAGAAGTGAACTTTTTATTATTAATAATTTATAAGTAATTAAATCATGAAAGTTTTTTCAAACAATAACTTATATGTTATTGAAAAAATAAAAATAATAAAAATATTTTTCTATAATAATACTGCATGTAAAAATTTTATTGACATGCAACTGATGTGTGGTATTATATATGTGCAGGTAGAAATACGCTGCATACTCGTGATAACCGAATTAACGTTTAAGCGATCTGTAAGATCGTCGGCCATGAGGGGAGACCACCATTAGGTGGTTTTTTGTTTGGCTAAAAATATGAACATATACGTTTATTCAGATGAATCAGGAGTATTTGACCACGTCCATAATGATTATTATATTTTTGGTGGTTTAATTTTTATTGGTGAAAATGATAAAAATGATTGGAATAAGAAGTACGCTGATATTGAAAGAACTTTCTTAAACAATAATACTAATTTTAATAGAGAAATTAAATCTACAACCGTTCCAAATGATGTAAAAAATGATATTTTTAGATCATTTAATGTCTGCTATAAATTTGGCTGTGTAATAGACGAGCACAAAGTAAATGAGAATATTTGGAAAAGCAAAAAGAATAAGCAAAGATATTTAGATTATGCTTATAAAATGTCTATTAAAAATGCTTTTGTCTTTTTAATGAATAACGATGTATTTAAAGAGAAAGAGATTACTCATATTAATTTTTATGTTGATGAACATTCAACTGCAACCAATGGCATATATGAATTGAAAGAATCTTTAGAACAAGAGTTTAAATATGGAACTTATAGCAACAATTACTCTGCTTATTTTCCTCCAATTTTTAGTAATTTAATTGATGTTAATGTTGAATTTTGTGATTCTTCAGTTCCTAAAAAACGCTTAGTAAGAGCTGCTGATTTTGTAGCAAACAAAATATATTATTTAGTTACTTCAAATAAAAGCGATAAGTTAAATAACATACAGAATTTAATAATTAAGTATTTGCCATAATTAATAGTCCTTTATTCTCGTTCTTCTTTTAATCAAGTTATATAATAGAAGCGTAAAGGAAATATTGTTATGTTATATGATGTCGTTATAATTGGTGCTGGTGTTGTGGGCTCATCTACCGCAAGATACTTGTCACGCTTTGATTTAGAAATAGCCGTTCTAGAAAAAGAAGAAGATGTATGTTCTGGAACTTCTAAAGCAAATAGTGCTATTGTCCATGCGGGGCACGACGCTAAGCCAGGTAGCTTAAAAGCTAAATTTAATTTATTAGGTTCTAAGATGATGGAAGGTTTATCTAAAGAATTAGATTTCTCATATAAGAGAAATGGTTCTTTTGTTGTATGCTTTTCTAAAGAAGACATGCCAAGTTTAAACGAACTTTATCAAAGAGGTTTAGAGAATGGTGTTGAAGGTTTAGAAATATTAGATGGAGATGAAGTTAGAAGAAGAGAACCTAATTTAAGTGAAAATATTGTAGCTGCTTTATGGTGTCCTACTGGTGCTATTGTTTGTCCTTTTGAGTTAACACAAGCAATGGCTGAAAATGCTGCAACAAATGGTGTTGAATTTATTTTCAATACAAAAGTTGAAAAGATTGAAAAGAAAGATGATTATTATTTAATCAACGATTCTATTAAAACAAAAGCAATTATAAATTGTGCTGGTGTATATAGCGATACAATTCATAATTTAGTATCAGATAAAAAATATCATATCATTCCTAAAAAAGGTGATTATGTATTAATGGATAGAGAAGTGGGAGGACTTGTTTCATCTACAATTTTCCAACTTCCAACTAAAGCTGGTAAAGGTGTACTTGTTACTCCAACCGTACATGGAAATTTACTTGTTGGTCCAAGTGCTACTGATATAGAAGATAAAAATGGAAATAACACAACAAGTGATGATTTATCTATGATTATTGATAGAGCTAAATTATCAGCAAATAATATTCCATTTAATAAGACAATTACTTCATTCTCTGGTATCAGAGCACATGAAGAAGGTGGAGACTTTATTATTGAGGAAGCAACTGATAATTTCTTTGATTGCGTTGGTATTGAATCACCTGGTTTATCGGCAGCTCCTGCAATTGGCGAATATGTATCTGAACTTGTATCGAAGAAATTAAACGCTTCTAAGAAAGATCATTTTGTAGGCGAAAGAAAAGGAATAGTAAAACTTTCTTCATTATCTTTTGAAGAAAGAGCCGAACTAATTAAACATAATCCAAGTTATGGTCAAATAATTTGTCGTTGTGAAGAAATATCAGAAGGTGAAATTGTTGACGCAATAAGAAGAAAACCAGGAGCTACTTCACTAGATGGAATTAAACGTCGTGTTAGAGCCGGTATGGGAAGATGCCAAGCTGGTTTCTGTTCACCAAAGGTAATGGAAATATTATCAAGAGAATTAGGTAAACCTCTAGAAGAAATATGTAAGAATAATCCTAATTCAAAACTTGTTATTGGAAAGATGAAGGAGGACTAATATGAACTATGATGTTGTAATAGTTGGTGGTGGTCCTGCTGGGCTTGCTGCTGCATATTCTTGTAAACAAGAAGGAATAGATTCAATTCTAATTATTGAAAGAGATGATAAACTTGGTGGTATTTTGAATCAATGCATTCATAATGGGTTTGGTTTACATACTTTTAAAGAAGAATTAACAGGTCCTGAATATGCTCAAAGATTTATTGATAAAGTGTATGAAGAAAAGATTGAATATAAATTAAATTCTACAGTTATTAATATTTCTAATGATTTAAAAGTAACATACGTTTCAAAGAATGATGGATTAAATGTTATTGAAGCGAAAGCAATTATTCTTTGTATGGGATGTAGAGAAAGACCACGTGGTGCATTAAATATTCCAGGATATCGTCCTGCAGGTATTTATTCAGCTGGTACTGCTCAAAGATTAATGAATATTGATGGCTACAAGATTGGCAAAGAAGTAGTAATCTTAGGTTCAGGTGATATTGGTTTAATTATGGCTAGACGTATGACACTTGAAGGTGCACATGTAAATTGTGTTGCAGAACTTATGCCATATTCAGGTGGCTTAAAACGTAATATAGTTCAATGTTTAAATGATTATGATATTCCTTTATATTTATCTCATACAGTAGTAGATATTAAAGGAAAAGATAGAGTTGAAGCTGTAACTATTGCTGAAGTTGATAAGAATAGAAAACCAATTCCAGGAACTGAAATTGAGTATAAATGTGACACATTATTACTATCAGTAGGTTTACTTCCTGAAAATGAGTTGTCTAGAATGGCTAATATTGAATTATCAAGAGTAACAGGGGGACCTGTAGTAAGTGATAGTTTAGAAACTAATATTGAAGGTATTTATGCTTGTGGCAACGTATTACATGTTCACGATCTAGTAGATTATGTATCTCAAGAAGCTGGTCTTGCTGGTAAATCTGCAGCAAAACATGTTAAAGCCAAAAATGCTTCGCATAAATATATCGAAGTAGTTCCAAGTAATGGAATTCGATATACTGTTCCTCAAAAAATAGATGTTGAAAATATAGGTGATAATGTAATTCTTAGATTTAGAGTAGATAATATCTATACTAATAGAAGTATCGTTCTAAAATATGGTGATGAAGAATTATCTAGAAGAAAGAAAAAAGTATTAGCACCTGGTGAAATGGAACAAATTATTATTGATGGTCAAACATTAAATAATATTAAAGGTGATAAACTTGAAATATTTACAGAGGAGGCAAACTAATGGAAACAAAAGAAATGACTTGTATTAATTGCCCAATGGGGTGCCAACTTTCTGTAACTGTTGATGGAGATAAGATTCAAGTAAGCGGTAATACTTGTCCAAGAGGTGAAGCTTACGCAAAAGATGAAGTAACTAATCCTACAAGAATTGTTACTTCAACTATTCAAGTTTCAAATGGACAACGAGTATCATGTAAAACTGAACGTGCAATTCCAAAAGGAAAAATATTTGATGTAATGGACGAAATTAGAAAAGCGAAAGCAAATGCTCCTATATCAATAGGGGATCCATTAATAAAAAATGTTTGTGATACAGGAATAGATATTGTTGCAACAAAAAATATCAAATAAAAAAGGATCATTACTGATCCTTTTTATGTGACTACTAGTTTCTTTTATAGTTTAGTTACATTAACTGCTTGAGGACCTTTGTCACCCTCATTAACGTCGTAGCTAACTGCTTGTCCATCATCTAAAGACTTATAACCATCGCCGTTAATAGCAGAGAAATGAACGAACACTTCAGTACCATCATCACCAGTGATAAAGCCGTAACCTTTAGCGGAATTAAACCATTTAACTTTTCCGGTCATGCTTT
>JAUNQJ010000043.1 GCA_030536265.1 Erysipelotrichaceae bacterium
AGATTGAAGTAAAGGACTTCATGGGATTTGCTGAAAAAGTATCAAATAAGTGGTAGTAACAAGCTCCTTAACGGAGCTTTTTACATGCTAAAATATAGAAGATGTTAAAAAGATTTATTTCTTATTACAAGCCTTATAAAAAGCTATTCATTGAAGATATGATAGCTTCTTTTCTTGTTTCTTTAACTGCAATGATTTACCCAGTAATAACAAGAAATATGCTTAATGATTTTATTCCTAATAAGAAATATAAATTAATGATAATCTTTGGTATTTCATTACTTGTTATCTATATTATTAGAGGATTATTGAAATATTTTGTTCAATACTATGGACATTATATGGGCGTATATATGCAATCAGATATGCGTAAAGACCTATTTAAAAAGATAGAACAATTACCATTAAAGTACTTTGATGATAATGAAACAGGTTCTATTATGTCTAGATTAACTAATGATTTATTTGATATATCAGAATTAGCACACCATGGTCCTGAGAATCTTATTATGTGTACATTAATGATAATATTATCATTTGTATATCTATTAACAATAAACGTTAAATTAACATTAATTATTTTCTGTTCTATACCATTCCTAGTAATTATCTCTTTAAGACTTCGTAATTACATGGTTGAATCATCTCGCAAGTCTAAAAGGGCAATTGCAGCAATCAATGCTGATATCTCTTCTAGTATTTCAGGAATTAGAGTTACAAAAGCATTTAACAATTCTGATATAGAACTTGAGAAATTTGAAAAGAGTAATGATTCATTTGTTGAAGCAAGAAAGATGCACTTTAGAGGATTCTCTATATTTAATTCAGCTACATCATTTATTACTGATTTATTTAATGTAATAGTATTAATTGCTGGAGGAATATTCTTGTTTAATGGAGAAATTACTTTTGGTGATTATTCAACATTTATTGTATCTGTTACATTATTCTTAGATCCTATTAATCGTTTAATCCAATTTACTGAACAATTTCAAGAAGGTATTACTGGTTTTGAAAGATTTGTTGAAATTATTGATTTACCTATTGAAGAAGATAAGAAAGATGCTAAAGAGATTAAGAAGATCAATGGTGATATTGAGTTTAAGAATGTAACATTCGCATATGACCATAATGAAGAAGAAAAAGAAATATTGGATAATGTATCATTTAATGTTAAAAAAGGTAAAACAGTTGCTTTAGTAGGACCATCTGGTGGTGGTAAAACTACTATATGTCACTTACTTCCTAAGTTCTATCATGTTGATGAAGGCGAAATAACAATAAATGGTATTAATATTGAAGATATTAAAATGTCTAGTTTAAGAGAAAACATTGGTATTGTTCAACAAGATGTGTTCTTATTTAGTGGTACATTCTATGAAAACATATTATATGGAAAGACTGATGCAACTAAAAAAGAAGTAATTGAAGCTGCTAAAAAAGCTAATATCTATGACTATATAATGTCTCTTCCTAAAGGATTTGATACTGAAATTGGTGAAAGAGGTATTAGATTATCAGGTGGTCAAAAACAAAGACTATCAATTGCTAGAGTATTCTTAAAGAATCCAAGCATATTAATACTAGATGAAGCCACGTCTGCTTTAGATAATGTAACAGAAGTATTAATTCAAGAAGCATTAAATACTTTAAAGAAAGGCAGAACAACTATTGTTGTAGCTCATAGATTATCAACAATAAAAAATGCTAATGAAATACTTGTTGTATCTAATGGTAAGATTGTTGAAAAGGGAACTCATAACTCATTAATTAGAAAACCTAAGAGTATTTATAAAGAATTATATAAATCACAATTTAAAGAAAGTAATTCTAATCTAGATAAAAAAATGATGATGCGTTAGCATCATCATTTTTATTAGAACTTGTCAATTTCTTCTTTTAATGTTTGAATTATTTCATCTTGAGGAATTGTTTTTATTATTTCACCATGTTTAATAAGTAAAGCACAATCCTTACCACCAGCTACACCAATATCGGCACCTTTGGCTTCACCAGGCCCATTAACTGCACAACCCATTACAGCAACATTGATATTTTTGTTTACAGTTTCTAGATATTCTTCTAATTGTTTAACTATTGGAAGCATGTTGTATTGAATTCTTCCACATGTTGGACAAGATATTAGATTTGGAACATCATCTTTTAATTTACAAGCTCTTAATAACTTTTTAGCAACTTTAACTTCTTCTACAGGATCATCAGAAATAGAGATTCTAATAGTGTCGCCAATTCCTTCCATCAATAATTTACCTAAGGCTAGCGATGATTTAATAGCACTATTTAATAGACCACCAGCTTCAGTAACTCCTAAATGTAATGGATAATTGAATTCTTTACTTGCTAATTCATATGCCTTTATGCATTCTTCAGGATCTGAAGATTTAAATGAAAGGGCAATATCATGGAAATCTAGTGATTCAAGTATTCTTACATGATCCCAAGCTGACTTAATCATATTTTCAGGACATCTTGTGTATTTCTTGTTTAATGAACCACCATTAATACCAATTCTAATTGGAACATGTCTTTCTTTACATAATTCAACAATCTCTTTTATCTTTGATTCATCTTCTAAGTTTCCAGGATTAAGCCTTATTTTATCTGCTCCAGCTTTTATAGCAGCAATAGCGAAATCACCATTGAAATGAATATCAGCCACCAAAGGAATATGAATTCTTTTCTTTATTTCTGATATAGCTAATGCATCTTCTATGTCGAGTACAGCTGTACGAATTACTTCGCATCCAACTTTCTCAAGTTCTAGGATTTGTTTAACAGTAGCTTCTACATCTTTGTTTCTAGTGTTAGTCATTGATTGGATAACAACTTTGTTTTGTCCACCAATTTGAACACCTCCAACATTAATAGATCTAGTTTCAGTTCTTATCATATTTGTTTCTCCAAAGCTTTCATAATCTTTTCTACTTTATCTTCATCACCATAAACGATAGCATCTTTAATACTTTCTTCAATGTGATTACCTAGAATCATGTTGTTTGCTTTCTTTAATAATGAACGAGTAGCCATTAATTGATCAGATATTTCTAGACTATCTCTTTCATCATCTAGCATTTTAACGATTCCTTCTAATTGTCCTCTTGAAATGTTGATGAACTTTTTGATTTTTGCCTTATCAGTCATTTTGAATCTCCTTTACTTCGTATCCTGCATCTTCAATAGCTTTAATAACGGTGTCATTATCAATTGAAGTATTTTTAATAATAGCTTTTTTATCAGCCAATGATACTTCAACTTCTAATCCCAAAGCTTTTAAAGCATCTTCTACATGTTTTTTACAATGTTCACACATCATACCTTCAATAAATACAGTTTTATTCATGAGTTTTATTTCCTCCTTTTTTACGCTATTTATTCTTAAAGCATTTAATAAAACAAATAATGAGCTAACTAGCATTGCACTAGCTCCAATCATTGGATTTAGCTTTAAATTAAACGAATTATAGAAAACTCCTGCAGCAATAGGGATACAAATACTGTTATATCCAAGTGCCCATAATAGGTTTTGTTTAATTACTTTCATAGTTTTAGAAGATAAATCATATAAGAACGAAATATCATTTAAATCATTTTTCATTAAGACTACATCACTTGTTGCTGAAGCTATATCGCTAGCGTTTTTAACAGTAAGTGAAATATCAGCATTAGCTAAAGCTATTGCATCGTTAACACCATCGCCAACCATCATAGTGATACCATTAAGTTTTTCATTTTGTACCAAGATGTTTTTATCATCAGGCTTAACTTCTGATTTATAATGATCGATTTCAAGTAATTTAGAAATTTTGCTTGCTGCAATCTTATTATCACCAGTACACATGATTGGTTTAATATTTCGTTTCTTTAAATTTGAAATAGCTAATTTACTTGTATCTCTTAAAATATCAGTTAAATAAACTAGACCAAGTAACTTATCATTTTTACTTACTCCAATATATGAATAGTTATTATCAGATGCATATTCAATATATTTATTATCTATATTTTTAATTAATAGATTATTTCCAGCATAATATGTATCACCATTTAAAGTTGCTTTTATTCCTTCACCAGGAATAAATTCACTTGATTCAAAGTTTATTGATCCTTCTTTATATTCTTCATTGATAGCTTTTGTGATAGGGTGATTACTTGTCTTTTCTAATGAAGACAGCACATTAATAAATTCATCATCAAGTGACTTTACTTCAATAATAGAAAGCTTATTCTTGGTTAATGTTCCTGTTTTATCAAATATTACTGTTTTAGTTTTTCCTGCTAACTCTAATATTTCTGGTTTTTTGATTAATAGACCATTTTTAGCAGCCAAACCTGTTGCTACGCCAATTGCTGCAGGTGTTGCTAAACCTAGTGCACAAGGACAGCTTATTACAAGCACGCTTAATGCGAAGTTTAAAGCTAGTTCATTATTTCTTGTAAGTACTATCCATATTAAATAAGTAATAAGTGAAATAGCAATTACAACAAACACAAAATATTTAGACAATTTATCGGCAAGCCTTTCAATAGGAAGCTTCTTCATTGTCGCCTCTTTTGTAAGATTAATAATATTAGATAGGATAGAAGTATTATTAGTCTTAGTTATCTTTATGTCTATCACACCTGTTTGATTAACTGTTCCGCCAATTACTTCATCATTAACGTTTTTGTTTACTGGTAATGATTCGCCAGTTATCATTGATTCGTCAATACTTGTTGAACCATTAATAACTATTCCATCTTGGGGAATAGATTCCCCTGGTAAAACTCTAACAACATCATTTTTTCTTAATTCATCAATAGGAATAACTTTTATTTCATTATTAACTAGTAGATTTGTCTGCATTGGAATTAGTGTTGCTAAGCCTCTAATAACTTTTACAGTTTTTGCTTTAGTACTAGCTTCTATTAATCTACCAATAGACACAATAACAAGAACCATCGCAGATGTTTCAAAATATAAATGATAACCATTATTACCATTATTTATTTTTATTAATGAATATAAAGAATAAATGTATGAGACTAATGATGATAAAAATACTAAAGAATCCATATTAGGATTTAATTTAATTAAAGATTTAAATCCTGAAGAATATATATTGATATTTAATAATATTATTAATAAAGCTAATAATGGCTGAATATTAAATAAGATATTATTCATAGATAAATACATCAATACTATCATTAATAGGATAGAGATAATTAATGATACTTTATTTCTATCTATTTTCTTGTTTGTATTTATTACTAATTCATATCCTGCATCTTTAATAGCTTTATATAATATATCTTCATTAATTAATGTTTCATCATAATTAACTGTTACTTCATTTTCTAATATATTAACAATTGCACTATTAACACCACTTAGATTATTAAGCGCTTTTTCAACATTTCCTTTACAAATGACACATGTCATTCCTTTTACTTCATAGGTCTTTTCCATATATACCCCCATAGGGTATATTAATTATAACATGGGACAGGGTGTTGCTATAATATAGGTAGACATTTTTATGGCAACACAATTATTAGTTAGAAGCGCTTATTCATTGTTATCTAGTATGTGCACTATTGAGGGCATTATTTCTAAGTGCAAAGAACTAGGCTATAAATCGGTGGGACTTGTCGATAAGAACGTTTTAATGGGCGCTATGGAGTTTACTAAAAAGTGTAAAAGCGCTGAAATCAAGCCTATTTTTGGCCTAGAATTTGATTTAAAGCTTGAAGAAAGAACTTATCCTTGTATTTTATATGCTAAAGATAATGAAGGCTTTCAAAACCTTATGGGTCTATCTAGTAGGCTAAACTCTCAAGGTTTAGACCATATAGGAATTGAAGAATTAAATGTATATAAAAAACATAATATTTTAGTTTTATTATCAGATGATTGTCCATTAACTATAGCAGTAGATAAGAATAGTGGAATAGATGAATGCATAGATTACATGAAAAACTACTTTGGTGAATTCTTAGTAGGACTTGTTGATCATGATAAAGCGATAAATGTAAGCCGTGACATAAAAATAAAAGAAGCATTAAACGCACATAATATTAAAACTATAGCATTATCAAGAACATTTTATTTAAATAATGATGATGCTTATGAATATGAAATATTAAAGTGCATAAAAGATAAAAGAGTATTAGAAAAAGATGCAACACTAGAAACAGGTAGACATTTTTTAAGTAAAGATGAATTTTCATCAATGTTTAATGATGATGATATTAAAAATACTGATGTACTTGCTTCATTATGCAACGTTGATATTGATTATAAAACTGAATTACCTAAATATGATGCACCAAATGGTGTAAGCTCAAAAGATTATTTAGTATCTTTAGCTAAAGCTGGTCTACAAAGAAGATTACATAATGTTGTTACAAAAGAATATGCAAGTAGACTTGATTATGAATTAAGTGTAATTTTGAAAATGCACTTTGAAGATTATTTCTTAATTGTTTATGACTTTATTTTATATGCAAAGAAAAATGGAATTATGGTAGGGCCTGGTAGAGGTTCAGCTGGTGGTTCACTTGTTGCATATTGTTTAGGAATTACTGATATTGATCCTATTAAATATGGACTATTATTTGAAAGATTCTTAAATCCTGAAAGAATCTCAATGCCTGATATTGATACTGACTTCCCAGATGATAGAAGAGATGAAGTATTTGAATATGTTAAGAATAAATATGGTTTAGACCATGTTGCTCATATTATTACTTATGGAACACTTAAAACTAAACAAGTATTAAGAGATGTAGGAAGAGTATTAAACTACAACGCTCGTGAATTAGACTCTATTACTAAACCTATTCCTGTTTATCCTCATATAACACTTGATCAAGCAATGTTAGAAATTCCAATCTTTAAACAAAAGATTGAATCTGAAAAGAAATATAGAGATCTATTTAATATATCTAAAAAA
>JAUNQJ010000044.1 GCA_030536265.1 Erysipelotrichaceae bacterium
CCTTCATCAAATGTTCGAGATATTTCTAGAGCTCTATCACCTCTGAAGTTAAAGTAAACAACAGAATCATGGTCTTTAATTAAACCAACAGGTTCGTTATTCTTACAAATTACAAATTCATGCATTAATTGGTCTGTTGCGTTTTCTTCTTTTTGATATGTTTCGATTGCTTCTAATGCTGAATTGAATTTTCTACCAATTCCATGAACATGAGCATTGTATCCTCTTTCAACCATAGACCAATCTGATTCATATCTATCCATAGTCATATACATTCTTCCACCACCTGAAGCGATGCAAGCATCAAAGCCATCTCCATTTAATGTAGCCATATGATCTTCAATTTCTTTTACATATTTATTACTTGATCCTTCTGGTACATCTCTACCATCTAGTAATACATGTAATCTAACTTTATACTCGCCTTGTTTCTTTAATTCAGTTAGCATTGCTTTTAAATGAGAAATATTTGAGTGAACATTTCCATCAGATAATAAACCTATAAAATGGAATGTATGTCCTTTAGCATTTTCAACAAGTTCTTTCCAAGTTTCAGATTCAAACATTGCTCCTGATTCAATTGATTCATTAACAAGTTTTGCTCCTTGAGAATAAATTTGTCCACATCCAATAGCGTTATGTCCAACTTCTGAGTTACCCATATCATCATCGCTTGGTAAACCAACAGCTGTTCCATGTGCTTTGATAGTTGTGAATGCACTATTTGCTTTTAAGAAATCTAGTGTTGGAGTGTTAGCGTTTTTTACAGCGTTTCCAAAATCATTATCTCTTTCGCCGATACCATCCATTACTACTAGTACTACAGGTTTATTATTCATATACAATACCTTCTTTCCATTCATTATTATATCTATTGTTTTTTTAAATAAGAAATGTTATAAATATATTAGCACTCAAAGAGTATGAGTGCTAAAGGAGTGATATTATGGCAATGAAAGAGTTTAAAACCGAATCAAAAAGACTATTAGATTTAATGGCTAATAGCATCTATACAAACACAGATATATTCCTTAGAGAGCTTATTTCTAACGCTTCTGACGCTATTGATAAAAGAGCATTCATAGCATTAACCGACAACAAAATAGAGTCAGTAGAAGGAAAAATAGTCCTAGGATTCGATAAAAAGAAAAGAATCATCACCATTTCTGATAACGGAATAGGAATGGACAAGGAAGATCTTGAAAAGGATTTAGGAACTATCGCTAAATCAGGTTCTCTAGAGTTTAAAGAAACTGTAGATGAAAAAGATACTATGGATATTATTGGCCAATTTGGCGTTGGCTTCTATTCAGGCTTTATGGTAGCTGACAAAATGGAAGTAGTTACTAGAAAAGCTGATAGTGATAAAGCATATATGTTTACTGGCACTTTAGATGGTTATGATATTACAAGCGCTAAAAAAGACGAACCAGGAACAGCTATCACTTTATATATCAAAGATAATACTAAAGAAAAGAAATACGATAAGTATTTAGATAACGGCGAAATAAGATCATTAGTTAAAAAATATTCTGATTTCATTAGATACCCTATTGTTCTAGAAGAAGAAACAATTAACTCAATGGTTCCTATTTGGAAGAAAGCTAAAAAAGATATTAAAGATGAAGATTATAACGAATTCTATCAAATGAATTATTATGACTTCGAAAAACCACTTAAGACTTTACATTTTAAAGTTGAAGGAAACACATCATATACTGCCCTTCTTTATATTCCTTGCAAAAGACCATTCAATTACTTCACAAACGATTATAAATTAGGATTAAAGTTATATTCTCGTGGTGTATTTATTAAAGATGAAGCTAAAGAAATAGTATCAGATCATTTTAGATTTATTAGAGGTATTGTTGATTCTGATGATTTATCACTTAATATCTCAAGAGAAATCTTACAAGAAGATAGACAGATGGAAACATTAAAGAAGTCTGTTGATAAAAAGATTAAATCTACTCTTGAAAAGATGTTAAAGGATGAAAGAGAAGCATATGAAACATTCTTCACAGAATTCGGTCAACAATTAAAATTCGGTTGTTACGATAACTATGGTATGAATAAAGATCAATTAATCGATCTTATTATGTTCAAATCATCTAAAGAAGATAAATACGTAACATTAAAAGAATATGTTGAACGTATGAAGAAATCTCAAAAAGAAATCTACTACGCTACTGGTGATTCAATTGAGAATATTAAAGAATTACCTCAAATTGAAAAAGTATTAGATAAAGGATATGAAGTACTATACTTCTTAGATGGTGTTGATGAATTCATGGTTTCTATCATTAATTCGTATGACAATAAACAATTTAAATCTATTCAAAAAGGTGATTTAGATTTAGATACAAAAGAAGAAAAGAAAGAGATCGAAAAGAAAACTGAGGATAATAAAGACTTAATTGCCGCTATTAAAGAAGTATTAAAAGATGAGGTAACAGAAGTTAAATTATCTAATAGATTAAAATCGCAACCAGTATGTTTAGTGTCTGATGATGCCCTTTCAATCGATATGGAAAAAGCCTTAAAAGCCTTCAATCAAGATGTAAAAGCTAATAAAATATTAGAAATTAACCCTGATCACGACTTATTTAAAGCGCTAGCTAATGAATATAGTAAGAGCAAAGAAATTAAAGAATACGCTCAATTGTTGTATGACCAAGCGTTATTAATTGCCGGTTTAACTATTAAAGATCCTGTTGAATACACAAAACGAATAACAGAATTAATGATTAAATCAATCAATAAATAATAATAAAAAAGAATTATCTTATGATAATTCTTTTTTTAATATTAATTTTTCTTGAAGACGTTAAGGATATTGTCTTTCAATACATCATGACGTTTGTATTGAGTTCTTCTATCTTCTAGCATCTTATAATAATCAACTCTGAACTTGTTATATTTGTCTTTATAAGAAGCAATCAAATCTTTCTTATAATTATCGATTTCATTTTCAGCAGCTGTACGCTTTTGAAGAAGTATTTCGATTTCTTTTCCAAGCCCGTCGTTTTGTTTTTGAAGATCATTTACGATAGCATTAAGTTCATCAATATGAGCTTGATAGTCATTTGAAGCCATAGAGCTATCAATGTCGTTAGATTGAATTAATACTTCTTTTTCTTTAGCTAAATTAGCCTTCATAGTATTAATAGCGTTTTCAAACTCTTCGTTAGCTTTTTCGTTTTCTACTCGAGCTGTATTGATTTCATCTAAGATAACATTTTGTTTATCAATTTCTTCGTTAATTAATGCAACGTATGATTTTGTGATATTTTGAATATCTTGAGAATGTTCTTTTAATGTGTTTGACTTATCATCAACTAATTCATTAATTTCAGTAGCTACTTCATCTAGTGCCTTGTCTCTTAGAACTTGTAACTTATTCATGATTTCGGCATTAGTTACTTCTAGCTTATCAATCTTCTCTTTAAACTTCTCAGTAATCTTGAATAGGTCTTCTTCCTCTCTTGATACTTCGTCTTTAATTGAAGAAGCTCTTAGTTTTTGAAGTTCATCGAATGATTCAACAGCTTCAACAATTTGTTTCTTAAGCATTAGAACACGATCTTCGTGAAGTCTTTCGTAATTAGCTTCTTTTTCTGTTAAATCTAATACTTTTTGATTCATCTCAGAAATTAATAGTTCAGATTGGCTCTTAATATTTTCGATTTCTTGAGATTTTTCAACTTTGTAAGAGCTTAAATCGTTGATTTGTTTCTTCTTTTCGTTTTCAAAACTTACGATTTGTTCTTTTAAGTTATTAATCTTCTTATTAGTTTCGTCTAAACGAGCTTGGTATTCTTCGCTCATCTTATTTAATTTATCTTCATGGACTGCTTTAATACCGTTTATTTCGTTTTCGCAATTTTCTTTGTTTATAGCGATTAATCTTTGCCATTCAGCACGATTGAATTCGTTATCACTGTTGATTTGATCTAAATCTTTTTGAATAGATTCAGTCTTAGCCAATTCATCTGAATATTTAGCTTGATAATCAGCTTCAATCTTACTCTTACGACGTTTAGATTCTTCGATCATTGCATCATAGCTTGTCTTTTTAGCTTTAACAATATCACGTTTAGCATCAACTTCTTGATCGTATTGTCTTTGAATGATATCTTGTTTATCTTGATACAACTTCATTGCTTCGTTGTATTTATCATCCTGAACAGCAGTTAATTGTTCAACTTCTTTTTGATGATTTTGTTTTAATTCATTGATGTCAGCATCAAGTCTAGCCTTGTATGCATCAACTTCGTTTTGCTTTTCATCAAGTTCTTTATTCAAGCCAGCAATGATTGCTTCTTTTTCTTGAACTTTAGCATTGTACTTGTTTTCAGTTTCTTCAAGTATTGCCTTTGCTTCGCCAACTTTTTTATCATTAGCATTTAAGAAAATCTTAAAATCACTGTCAATCTTATTGCGTTGAGGAATAATAGCCTTAGTAACATCTTCTAATTCTTGAAGTTTTGCTGAATACTCAGCTTTAATGTCTTCAAGTTTCTTGGTAGGTGCTGTTTCATATTGATAAATAATATTAGCAATCTTCTCTTTTTGTTCATTTGCTAATTGTTCAATTCTAGCAGTATGTTCCTTTTCAATATCTGCCCTATTATTGTTATATTGTGCTAATTCATGGTCATAATCATCTTTTAGCTTTTGAATATTAACCATTAATTCAGCTCTTTGAGCCTTTAATTTTTCAACTCTTTCGTTATAGTCTGTTTCAAGTTCAGCAGTCAAATCTTCAATCTTCTTTGAAGCTTCAGCTAATTCGTTTTGATTCTTTTCAGCTTCTGCAGATAAATCTTTCTTAGTCTTATTAGCTAAATTAATAATTTCATCAACTTTGTTGTTGTAATCTTCTTCAGCTTTAACTAAACGAAGGTTGTGAAGTTCAACAATCTTAGCAAGATTAGCTTGATGTTCTTTCTTTATAGAGTCGATGTTGCCTTCATGCTTTTTCTTTAATTCAGTCTTTTGATCATCAAAAACTTTTAAGTCTAATACATGCTTATCCTTTTTCTTAGCAATTTGTTGGTTAACTTTTGCTATAGCTTCTTCGATTTTAACTTTTTCAACACCGATACCAGCAATTACTTCTTTCTTTTCCTTGCTGATTTCTTCTTCTTTTTCACCAATCTTAACTTCATATTCTTTAAAGTCTTTTTGGCTATTTACTATTTCTTCTTTAACTTTCTTAATATTCTCTTGAATTGCGCTTATTTCAAATTCTATATTTTTCTTTTCATCAGAATATTTATCTTTTGCTTTCTTTAGTTCATTCTTTAATTCAACACCTCTAGTTTCAAGGGCTATCTTATTATTGTTTGCAAAAGCTACCAATTCTTCCTTCATATCATGGATGCGTTGTTGGTAGTCCTTTGATAAATTAGCTATCTTTTCGTTTAATTGCTTATTATCGCTAATTAAGTTTGCAATAGCACGCTTGTTTTCGCTTTCTTTATTAGCTAAACGTTCGTTTAAAAAGTTTAAATGATTATTAGATTGTTCTTCTTCTTTAGCTAAACGATATTGTAAACTTTCAATTAATTTATCTTGTTCTGCTTGAGCTTTTTCTGCTTTTTCTTCTGTTAACTCAATATATTCTTTAAACTTCTTGTTTAAACTTTCATCATTTTTATCAAATTTTGCTTTTAATTCTTGAGCAACTTTATCTTCTTTTTCTTTGAAAACAGCAGCTATCTTTTCTAATGTTTCATTTTTAGCAGCTAACTCACTAGTGTTATCTGCAACAGTTTTTTCTAAATTATGCTTTTTATTTTCTAGTTCGCTATTAAGGTTGCTGATAGTAACATTTAATTGTTTGATATTGTCTTCGAAACGTTTAGTAACATCTGCTAAATCTTTATCTAAACGTGTTTTTTCATTATCATAATGTGCTTGTAAGTTATCTCTTTGTGCTGCTAAAGATTTCGCTTGATCCTTTAAGCCATTTAATTGATTGCTACAATTACCAATAATCTCATCATAGTAAGCTTGTATTTCGTTTAGCTTTTCTTGATGTTTATCTTGTAACAATTTTAAATCGTTGTTATGTTTTTCAATTAAAGCTTCTCTTTCGGCGTTAACATTTGCTGTATCGCTTGCGAATTTTTCATTTACGCTTTTTTCTTTTTCTAATAATTGTTGAGTTTGTACTGTTTGCTTATTTCTTAATTCCTTAAATTTTTTATCAAGTTCAATTACCTTTTGATTATAAGCGTCAGTTTGAGTTTTTTTAGTATTTCTTAATTTTGTTAATTTTGTATCAAAAGCTAACTTTTTCTTTTCGAAGCTTGTTTTTGTTACATTAGCTTTATTTTCAATTAATTCTCTTCTTCCTTGTAATAAAGAATTAATCTTTCCTTCTACATCTGATAGTTGTTTTTTATATTCATCTGTAATTGCGTGTTCTTTATTTTCGATTTTAGAGATTTGTTCTTCAAATTTAGTTTTTTCTTGGTTGATTGATTCGATAACAGTGTTGTATTTCTTTTGAATTATACCTAGTTTGCTTTCAAACTCTGTTTGAATGTTAGTTTCTTTACCACGAAAAGCTTGAATTTCTCCTTCAAGACTCTTAATTACTTCTTTTGTTTCGGCTATTTTGCCTTCTATTTCTTTGATCAATGTTTGATTTGAACTTTCAGTGCTGCCCATAAACAAACCTCCTTTTTTACATAAGTCACGCGAAAAACAGCAGTTTTTTCCCTTTATATAATTGTAATTGTTTTTTAAGGTTTTAGCCACTTTTTGCTTGTTTTTTTCTAAAGGTTCTAGTAAAATTATAAGGCACGGATATTCTACGTGGTTCCTTAGCCAAGTGGTAAGGCAATAGACTGCAA
>JAUNQJ010000045.1 GCA_030536265.1 Erysipelotrichaceae bacterium
CCATCTACAACACAACTACTACCACCTTTATTGCATCTAGCAACATTTAATTCGGTATTAACGTTAAACTTACGTTTGCCTCCACAAAATGGACAAGTGATATCATAAGAACCTCTTGGTGCTTTGTATTTCTTAAATCCTTCGTGTATTGCAAGATCTTGTTCTACTACAAAATCAATACCAAATGGTAATTGTTCATATGTCTTACCCATTTGCCCTCCTTATAAATTAACTAACAACTGATGGAAAGTTTATAGTTCCTTGCTCTAGGCCCTTTAAGATTGCTCTGCATGCAGCAGCATCTTGAGGATGGCCTTGTGTAGCAAATTGAACTAGAATGCTTTTAGCCATTTGTTCTTTGCCTGGCTTACAATCTGATACAAACTTATATGGTGATGTACCAACTAGTTTTTGTGAACCAGATATAAGCTTATGATTCTTTGCTTCCTCAATACTCATTTCGTATTGAGTTTCTTCGCTTTGCTCTTTTGTAGAAGTTTCCTCAATAACTTCTCCCGTTTCATCATTAACTACAACTTCGTTAGCTTTAAATTCTTCAGCTTCATCTTCACCATAAATTCCATAGAATTTTAGTTTAGACTTAACAAGTACTACCCTATCAAAAGTACGCTTTAATAACATTGCGTATGGATAATCGTTCTTGCAATTATCTTCTGAAATCTCGCCATATTCCAAAAGACCATCACGTTTATCACGATACTCCATCATTAATCCTTTCTTGCCTCCATACTCAAATGGAATTGGATTACTACAATATTCTTCTTTGAATTTAAGTTCATCTTCAAGGTGATCGTTTACCTTTTGAACTCCTTGATGAGAAATGATAAGGCCAGTGTAATAAAGTTTATTACCTGCTTTGTTTTTCAAAATCCAAAAGTCGCTATCTGTTAAACCATACTTTTCTGATTCAATCATTTCGCAAGCTTTCTTACGAGATTGCAAATACTTATCACTTACACCAACTTCAATCTCTGCTCCTTTGTAGTATTCTTTGCTCTTTTCTCCAAAATTGTGCTTAATTGTTTCCTTCTTTGTGTTAGACATGTCTTTCCCTCCTTTTGCACAAAAAAACGAGCAAAAGAGAGCCTGTCATTTCTTCTTTTACTCGTTATCGAAAATAAAAAATAGATAACGGTTTAATCGTTGGCAAAGATGATTTTTTAGCCAAATCTGCAACTTGAGAGTTGTTTGCTTAAAGCAAAATTAAACTATATATCTAATACCTATATTATACATCATCAGGTATTCTCTTTTTATACTCCTTCATAAGCGTGTTATAAATAGTTATATTTGGTGAACCATAATTGATTAGTTCTGAATTATCCTCACCAATAAAATACTGAGCAAAAGCACCAACTGCTCTAGATCTAGACTGGCCAGCATAACAGTGAATTATTAAGGTATCTATTTTGCCATCATATTTATCTAAAAAATCTATAATTTGATTAGCCATTTCCTTGTTAAATGGAACTGTACCACTAACCTTTTTATAAACATCATCAAACTTTAAAGTTAAAACACCTTTACAATAATTGCTTTCTTTAAATTCAAAACCAAAGCCGTTACTTTGTGCATCTTGAATTGAAATAATAGCAAAACTATCTTTGAATAATGAATCATCTTCACAACCGTATGGTGCGTAATGATTAAGCACATAATCAAACGCATCAAACACTGACATTACTTTAATTTCCATGTTCGTACCTCCCGGATTATACATAATATATAACATAAGTACTGGCACCTCGATTGGTACAACAAGAATCCATTATTTTTTTAAATCATTAAAAAAGAGCCATTTTTGATAAAATTTAGTATCAAATTTTGGCTCTACAATGATTTTTTAAATTACTTTTTGAATAATTACCCACTTAATTTCATTCTAGTGGTTCGTAGTAATTGGGTGTACGGGTTAAATTGGTTCTTTTACTAGTCTTAGATGTTTATGATAATCATATCCCTTTGAATCAAAACAGTATTCCCAAATTTGAAATATTGCATCTGTGTTGTAGCAGCAATCATAATATCCTCGAAATGATATCAAACTAGCTGGTGCTTCTTTTACTACAGCTTTAGCAAAATCTTTCATTTTCATTTTTTTATAATCAAGTGATAAATCATAATCGTTATTATAGTTTTCTTTCAAATCATAATGAAATATATACATTCTATAATAATGATCTTCATTTAAAGGTACTTCTATGTTTTGATCAATAGGAGATATTTTAAACTGCTCAGCAAGTTTAACTTTTTCAAAATACATTTTTCCTTCTTTAAAAGGAACAAATACATCTCTATTGGTTTCAAACAGCATCTCTAATACATGAGAATATAATTCATATTTACCTTTACTTTGATCCAAAAACGAACTAGCTAATTTGTTTTCCATTTGATCTCCTATTTTTGATTTTCGATTGGTGGAATAAGCCCTGCTACAGTATTTCCTTTTGTTAAGATTCTTCCGTAGAAATCTCTAGTAGTATTATCGTTTGGTAGATACTTGCCTAATAATCTTCCATAGAAATCATAAGCCCATACTTCACCATTTGATTTGGTATCTAGGTACCCCATTATTCTTCCATAGAAATCTTTAATTGGTTCTCCTTGTGGCATTATTTGTTTTCCTCCTTTTCCCTTTTAATTAATACTTCTCTAGGTTTGCTACCTGGAATAGCATCAGATACTATGCCTTCTTCGTGTAGTCTTTCAACTATTATGTCAGCCATAAAATAATTCATATCGAATGTTCTTTGTATCAACATATGAGATACTTTATGTTCATTAATAATAAATTCTTTGACTTCGTTGTATTTTTCTTCAGTTAAGTTTTCCTTAGCTTTTTTGTATCTATAAGCTCTAATCTTTTCTAAGTGAGCTTGATGCTCTTCATCGGATACTTTTCTACCATTTTCAATTCTAAGTATTAACTTAAAGTTTAAAATGAACAAAACTGCATAACCAATTATTTTATAAACCATATCAATTGGTAAATAACTAACTGTAATTGCACCAATAATTATTAATGCTGATAATGTCTGTGAAATATAAGTTTTATACTTTTTCTTATAAATGATTTTTGCCATTATTTGTTCCTCCAATATCTATCTATCATTCTTTGCATATTGTTTCTTCCAACTACATTCATTGTGTGAATAACAATTGGATATAGCGTATTTCTTTTAACTAACCAATCTAATAGTTTTATTGCATCTCCACCATCTGATGCATAATCACCCAAATCGTGGTCTACATTTATTTCAGTTATTTCGATATTGTTAGATTCTGATTTTTCTATTAGCTTTTTAGTTTCATTAACACTATATGTTCTAACGTAACCTTTTGGAGCTTCACGTTCATCATCTAAATATATCTTGATACTTGTTTCATTCATGTTTACCTCTTTCTAGAATATATGACCTTCAGCAAGCTCAAAGATAGATTCACTTGTTGCATAATATGCGATTCTATCTTCAGGCTTTTCACCTTTGATTACTGAAGGAAATGATTCAATTTGTTTTTTGTTCTTTGCAGGTACTTTACTAGGATCTAACAAAAGCATATCTATATAGTTATTGCCAGTGAACATTCTATATAAAGCGTCTAGCTCATCAAAGTAAGAGTAGCATTCATAAGCGATGTTATATGTTTCCACAAATAAGTCTTTTTTAGTACTTGTATGATGCCATTTGCCACTAGACATGTCTGCACAAATTCCGCCAAGAAATGCACGTGATGGATATTTAGATTTGAATTTTAAAATATCTTTTAGGTAATCATCTAAATAGTCACTCATAGATTTTAAAGACTTAGAAATTCTTTCTAAATTATCTTTTGGATTAACTGATACTACGTATTCTTGAACTGAACAGTATAATTCATCATTTTCGATATATTTAGCAAAATTAAAGATATCAGTATAGTAATACCCTTTAATAAAGTTATATGTATATTTTAAAGAATCTAATAAATCTAGATTTTGTGACCATTCAATCTCTAATGCTTTTTTATCTAATGATTTTAGATAAGTCTTATAATCAGTTTTACACTTATAAAACTTTTCTGTGTTCTCAGCGTTTTTTAATGATACAAATTCTTCAGTAGAAATAGATTTAATACAATTTTTGCTCATAAGTAGTGGCCTCCATTAATAAATGTTGTAAGTACATTATACGGATTTGAATGTACCTAAATAAGGACAGTTACCAACCTAAATCATCAAATATAAATGCCAAGTCTTCAAATGCTTTCGCTTTTAATTCCTTCCATAATGGTTTGCCATAATCTTCTGTTTTTGACATTTTGTATAACGTATCAAATTCATCAGCTACGCCATTTACCAACTTTTCCCATTTTTCAAAAGCTTTATCAATATATTCAGTTGTTACATCTTGAGAATGATATTGAGAAATATCATTCAATTTTTCATTTTCTTTATCATATATGCAATTTCCAATAGCTGGTGATGTATTAATAAAGTTTCTTAGATAGTCTCTAATAATAACTAATAAATAAGTATCAGTTTGCCATGTTAGATTAAAAGGTATTTTTGTAATCTCAAATTCACCTTCATCAAAGTTTTTGCCTTTATATTTGACCTTCCCTAAACTTAAATGTCTTAACTTATAATCGTGAATCTTGTCTTTAATCTTATTTACTAATACTCTTGGGCCAATTACTGTATACTCTTCTAATTCCTCAATTCTTCTAAACCACTCTTTGTTTTCTTTAGAAGTTAATATCAGATTACCCTCTTCATCTTTTGTGCCTAAGCCTTTTTCGCAAGCATCAAATAATTTATCAAATTTCCATTCAGTAATAATTTTTCCCATATTGTTAACCTCACTATTTAGTATAAGAAAAGCTGTGACCCTAATTGAGTACACAGCCATTTATAAGGAGACAACTATTCGTCTAGTGGCATTGCTAATAATTCATCATCATTAGGATCATACCAGGCACCTTCTTTTGGGATTGAATGAATACCAAGAAACTCATCTTCTAGTCCGTGGATTACTCTACCTACAGCTTTTCTTTCAATTGTTAGCTCATAAGGCATTTCAACTAGTTTATCAATAATCTCTTGTTGGCTCATATGTTTATCAGGGCTTGAGTACTGGCGAAGAATAGAATAAACAAATAAGCTTAACATTTGTTTACGGCTATTTCTCTTCTTGCGTCTATATAGAAGATCAAGGTCATCTTCATCGTCATCTTCTACAGTAATGAATCCTAATCTTTGTTCTGAGACTCTTGGAGAATCATTAACTTTTTCCATACTTATAGCGAATCTATGAATAACTAGAGCAGCTGCCAACATACATGCTTCATGATTAATCAATTCGCCTGGTACTTCTGCTTCAATTAATTTACATAATCTTCTCGCACGTAGGATTAAATCTGATGCACCAATATTTGAACCAACTCTTTCTTCGCAATCATCATAGAAAGCACGACAATAATCAGAATAAATATCAGATTCTTCTTTAGTTACTTTTAAATCTTTATATTCTTCATATAAGCTTCTTTCATAAGCTTCAATTTGTTCATCAGACCACATTTTGTGTTCTAAATCTTTAACAGTTTTAACTGTTTCAATCTTATCGGCAATATCATCAATCTTTCTTTGATCTGCTTTTTTATAAACGAATGGTTGAAAATATGTTGCCCACACTGGATATAATTTTTCATCGTCTAATAGTCTTTTAAAATATTCAAAGTCGCCATTAGATGCTTTGTTACAAATTCTAGCAATCTTCTCAATATTTCTTTCTAATTCTTTATACTCAAAGATTACGTTCTCTAAATCTCTTGGGTCCCAATCCATCTTGCATCTTAAAGAGTATTGAGGTTCATTCAAGTAATACCAACCAGGAATATATAAAACGCCTCTTTCGTTAGTATTGTCATACATTAATTCAATATACTTTGTTGGTGATAAAACTGAATCAAATGCGTCATTAAAATCTCTCATGTGTGCCTCCTATATTGGTGTTGTTTTGTGTTTACATATATATTTATACAATTTTCGATGTGCAAAGAAACTGACACTACCTATAAACTTTCTTACCAGCCATAGAATTGTATTCTAATTTATATGAATTGTTTTTTACTAACTTTAAGAAACTATTAGTTATATCTACAAATTCTTTAGGAAACTCTATGTTTTCGTTAAACTTCTTAATTGTTGGAGTGATGTCTTGTTTATCTTTGTAATATGCTTCAGCTATAGATCCGGCCATACAAGCTATAGTATCTGAATCTCCACCAATTGATACAGCAGTTTTTATTACATCGTTAAAAGCTTCGCCTATTAGAAAACAAAATATAGCTTGTGGAACAGATCCTTGGCATGACACATCAAATTCATATGTATCTAATAATTCTTCATAATCTAAATAATCTAGTTCAGGATAGTAATTATCATAGATATATTCTTTGATTTCTTCTTTGGTTTTACCAAGTCTTGCCATATAAATACACATAGCAATTGCTTCTGCGCCTTTTATACCTTCAGGATGATTATGTGTAACTTCGCTTACTGCTTTAGATAGTTTCTTAACTTCTTCAATACTATTAGCAATCCAGCCAACTGAAGATACTCTCATGGCTGATCCATTACCCCAAGAGTTGTAAGGCTCTTTACTATCTGACATAGCCCAATTATAGAAACTACCACCATACCCATAGTTAGGATATTCTTCTACAAAGTGTTTAAAGTT
>JAUNQJ010000046.1 GCA_030536265.1 Erysipelotrichaceae bacterium
GCTGGAGTACATTTCATAATACCTGTACCAAAACCAATCTCAATATATTCATCACCTATAATTGGAAGAACATCGCCATTGGCAGGATTTATTGCTTGCTTACCAATTAAGTAATTAGTTGTTTCATCTTTTGGATTAACTACGATACAAACATCACCATACATTGTTTCAGGTCTAGTTGTAGCAACATCAAAAGTTTCATCAGAACCTACTAGATGATATCTAAAGTAATACATCTTGCCTTCAACATCTTTATGTATTACTTCAATATTACTTAAAGCAGTTTTAGCTACTGGGTCCCAGTTAATAACACGTTGACCTTGATATATTAATCCTTCTTTATAATATCTAACAAATACTTCTTTAACCGCATTAGATAAGCCTTCATCTAATGTGAATCTTTCTTTACGATAATCAACAGAGATACCTAGTTTTGCCCATTGGTTTCTGATAAAGTCAGAGTATTCACCCTTCCATTCCCAAGCTCTTTCTAAGAACTTTTCTCTACCAATATCATATCTAGAAATACCTTCTGATTTTAATCTTTGATCTACTTTTGCTTGAGTTGCGATACCTGCATGATCCATGCCAGGAACCCATAAAACATCATAACCTTTAAGTCTTTTATATCTTGAGATTAAATCTTGAAGTGTATTATCCATGGCATGGCCTAAATGTAACTTACCTGTTACATTTGGTGGTGGAATAACTATGCAATATGGCTTCTTAGACATATCACCACATTCAAAATATTTCTTATCTAACCATTTTTGATACTTGCCTTCTTCTACAGCTTTAGCATCGTATTTTGTTTCTAACATAAACTTTACCTCCTAAAATAAAAAGGCGGCACAAGGGCGTAAAAACGCGGTACCACCTTATTTTGTAACTTAAACTCTTAACGCGAGACACGTATTAACTTACTTAACTCAGTTAATATGCTCCAAGACTACATTAATTATCATTGCGTAGCTTTTTCACCAACCAAACTATCTCTATTGCCTCACGATAATTAACCTTCTTTTCAAAGCAATCTAATTTTAATATATAAACAATATTTAATCAATTTTATTAATACGATAATCAGTTACCTTATAGCCATTTGTTTCAAGTAATTCTTTAATCTTAGTTGCATCTTCATCATAAACTCTAACAACAATTGAAACATTGTCATAATGGTATACAGCTAAGTGAGAAATATTGATATTGTTTTGAGCAAGTACATGAGCAACCTTTTCTAGTACTCCTGGTTGATCTTTCTCAATTTGAATAACAATACGAGAACCATGAGCATAATAACCCATTAAGTCAACAAACGCACCAAAGATAACCTTTTGAGTAATAATACCAATAAGTTTTTCAGTATCTTTATCTACTACTGGTAAACAAGTAATATTATTAACCATCATCTTATCAGCAGCTTCTTCAAGTAATGCATCAGATGTGATAGTAACAACATCCTTAACCATAATATCTTTACAAGTTGTCTTTTGAAGTAAAGAGTTGATTTCAAATACAGATAATGTTGTTGCTTTTGATGGTGTGTAATCAGCTAATGTTGTGTTTGTGATTAAGCCAATAATCTTGCCATTATCACAAATAGGAATACGATGGAAGTCGCCTTCTTTCATCGCATTAAAAGCATCCATAACAGAATTATCAGCACTTAAACATACTGGGTTTTTAGTCATCCAATCTTTAACGTACATAAATTATCCTCCTAAGTAAGCTTTTTGAACTTTTTCACTTGACACTAATTCTTTGCCAGTTCCTTCTAATACTATTTTACCAGTTTCAATTACGTAAGCGTAATCAGCAATATCTAATGCCATCTTGGCATTTTGTTCAACTAATAATACTGTAACGCCTTGAGAATTAATCTCTTTAATTATTGAGAATATTTCTTTAACAAGAAGTGGTGATAAGCCCATTGATGGTTCATCAAGTAATAGTAGTTTTGGTTTAGACATAAGTGCTCTACCCATTGCAAGCATTTGTTGCTCACCACCAGATAAAGTACCAGCTAATTGTTTTCTTCTTTCTTTTAATCTTGGGAATAAATCAAAGACATAATTTAAATCTTCTTCTAAACTATCTTTTCTTAAATATGCACCAAGTTTTAAGTTTTCTTCTACAGTTTGTTGAGCAAATACTCTTCTTCCTTCAGGACATTGAATAATGCCGTTAGATACAATTTTGTTAGCTGAAATTTTTGAAATATCTATATCATCAAAAACTATTGAACCTTCATTAGCTTTTAATAAACCTGATATAGTGTGCATAGTAGTAGTCTTACCAGCACCATTAGCACCAATTAAAGCAACAATGTTGCCATCATTTACTTTAAAGTTTATTCCCTTAACGGCTTGAATCATTCCGTAATTAACTTTTAAATCTTTTACTTCCAACATAATTAATCACCTAAGTATGCCTTGATTACTTCTGGATTGTTTTGAACTTCTTCAGGAGAACCAGTAATTAATACTTGTCCAAAGTTTAAAACCGTAATTTTATCGCATACTCCCATAACTAGTTTCATATCATGTTCAATTAATAAGATTGATACATTGAACTTATCTCTTATTAATCTGATTGTATTCATTAATTCTTCTGTTTCAACTGGATTCATACCAGCAGCTGGTTCATCTAATAATAGTAAACAAGGATTAGTAGCTAAAGCTCTTAAGATTTCAAGTTTTCTTTGTTTGCCATAAGGAAGATTACCGGCTAATACATCTTTTTCTGAACTCAAATCAAATATCTTTAATAAATCTAAGGCTTGATCATAAGCTTTTCTTTCAGAATCTTTATATTTAGGAGTTTTAAAAATTCCATCAAGTGTAGAATACTTTAAAGAATTATGCATTCCAACAACAACATTATCAATAACAGATAACTTATCAAATAATCTTACGTTTTGGAAAGTTCTAGCAATACCTAATTTATTTACATCAATAGAACTTAATTTTGTAATATCTTTATCGTTTAAAGAAATAGTGCCTCTTGTAGGCTCATACATTTTTGTAAGCATATTAAATACTGTAGTCTTGCCTGCACCATTAGGACCAATTAAACCAAAAATTTGTCCAGATTCTATTTCTAGATCAAAATTATTAACTGCAGTTAAGCCGCCAAAATCAATACCCAATTTTTTGCATGTTAAAACATTAGACATACTATTTGGCTCCTTTCTTAGTTAATGATTTTTTAGTCTTTTCTAAAATAACTTTTAGTTTTTCATTATTTGTTATTAACATTATAGCAATCAATATAACAGCATATATTAGCATACGATAATCAGATAATCCTCTTAATAATTCAGGCAACAATAATAAGATAGTTGTTGAAATAATTGTACCTGTTAAATTACCTAGGCCACCCAATACTACATAAACTAAAATCATAATTGATAAGTTGAAATCAAATTTAACTGGTGTGATAGCTGCATAGTTCATAGCATAAAGAACTCCTGCTGCTCCACCTAGTGCAGCAGAAATAACAAATGCCATTAATTTATATTTCTTAGTGTCTATTCCAACTGATAATGCAACGATCTTATTGTCTCTAGTAGCTAAAATTGCTCTACCAGATTTAGATTCTAATAAATGATAAATAATAAATAAAGTAATTAGTATTAAAACAAAGCCAACTTCAAATGATGATAATCTTAAGTTTCCAGATACACCACTTGGTCCATTAATAATCATTTTTCCATCAGCTAATAAATGAGTATTATCGTTTACAAAACTAAATTTAATACCTGTAGAATCAATACCAATATATAAGTTTTCAATTAATGATTTAATAATTTGTCCAAAAGCTAAAGTAACAATTGCTAAGTAGTCACCTTCAAGCTTTAGTACTGGAATACCAACAAGAAAACCAAATAGTGCTGCAACAATAGTACCAACAATAATAGCTATGATTAAAATTAAAAGTTTAGAATCTATATAGTTAGATAAAACAGCAGAAACAACTACGCCAGTAAATCCACCTACTGACATAAATCCAGCTTGGCCAAGTGACAAATCACCAAGAATTCCAACTGTTAAATTAAGAGCTAATGCTGCAACAATATATGCACAAAGCGGAACAAGTAAGCTCTTAATCAAAGAAGATACATTTCCAGTTCTAATTAATATTTGCATTACAATAAATGCAACAATAACTAAACCAAAAGAAATGGTACTAGACTTCTTTTTGTTAGAGAATAGATTTTTTAATAATCCTTTAATTTTATTCATAACTAACCTACACTTTCTCCTTAATCTTCTTTCCTAAGATTCCTGTAGGTTTAATTAATAAAACGATAATTAATACAGAGAAAACAATTGCATCAGACAATTGTGTTGAGATATAAGCTTTAGATAATATTTCAATAATGCCAAGAAGTAATCCGCCAATAAATGCTCCAGGAATAGAACCAATACCACCAAATACAGCGGCAGTAAATGCTTTTATACCAGGCATTGAACCTAATGTTGGAGATACACTTGGATAAGCACTACATAATAGTAAAGATGCAATAGCAGCTAAACCTGATCCGATTGCAAAAGTAATAGAAATAGTAGTATCAACATTTATGCCCATTAATCTTGCTGCATCTTTATCTTCAGAACAAGCTCTCATAGCAGAACCAATTTTTGTATTGTTAATAAACCATTGTAAAGCTACAACAATGATTAAACATACAGCTATTGTAATAAGTGTTAAATATGGAATAGATAATTCACCAACTTTTAATGATCCTTCAATTAAATTAGCTGGGAACATCTTTGGTGCACTGCCCCATAATATTTGAGCAGAATTTTGTAAGAAATAAGATACACCAATTGCAGTAATTAGTACCGACAATGATGAAGCACTTCTTAAAGGTTTATACGCCAGTCTTTCAACAACAACACCAAGAATTGTACACAACAAAATACCTGCTAATAAAGATACAATGATTGGCAAATTAAATTTAGATAAACAAAAATAAATAATAAATGCACCAACCATGATTACATCACCATGAGCAAAATTAAGCATCTTAGCAATGCCATAAACCATAGTGTAGCCTAATGCAATAATTGCATATACACTACCTAAACTTAATCCGTTAATTAAATAAGATAAAAATTCGCTCATAGTTCAAACACACATGAAGGTTGCTTATAAAAGCAACCTTCATAATTATAACAATAAATTATTCTACAGTAGCGTATGCGCCATCTTTAATAACAACGCACATTGGAGTTTTAGAAACTTCACCATTTGCAGCCCATGTAGCCTTACCAGTTACGCCATCATATTCCATAGAACCAAATTGATCTCTTAAAATTTCAGCAATTTCACTAGCTGACATAGATGGATCACAATTACCATCTTTTAAGCCGTTGTAAATTGCGTAAACTGCATCATATGCATCAGCAGCAAATTGCATTGGTGTTTCGTTGTAAACGGATACATACTTTTCAGTAAATGCTTTTGATTTTGCTTCAGTTGATGTTGCATCAAATGGTGTTAATAGATAAGTACCTTCAGCTAAAGAAACATCAAAACCTTCTTTGCCTAAAATACCATCCATACCATCTACACCAAACCAAACAGGTTTATATTCACCAGCTTGAGTAAGAATATCACTTGCCTCATCATAGTAAATTGGAAGGAATACTAGATCAGCTTCAGCTTTCTTAACTTCTGCTAATTGAACACTATAATCTTTTTCATCAGTAAATGATGTTTCAGCAACAATATTTAAGCCTAATGACTTAGCTTCAGAAATAAAACTATTGTAGATACCTTTAGAGTAATCTACTGATGATTGATAAATTACACCAATCTTAGAATCAGCAAAGTTAGATTTCATATATTGAGCACTTGCTTTACCTTGGTTAGAATCTTTGAAACACATTTGGAAAACGTTGTCACTATATGTAGGAACATCGTCTCTTGATCCAGATGGAGTAATAGCAAATACATCGTTCTCATCACATAATGGAGCAACACTTGCTGCAGGAGCAGATGTTACACATAGTAAAGAAACTTGCATCTTATCATCTAACATCTTATAGAATGCATTAACTGCAGTTTCAGGATCATGAGCATCATCTTCTAATTTGTAATCGAAGAATGCAAATCCTTCTTTTGCGTTAATTTCATCAACAGCAATTTGAGCACCACGTTGTACCGCAATACCATATAGTGCTGCAGGACCAGTCAATGGACCAGAACCTCTCAAAACATATGAACCTACTTCCCCAGATTCATTTGATGAATTGTTATCACTTGAGCCACATCCAGCTAGAGTGAACATCATCATTACTACTAGTAATACTGTAAATAACTTCTTCATAACTTTATCCTTTCTTTTTTCTCAAAAAAATAAGTTGATGTAGATAATCACCAACTTATTTATATTAAGAAATTTAACAAGTAATGATATCTACAATTATTAGTGAACATTATTAATAAGGCTAAGTAATATAGCTAAAATAATAATCACGATAATAATGACATCATTTAAAAGAGAATTATTATTAAATAGTTTGTAAGTATTCATAATAAGTCCTCCTTATAGATATTAGTATAATTTTTTGGACTATTATATTCAATA
>JAUNQJ010000047.1 GCA_030536265.1 Erysipelotrichaceae bacterium
ATAAAGCCGTAACCTTTAGCGGAATTAAACCATTTAACTTTTCCGGTCATGCTTTTCCCCCATAAAATTCTAGCATTTATAACATGCATAACTAATTATATATCAATTATTTTCTTATGAATCAGAAATTAATAAAATAAGTTAAAATATAGTAAAGAGAATATTATGCAAATTATTAAAAGAGATGGATCTTATCAAGAATACTCAAGTGATAAAATTTCTAACGCAATAAAGAAAGCGTTTTCAGCAGAAGAGAAATCAATATCAGAAAATGAATTAAAAGATATTATTTTTTCTATTGAGAATGAAATTGATTTTAGATTAGATAGAAATGAACCAATAACTGTTGAATGGATTCAAGATAGAGTAGAAATAGAATTAATGAAACGTGAACACTTTGCGGAAGTACGTTCTTATATTCTATATCGTGAAGGTCACACTAAAACTAGAGAAGCAATTAATGGAATAGTAGAAATTGCTGGTGATAAAAATTTGGTTCCAGTACTTAGAAAAATCCAAACTGATTTTAAAAATGATGTTTATGATTTAGGCATTCTTCTACAAAAATATAAATTACTTTCTAAAGAGGGCATGAATAAAGAATATGCTTTAGATGTATTAATTAGATCAGCAGAAGAATTGATTTCTAAAGAAGCACCTAAATACGAATATATAGCTGGAAGATTATTATCTTATAAGATTAATACTCAAATTGATAATAAGATGAATAGCTTAGGAATTGATAATTTCTATGATAAATTAGTCTATTTAGCTATTGAAAATATTAGTGGATCATATATTGTCGATAATTATAAAGCAGAAGAAATTAAAGAACTAGGCGAATATATAAAGAGCGAAAGAGATGAATTATTAACTTTTGCTGGCTTAGATTGTATACTTCAACAATACTTATTAAAGTCTCCTGAACACGGTCTAATTGAGAAACCTCAAGAAATGTATATGGAAGTGGCAATGCATTTAGCTATAAAAGAGAATGATAAGTTATCATGGGCAAAGACATTCTATGACATGTTATCTACCCAAAAACTAGTACTAGCGTCTTCAACAATGATTAATGCTAGAAAGATTAATCACCAAATGTCTTCATCTTTTGTTGATACTGTACCTAATAACATCTCAGGAATATATAAAACACTAGAAAACTATTCAGCAATAGCTAAAAATAGTGGTGGCTTTGGTTTTTATTTTGGTAAAGTAAAAGCTAATGAAAACGGAACTATTAGATGGATAAAACTTATAAACGATACAGCAAGTGGTATTAAAAAAGATGATAATAAGAATAATGCTTGTGCTGTTTATTTAGATGTATGGCATAAAGATTTGCCAGAATTTTTAGAATTAAAATCTTTAGAAAATAAAGATAATTATAAAGAAATATTACCAGCTGTTTGTTATCCTAACCTATTCTGGAAGATGGCTAAAGATAATATTAATGACACTTGGTATTTAATGTGTCCTCAACAAATTAGAGAAGTAAAAGGATACTCTTTAGAAGATTACTATGGAAAAGAATGGGAACAAAAATATTTTGATTGTGTAAAAGATGAACGTATCTCAAAAAGAGGTATAGCTGTTAAAGAAGTAATTAGATTAATACTAAAATCTGTAATTGATACTGGTACACCATTTACATTTAATCGTGATCTAGTAAATGAAGCTAATCCAAATAAACATAAAGGCATTATTTATTGTTCAAACTTATGTACAGAAATAGCTCAAAATATGTCTAGTGTAGATCATTTAGATCAAGAAATAATCAAAGATGATGAAGGCAACATGATAGTTGTTGAAAAGTATAAAGCAGGAAACTATGTTGCTAATAACTTAGGATCAATTAATTTAGGTGCTTTTGATGTAAATGATAATAGAGAATTAAAAGATGTTATTGATGCTAGTGTTAGAGCTCTTGATAACATTATTGATTTAAACGAATATGCTATTCCATATACTTATATTTCAAATAAAGAATATCGTGCAATCGGTTTAGGAGTACTTGGCTATCAACACGCTTTAGCTAAAAACGGTATTAAATTTGAATCAGATGAACATTTAAAGTTTGCTGATAATCTATTTGAAAAGATTAATTTCTTTGCTATTAATGCTTCTAGTTCTTTAGCTAAAGAAAAGGGTTCTTATTCATATTTTGAAGGTTCTGATTATCAAACAGGTGAGTATTTTGATTTACGTAATTATCATGATGAAAAATGGGATAAGCTATCTAGCAAAGTTAAACAATATGGTTTAAGAAATGGATACTTATTAGCTATTTCACCAAACTCATTAACTTCTGTTATTGCTGGTACTACTAAAGGAATTGAACCAATATATAACAAGTTATATACAGAACATAGAAATAAATCATTGATTACTAGAGTTGCTCCAGAATTAAATCAAAAGACTTATTGGTTATACAAGAATGCTCATTCAATAGATCAAACTTGGTCTATTAAAGCATGCGGTATAAGACAACGCCATATCGATCAATCTCAAGCAATTACTTTATACATTACTAACGAATATACTTATCGTCAATTATTATCGCTATATATACTAGCTTATGAAATGGGTGTTAAAACAATCCATTATGTAAGAAGTAAGAATGTAAATGCATAGTGATAAAATTAAAGTATGAAGAAAAGAAGATTAAGAAGAAGTTTAATTAAGCCATTAATAATAACAGGATGTGTAATAGGTGTTTTATTAGTGATTTTGCTATTAAATCTATTTGTATTTAATAATATACATTTCTTTGGTGTTAAATCTGTTAATTCAGACGCTAAAACATATAAAACCAAAACATGTTTAGCATTCTATCCTAATAGTAAAGATGGAAAAGATGTTGTTAAAGGCTTATGTGATAATGCAAGTGAAGAAGCAATCTTTGATTATGCTCTTGTTCCATATGGTGATTATTACTTAGTAGAATATGGAAATAATGTTCATTATTATATAGATAAGGAAGGCAAACCATTGAAAATCACGACAATAACCGAAGAAGGTAAAACTATCTTATCTGATTATTTAAGATATGATATGAAAAAAGATGAAATTGATGAAGCATATACTTTATCATTTATTAAAGAAACAAGTGCTGAGAATTTAGATATCAGTAATTGTACATATGATGTAGAAGGCGAATACTTATTAGTATATTATCCAAAGTATGACTATACATCTAAAGTACCATTAAAATATATTCAAGGACCTGCAAATATTAATCTAAACTTTGACGAGGATAAATATGTAAAGCCTAGATATATTTCAAGAAATAGAAAAACAGTAGCCTTTACATTTGATGATGGTCCTAATATGAAGACATCTCCTCAATTAATTGATACTTTATATAATACTGATTCAAACGCAACATTCTTTGTATTGGGCAGTAGATTAGAAAAAGATACAGTGGAACTAATAAAGAAATCAATTGCTCAAGGAAATGAATATGGTTCTCATACACAATCACATCCTTATTTAAGATTGTTATCAGCTGATGAAGAATACAAAGAAATAGTTCAACCTGCAATAGACTTAAAAGAAGGATACCATGCAGGATCAGAATATGACTTTGATGGTATTGATTATAATATGACACTATATCGTGCTCCTTATGGAGAACATAAAAAAGCTGAAGAAACAAAATCTCCATATATGTCTATCGAATGGGATTGCGATAGTAAAGACTGGGATTTAAGGGATAGCGAAGCTATAGTAAATAACGTAATTAACTTCAAAGAAAAGAATCCTGATGGTTTAGATGGCTGCATCGTGCTATTCCATGATTTATATCAAGAAACAGTAGATGCGGTAAATGTATTAATACCAAAGTTGATAGATGAAGGATATCAATTTATCACAGTAGATGAATTGTTAGATATATTAAATGTAGATAAAACAAAAGCTTACTACCCATGGTAGTAAGCTTTTTATTAATACATTTTAATTATACTTTCTAGATATTTCTTATATTTTTTAGCAACACTTTTATTTTCTATTATGATTTTATCTTGATATTGAGCTAGTTTTGAATAGAAGACATTATTTAAATCTGCCCTTAAAGCAAAACCATCTTTAGTTTTCATTGCGCTAGGGAAGTCATCCAAGAAATAATCAATAGTTTTTTGATCATCACTTACTAACTTAATAGTAACAAGTTCACTATTACCACTTGAGAAAGTTTTAGAACTTTCTTCAATCTTATCAATGATAGTTTTTCTAGATATTACTATTTCATCAACATTATCAGTTAAAGTTATCTTTTTAATGTTATCAAAACGATAATGATATATTTTATTAGAATTAGGATAATGATAATAGAAATAGTAATAATCATTTGCTCTATGTAAGAAGATTGGGAATAATTCATTCTTCTTATCACTTGTCTTTGTTTCTACTATAATACTAGTGTTATTCTTTATAGCATCAATGATATCTTCCATATGTAATAATAATTTATTGTCTTTATGCTTAATGACATATTTTAATTTTTCTAGTAATTTTTCTTCATCTTCGGATACATAACTATACATTTTGTTGTTTAAATTATTAATGAAATTAGTGTCTAAGTTTTTTAAGGAATTAATAGAATCAATGATAATTTTTACTTCTGATAGATTAAAAGGAGCTTCTAATACATAATAACCATCATCATATTCAACATTAATTCCGTGCTCATTTAAGATAGCTATATCATCATATAGAGTTTTACGATTACTTACAGTAATTCCTTTTTGTTTAAGCTCATAGACTAGATCATTAATACTAAGTCTTTTATTAGCATCGCTCTTTTTTCTTAGTATATCTACTAGTGCTAATATACGTTTTTTATTAGATTTTTCCATACTTTAATAATATCATAAGTGTCCAAATAATTGGACATACAAATATAGTATTAGTGCTATCTTTATATCAGGAGGAAAAAGGTATGAAGAACGTAGTACGAAATGATTTATGGATGGTGATTATAGCATGGTGCTTATTACTTAATAATTACTCTTTACTTGGAATGGTAACAGGGATATTGGCATCATTATATCTATCGATTAATACAAGGTATAAGAATTATTGGCGCATCTTAGCAGTGACTCTTGTTAGTTTCTCCTTAAGCTTTCTTCTAGCAAGACTTACAGTAATTCACTTGTTTAGTTATTTCACTTTCTTTTGTGGCATTATTAGCTTTAATGTCGCTATGTTAAACGAAAGGTTACATAAAGAGCGCTTAGCAACTCTTTATCCAATCTTCGTTGTAGTGTTTATTTGCTTAATCATCTTTATGCTTGTTGCATTTATCATTCCAACGAATCTAGTTCTAGCCAATGCAAAAGCAAATTTATTTGGGTTAATAATACTTGTCTTCATACCTTATACTTCAGAGATACTAATATCACTTATTGTTAAAGAATATAACATCAAGAAATTCTTAGACAAACAAAAGTCATTACATAACCCTAAGATGTATAATTAATATATATCAAAGGGGTATATATAATGAAACAACATGAAATAACAACAAGACATCCTTTATTAGACGAAAAAGGTCATTTAATTGAAACAGGATATGCCAAAAGTTTAATCCTTGATTATGATCGTAAAGCTATTAAGGCAAATAGTCTAAGAATTAAAGAATGGGATTATTATCTTATTTATAATGATGATTTCGGGGTCGCTTTAACTGTAGATGATAATGCTTATATGGCGTTAGATTCTGTATCTCTATTAGACTTTAGAATCCCTTGGGAACACACAAATTCACCTATGAAATTTATGACATTAGGTAAAAGAAACTTCCCAGCTTCTTCTATAACAGGAGATGTGAAAGGTGAAGGAAAAGGATATAAGATTGAGTTTATTAACGAAGGAAACAAAAGAATCTTAACATTCCATATGGATAATTTTATGGATAATAAACCAATTGATGGGAAGATTACATTAACGTGTGAACCAAGTGATTCAATGGTCATTGTTACACCATACAAAGAAAGTAAAGTGCATTTCTATTACAATCAAAAGATTAACTGCATGCCAGCTGAAGGTAAGGTTACCTTTGACGGCAAAGAATATATCTTTGATCCATCGAATTCATGTGGTGTATTAGATTGGGGCAGAGGAGTTTGGACTTATAAAAATACATGGTATTGGGGCAGTGCTTCCGGAAGAGTAAATGGGGCATTATTCGGATGGAACATAGGCTATGGATTTGGGGACACTTCGGCAGCTAGCGAAAACATGTTGTTCTATAATAACAAAGCACATAAATTATCAGAAGTTAAATTCAATATTCCTATGAAAGATGGTAAAGAAGACTATATGTCTCCATGGACATTTACTTCAGATGATGGAAGATTTGAGATGAACTTCACTCCAGTAATGGACAGGGCCTCAAATACTGATTTTGTTGTATTGGGTTCTAATCAACATCAAGTATTTGGAAGATTTACTGGAACAGCAATTCTAGATGATGGAACAAAGATTGAAGTAAAGGACTTCATGGGATTTGCTGAAAAAGTATCAAATAAGTGGTA
>JAUNQJ010000048.1:0-417 GCA_030536265.1 Erysipelotrichaceae bacterium
ATAAATCAAATGCACGATTACCATGGCCCATCACAGTTTCAGCAAATATAATCCAAGGATTGTTGTGACAGAATATACCAGCGTTCTCTTTGTATCCTGGAGGGTATGAAGATATTTCTCCAAGATTTAAACGATATGTTGTGTAAGCAGGATTTAATAATACAATTCCATATTTACATTCAAGTTTTTCTTTGACAGAATCAAGAGCTTTTTGAGCTTGGCCAGTTTTTACACCGACTCCAGCCATGATGCACATTCCTTGAGGTTCAATAAATATTTGACCTTCATCGTTTGATTTAGATCCAACTTTTTTACCTTTAGCATCATATGCTCTTAAGAACCATTTGCCATCCCAACCATCTTTTAGAATAGCTTTTTCCATATTAGCTATTGCTTTATCAGCATCTTTTGCTTCTT
>JAUNQJ010000048.1:427-6472 GCA_030536265.1 Erysipelotrichaceae bacterium
AAATTTCTGCATAAGCTTTTCCATATTTAACAAACATACCACCAATAAATATAGATTCAGCAACTGGACCTTCAGAAGGGCCAAATGTTTGGAATGATTCTCCAGGATGAGCAGAGAAACAATTTAGATTTAAACAATCGTTCCAGTCAGCTCTACCAATTAATGGTAATTTGTGAGGACCTAAATTATTCAATGTATAGTTAAAGCTTCTTCTTAAATGTTCCATTAATGGTTTAGCAAGTTTTGGATCATTATCGAAATCAACTTTTTCTTTTAGTATTGAATAGTCACCAGTTTCTCTAATGTATGCATCTACAGCAGCAATTAACCAAAGAGGGTCATCATTAAATCCGCCACCTATATCAGAATTACCTTTTTTAGTTAATGGTTGATATTGGTGATAAGTACTGCCATCTGGTTTTTGAGTAGCTGCAATATCTAGAATTCTTTCTCTAGCTTTAGAAGGGATCATATGAACGAATCCTAATAAGTCTTGGCATGAATCTCTAAAGCCCATACCTCTACCGATTCCAGATTCATAATATGAAGCACTACGTGACATATTGAATGTAACCATACATTGGTAAGCATTCCAAATATTAATCATACGATTAATATTGTGTTCTTCAGTTTTAACTTCAAAGCCTTTTAATAATTCATTCCAAAATTCTTTTAAATTCTTTAATGCAACATCAAATTGTTTATTAGTTTTATACTTGTTGATTAATTCATCTGCATATTTCTTATTAATAACATTTGGTTTAATGAATTTTTCTTTTTCAGGTACTTCTACATATGCTAAACCAAAGATGACATCATATGATTCGTTTGCTTTTAATTCTATATGGAAATGATGTGCACCAATTGGTTGCCATCCATGAGCAATAGAACTATTACATTTACCATTTACTACTGCTTCAGGTTCGCTGGCCGATCCATATGTACCCATAAATGATTCTCTTTGAGTATCAAATGAATTGACTTTCTTATTTGCATAGAATACTGCATAATGATTTCTTCTTTCACGATATTCTGTTTTGTGGAAGATTTTAGATCCTACAACTTCAACTTCACCAGTAGAGTAGTTTCTTTGGAAGTTGGTTGAATCATCATTTGCATCCCATAAACAAAATTCAATAAATGAGAATAAATCAATATTATGAGTTTTATTATCGTTATTTTTTACAGTTACTCTATTTAATAGAATATTATCAAATTTAGGAACAAACATTTCTTGAGTTACTTCTAATTTATTTTTTGTTCCTTTTATTACTGAGTATCCTAAGCCATGACGGCATTCATACTTATCAAGTTTTGTACGAGTAGGTTGCCAACCTGGATTGAAAATAGTTTTATTATCTTTAATATAAATATGAAAACCATCTTGATCTAATGGCAAATTGTTATATCTATATCTTGTGATTCTTCTAAGTCTAGCGTCTTTATAAAAAGAATATCCACCAGCTGTGTTAGATAGTAGCGTAAAGAATTCATCACTTCCTAAATAGTTGATCCAAGGAAGAGGTGTTTTATAATTTGTTATTACATATTCTTTGTTTAAATCATCAAAATGTCCATATTTCATATTAATTACCAACTTTCTAATTGTTATTATACTAAAATGAGCATAATAAAAACTCCCATAAGGGAGTTTATTAACTATTTAATAGTAGCAATAGCTTTAGCTAAACGAGATTTTTGTCTAGCTACATAGTTTTTATGTTTAAGATGGCTTGTAACAGCTGCATCTAATAATGAATTGCATTCGTTGTAAGCTACTTTAGCAGCTTCAGCATCTTTAGCTTCTACAGCTTTTAAAACTTTTTTAATTGCAGTTTTAAGTTCAGATTTTGCAGCGCTATTAACAAGATTCTTCTTAGCATTTGTTAAAGCTCTCTTTTTTTGAGATTTAATATTAGCCATAATTTCTCCTTCCGATAACGACATAAATTATAGCAAAGCCACACTTAAAAAGCAATTAAATAGGGCCAATAATGATATACTTGATTTATGAATGATTTAAGAATTGTCTTTATGGGAACGCCTAACTTTGCCTCTAATGTCCTAGAGGGGCTTATTGATAATGGCTATAATATCGTTGGCGTTGTAACTCAACCTGATAAAGAAGTAGGAAGAAAAAAGGTCTTAACACCATCTCCTGTAAAAGAGGTGGCTTTAAGTCGCGGCTTAAAGGTTTTTACTCCTTTTAAGATTAGAAAAGAATATGATGATATCTTAGCTTTAAATCCTGATCTAATAATTACTTGTGCATATGGACAAATTATTCCAAAAGAAATTTTAGACTATCCAAAATATAAATGTATAAACACTCATGGCTCATTACTTCCTCGAGGAAGGGGTGGCGCTCCTATTCAACACGCCTTAATCGATGGAGATGAAAAGACTGGTATCACTTTAATGTATATGAATGAAAAAATGGATGAAGGTGATATCTTATATCAAAAAGAGATAATAATTGATGATTTAGATACAAACACTACATTGTTTAGCAAACTATCAGATTTAGCCTTAAACATGTTGCTAGAATTTTTACCTGAATACTTCAAAGGAAACTTCAAAGCTACTAAACAAGATAATGCCTTAGCAACTTATACTTATAATTTAACTAAAGAAGATGAGTTTATTTCGTTTGATGATGATACTAAAAAAGTTTATAACCACATTAGAGGCTTGTTAGATAATCCAGGTGCTTATTTTGTTTTGGATAATGTTAAATATAAATTAATTAAAGTTCACTACGAATTAACTAATGTTAGTGAGCCTAATACTTTTGTTGGACTTGAGAATAACTATTTAAGAATAAATTGTAAAGATGGATTTATTAAAGTGTTTATTATTAAACCTGAAGGAAAGAATGAGATGGATGGTAAATCATTCTATAACGGAAAAGGTAAAAGCTTAGTTGGATTAAAACCTGAAACAGTTTATGAAAAAAGATAAGATTAGAAATTTTTCGATAATCGCACATATTGATCATGGTAAATCTACATTAGCAGATAGACTTTTAGAATTAACTGATACTGTATCTAAAAGAGAATTAGAAGACCAAATGCTTGATACCTTAGAGCTTGAAAAAGAAAGAGGTATCACAATTAAATTAAATGCTGTTGAACTTAAATATAAAGCAAAAGATGGCGAAGAATATTTATTTCATTTAATTGATACACCAGGACACGTAGATTTTACTTATGAAGTATCTAGATCTTTAGCTGCATGTGATGGAGCTATTTTAGTTGTTGATGCATCTCAAGGAATTGAAGCTCAGACATTAGCTAATGTTTATTTAGCACTTGATAATGATTTAGAAATTCTTCCTGTAATAAATAAAATTGATTTACCATCAGCTGATATAGATAAAGTAAAAAAAGAAATTGAAGATGTCATTGGACTAGATTGTTCTGATGCTCCTTGCATTAGTGCTAAGACTGGTCAAAATGTTGAAGATGTCTTGGAAGGAATTGTAAATAAATTGCCTGCACCAAAGGGTGATGATAAATCTCCACTTCAAGCTTTAGTATTTGATTCATATTATGATTCTTATCGTGGAGTTGTTGTGTTTGTTTGCGTTAAAAATGGAACTGTAAAAGTTGGTGATCATATTAAGCTTATGCAGACAAATACTGAATACGAAGTAACAGAGCTTGGTGTAAAGACTCCTTTTGAAATAAAGAAAGATGAATTATCAGCAGGTGATGTAGGTTATATTTGTGCTGCAATTAAATCTATTCAAGACGTTCATATCGGTGATACTGTAACGCTTTGTGGAAATCCCTGCGCTAATGCTTTACCAGGATATAGAAAAATGAATCCGATGGTATATTGCGGAATGTATCCAACTGATAATAATAAATATAACGATTTAAGAGATGCGTTAGAGAAATTACAACTTAACGATTCATCTTTAACTTTTGAAGCTGAAAGTTCAAAAGCTTTGGGCTTTGGTTTTAGACTTGGCTTTTTAGGTTTACTACATATGGAAGTAGTTCAAGAAAGACTTGAAAGGGAATATGGATTAAACTTAATTGCTACTGCACCATCTGTAGTTTACAAAGTAACTAAAACTGATGGCGAAATTGAAATGATTGATAACCCAAGTATGATGCCTGATAATACTTTAATTGATTATATTGAAGAGCCATATGTTAAAGCATCAATAATGGTTCCTAATGAATTTATTGGTGCTGTTATGGAGTTATCTCAAAATAAACGTGGTATTTATAAAGATATGGTTTATATCGATGATAATCGTAATCAATTAATATATGAAATGCCATTATCTGAAATTATCTTTGAATACTTTGATAAATTAAAATCTGTTTCTAGAGGTTATGCTTCATTAGATTATGAATTAATTGGATATCGTAAATCTAATTTAGTTAAGATGGATATCTTACTAAATGGTGAAATTATTGATGCTTTGTCTATTATTGTACATAGAGATTTTGCGTATCATAGAGGACAAGCTATTACAGTTAAATTAAAAGAATTACTACCTAAACAACAATTTGAAATTCCTGTTCAAGCAGCTATTGGTAACAAGGTAATTGCAAGAACTAATATTAAATCTTTAAGAAAAGATGTATTGGCTAAATGTTATGGTGGCGATATATCTCGTAAGAAGAAATTATTAGAGAAACAAAAAGAAGGTAAGAAACGTATGAAAGCTGTAGGCTCTGTTGAGATACCTCAAGAGGCTTTCATGGCTGTACTTGCTTTAGATGATGACAAGAATTAAACATTTGTATATTCATGTTCCATTTTGTAAATCAATATGTTCATATTGTGATTTTTGTCATAGAGTATACAACAAGGACCTTTCTGATAAATGGCTTAAACGTATAATAAAAGAATTTAAAGAATGTAATGATGAACAGTATGAAACTATATATATTGGTGGAGGAACTCCTACTTCTTTAACAGATCAACAATTAGAAAAATTATTTAAACTTATTAAAACTCATACAAATAAAGTAAAAGAGTATAGTATCGAGGTCAATCCTGAAAGTTTAACGTTTAATAAAATAAAACTTTTTAACAAGTATGGAATAAATAGAGTATCGATGGGTTTGCAATCTAGTAATGATAGATTACTAAAACTTATGAATAGACATCATTCTTTTGGTGATGTCAGTAAAGCTTGTAAACTGCTTAAAGATAATGGAATAGACAATATTTCTTTAGATATTATGTATTCTATTCCTACACAAACTATGAATGATTTAATAAAGACAATTGATGACGCACTAAGTTTAAAAGTTCCTCATCTATCTTTATATTCGTTAACTATAGAAGAGAATACTGTTTTTGGTAAAAAGGGTTATACTCCACTTGATGAAGAAATAGAAGCGGATATGTATGAATATATTATTGATACTTTAAAGAAAAATAAATATGAATATTATGAGATAGCAAACTTCGCAAGGAAGGGCTATGAGTCAAAACATAATTTAGGGTATTGGCGATATGAAGATTTTAGGGGACTTGGATGCGGCAGTTCTAGCAAGATTGGCTCCATAAGGTATGACAAAACAAAAGATATAAACAAATATATAAACAGCAAAGATATCATTGAGACAACTTATAAGTTATCTAAAGATGATAAGATGTTCGAAAATATTATGATGTCATTAAGAACTTTAGAAGGATTAGATATTTACAAATTTAATAAGAAATATAATGTTGATATTCTTGATAACTATAAAGAAGCGATTAATAAAAATAAAAGGAATATAATTATTAAAGAGGGAAGACTCATTGTTAAAAATAGAATGATATTGAATAGTATATTAATTGATTTTTTGAAATAATATTAATAAGGAGAACAACAATGGAAAAGAATGTTAATGAAGAAAATTTAGAGAATGTTAGTGGTGGAAGAAGACCTTCAGGTACATGGGTGCCAGTAGATGAGGAATGTTCAAGCATCAATCAAGGCGATGCTTGTCCGTTTGATAGGTTTTATAGACATTTTGAAAATTGCCATGATTGTAGGCATAAAAACAGCGATTAAGGCTTAATTTTTCC
>JAUNQJ010000049.1 GCA_030536265.1 Erysipelotrichaceae bacterium
TGGTGAATTAGAAGATAGTGGTGAAACTAAGGGTAAAATCTTTATGGATAAACCTGAAAACTTAATCTATAATTCTTCTAAAGAAGCAGAAACAGAAGATGAAATGCGTCAAATGCCTACATGGTGGCCTGATGTAGATGGCGATGGTGGATATTATTATTTATATGAATTAGGAGCTCAATCTAAATGGAGTCCTGTTGATGGCGTTAAGTGGCAAAAACCTGGCGATAATGTAGCTAAGTTTAAAATTCAACCAACTATTAAAGAAATCGAATCATTACAAGATGTTTATGTAAGTGGAACTAAACTTAAAGTTGGTGTTAGAGTAAGCCTGGTTCATAATAACGGCTCTGATAGAATTATTGATCTTACATTTGGCAATGATTTGATTGAGAATTGGTCTAGTTCTGAAAATCCTGCTAAAAAATGTGTTTATGTTCAATTAGAAGGCTTAAAGAATTATAAGAGCTTAGGCGCTGATGCAGCTTTATACTCAAAGCCATCAAATAAAACGAATTTAAAGAATTCTGAATTCCATACTCTTTATATGGATGCTTCTAATTAGTATAATAAGGTGTGTTATGAATAAAAAAGAATACTTAAAACCTTCTATAGATGAAGTTATCATTAATTCCAATGATTTAATTAGAACATCAGATGATGTAAAATCTTCAACTGGTGGAGATAATTGGGACGATGAATAAATTAAATAGGAAATTAATTATTTCTATATTTATTTTTGTTGTTCTAATTGTTATTTCATCTTTATATCTAAAAAAGTTAACATCTTTTAATAATGATGATGTTGAAGTTTTTGATGAGACTATAAATATAGAAAATAAATACGATAACATCATTTCTAACGAAACTGTTAACGATTTAATTAATAATCTTGGTAAAGGCGTTAATAACGATTATGAAGAGCTAGAAGAATTAACTAACGAATTAGGAGAAACAGTTTATATATATCATTATAACGACGGTACTTCTCAAAAGATTACTATTAGAAACGTTGATAACCTTACTCCTGAAGATTTTAACGAGATTGACGATGAGAATAATCTAAGCGAGCAAGCTTTAGATGAAGATAATCAAGATGATAGTTCTGATACTAAAGAAGATAGTGTTAAAGAAAAATTTGTTCCTGAGGGCGAGCCTGGTACAGTGTACGAAAGGTATTTAAATATGTCTTCTACAGAACAGTATGCATTCTATAGGTGCTTTGATAATAGAAAAGATTTCCTAGAATGGCTTGAAGCGGCTCAGAAAGAATATGAGAATCTTCATCCTGAAATTGTTGTTGGAAGTGGACAAATAGTTGATTTTAGTAATAATTAATTTGTGTGTTATAATATTTATTGCCGGTAAAGGGGGTGTGTAGAATGGCTAGAGTTGTTGTAAGAGAAAACGAACAATTAGATGATGCTTTAAGAAGATTTAAAAGACAAGTATCTCGTAACGGAACCCTTTTAGAGGCTCGTAAACGTGAATACTACGTTAAACCTGGTGTAGCAAAGAAACTAAAAAGAGAAGCTGCACGTAAAGCAAGAAGAGGAAAATAGTGCTATGCACTATTTTTTAATATAATTTAGTTATGGATTTTCAAGTATATAAATTAAATGATATATCACATGATGAATTAAAAGAATTGTTGGGTGTTGATGATTCTAATTTAAAACTGCTTTGTGAATTATATGAAACAGAAATAAACATTAGGGATAATGAAGTTAAGTTTTTTAATACTGATGAAAAGTTATTTTCTCTTTTTATTAAACAATTAGATCATCTAGTATTATTAATTAAAGCTAAATCTAATATAGATAAGAATCTAATTAAACAATCATTTATTTCGTTATCTAGTAATTATGATATTTCTTGGCAAAATGATATTGCTGGTTATACTTCTAGTGGCAAACCTATTAAGTATAAGACATCTAATCAATATAAATTATCTAAAGCAGTTAATCATAATGATTTAGTATTTTCTATAGGACCTGCTGGAACTGGAAAAACTTATTTAGCAGTTTTATTAGCATGCAATGCTTATAAGAAAGAAAACGTTAAAAAGATAATATTAACTAGACCTGCAGTAGAAGCAGGTGAGTCACTTGGCTTTTTACCTGGTGATTTAAAAGAAAAGGTTGACCCATATCTAATGCCTTTATATGATGCGTTATACGAAATACTTGGTGAAGAAAAAGTAACATTAATGTTAGAAAAGAATCAAATTGAAATAATTCCTTTAGCTTATATGAGAGGAAGAACTCTTAATGATTCATTTGTTATACTTGATGAAGCTCAAAACACTACTCCAGGACAGATGTTAATGTTTTTAACTAGACTTGGTAATAATTCTAAAATGATTGTTAATGGTGATCTAACTCAGATAGATTTAAATATTTCTAAAACTAAATCTGGTTTATCTTTAGCTAATGAAAAATTAAGAAATATTAATGGTATTGAATTTGTTGAGTTTAATTCTGGCGATATTGTTAGAAATCCATTAGTAGAAAAGATTATAGAAAAATATAAGGTGTAATATGAAGAAATTATTTATTGCTACTGGTAATAAGAATAAAGTTTATGAATTTAAATTAATATTTGATGAATTAGGATTAGATATAGAGTTACTTTGTCCTAAGGATTTTAATGACGATACTGAACCTGTTGAAGATGGTTTAACTTTTGAAGAGAACGCAATTATAAAAGCTAAGTATTATTTTGATAAGTATCATATTCCTACCATTGCTGATGATTCTGGAATGTGCATCGAATTTCTAAATGGTTTTCCTGGTATTTATTCTGCAAGATTTATGGGTTCTTATTCATATCCTGAAAAGAATGACGCAATTATTAAAATTATGGAGGATTCACCAAATAGAAATGCTACTTTTAATTGTGTAGTAGCTTATATTGATGAAGAAGGTGTAACTCATACTTTTGAAGGTATAAATCATGGAACAATAGCTTATAAACAAGCAGGAAGCGAAGGATTTGGTTTTGATCCTTTATTTGTTATACCTGAATATAATAAGACGGAAGCAGAACTAGGCTTTGCTTATAAGAATAAATATTCTCATAGAGCTATAGCAACTAAGAAATTTGCTGAATACTATAAAGATCGTGTTAAAGACTAAAAGACTATTAAGTTACATTATTTCTATTACTTTTATACTAGTTGCACTATTAGGTGTAGTTCATTTTTGTTCTTTTGATAAAAGCTTTTATGAATCTGAACATTCTAAATTAATGTTATATGGAAAACATATTAATGAACATATTGGCATTACTAATGAAGATTTAACAGAATTAACTTCTTTTACATTAGATTATTTAAATGACCCTGATGCATCTCTTGATAAGAAACTTGTTATTAAAGGAGAGTTAAGAGAAGTATTTAATGATGATGAAAAAGCTCATATGGTAGATGTAAGAACATTGAACTTAAATTCTATCTATTTAGGTATAGCTAGTGCTTTAATATTTGTAATATGTTTAATTGTTTATATATGTATTAAAGGAGATTCATATTACTTATTTAGTATTTATAAGAAAACTTTATTTTATGCGTTAATAGTATTTGCTTTTATTGGATTATGGATATTAATTGATTTTGATTCGTTCTGGACAACATTTCACCATATATTCTTTGTAGGTAATGATTTGTGGTTATTAAATCTACATACTGATGTTCTTATAATGATAGTACCACCTGAATTCTTTGATCATTTGGTTACAAAAATTGTTATTATATTTTTAATTACTATAATTCTATTTGGTGTTATATTATATTTATTTAGTAGAAAGAAGATTAAAGAATGATACATGTAGTTTTATATGAACCAGAAATTCCTCAAAACACAGGTAATATCATGAGAACATGTATGGCTTTTAATATGAAATTACATATTATTGAACCAATAGGTTTTTCACTTGATGATCAACATTTAAAAAGAGCACATATGGATTATATTAATGAACTAGATTACAAGATTTATCCTAACTATGATACATTCATTAATTCTAATCCAAAAGGACAGTTTGCGTTCTTTACAAGATATGGACTTAAATCTTTTGATGAATGTGTATTTGATAAGAATGAAGATAATATTTATTTAGTATTTGGTAAAGAATCAACAGGCATTGATAAGAAGATATTAAACGATAATATTGAAGATTGTTATAGATTACCTATGAAAGCAGATGCAAGAAGTCTTAATTTATCAAATTGTGTTGCAATAGGTGCATATGAATGTTTAAGACAAGTTGGTTTTGATGGATTAAGTGATAAAGAAGTTATAAAAGGAGCAGATTTTTTATTAAAGTGTAAATAATATGAAGATAGTTGTTGTTAGTGATAATCATGGAGATTATGAAGTATTAAATAAAATATTAAGAGATAATCCAAGTGCAGATTATTATTTTCATCTTGGTGATTCTGAAATGGATGAAGATGAACTTAGACCTTTTGCAAGTGTAAGAGGTAACGTTGATGATGATTATAATCTACATAGTGAAAGAATCATTGATATTGGAGGACACTCTGTTTATATGTGTCATGGACATGCTTTTAGCGGAGATGAAGAACTTATTGCTAAAAATGCTAAAGCTTGTGATTGCGATATTGCATTATTTGGTCATACTCATTGTTTCTTAGATAAGACAATAAAAGGTGTTAGAACTATTAATCCGGGATCTTCTTCTAGGGGCAAAGATGGTCACAATTCATATGTTTTATTAGAAATTGATAAAGATTTCAAAGTATATAGAATTATTTTAGATTAAGATAAAATATAATAAAAGAAAGAGAGAGAATCGTATTTATGTCAGATAAAAAAGAATTAAAAGAAGAAGATCTTATCAGTGTATCTGGAGGAAGCCCTGAATTTGGCGGTACTCAAGAGTGGGGTACGCAAAAAGTTGGTTATTGCAAATATTGTGATCAAGAAAAGCTTTTAACATACGTAGGTACTGATGTTGGCTTTGTATTTGGTATATCTGTTGGAAAATGCAATAAATGGAGATGTGAAGATTGTAAATGCGATAATTACTACCGTCAGCTTGGTGGCGTTTTACTTAAAGAATAGTTGACTATAGCTAATTATAGATGTATTATTATTAAGTAATAAAAAGTACGTAGAAAGAAGAAGTCTCACTTCTCACCTGATGTCTAAATAGACTTGGGTAGTATTGCTACAATATGTTAGTGATATTTAAGTGAGCTTTGTCTCACTTTTTATTTTAATGGGGGTGTCACTATTACAAGGAAACAACAATATGACGATCTAGTCAACGAAACTATCCGTTTCAAAGAAGTTCTTGTTATTGATTCTGATGGATCACAACTTGGAACTATGTCTTCACGCGATGCATTAGCAAAAGCTGAAGAAGAAGATCTTGATTTGGTTTGTGTAGCACCAAATGCTCCAACACCAGTATGCAAGATCTTAGATTATGGTAAATACCGTTTTGAAAAACAAAAAGCTGCTAAGGTAGCTAAGAAAAATCAATCTCTTACTGAAGTAAAACCATTAAGACTTTCTCCGGTTATTGATAAACATGATTTTGAAACAAAAGCTAAACAAGCTAGCAAGTGGATTGAATCTGGTATGAAAGTTAAAGTTGATATGCGTTTTAGAGGAAGAATGATGACTCGTCAAGAAGTTGGTATGAAAATCATGAATGATTTCATTGAATTCTTAAAGCCAATTGCAAGCGTTGAAAAACAACCTAAACTTGAAGGAAACATCATGTCTTGTGTATTAACACCTATTAAGAAATAAGGAGGGCAAGCTTATGCCAAAGATGAAAACAAAAAAGACTTTTGCAAAAAGAGTAAAAGTAACTGGTACAGGAAAGTTAAAGAGACATCACAACTTTACATCTCACTTTGCTGCACACAAAACACACAAACAAAAAGTACAATTACGTGGTTCTGCTCTTGTAGATAAGACTGATTACAAGAGAGATAAAGAACTACTACAAGGTTAAGGAGGACACTAGAATATGGCAAGAGTAAAAGGCGGATACGCTTCAAAACAAAGACATAAAAGAGTCCTTAAACAAGCTAAAGGATATTTCGGTTCTAAACATTTACTTTATAAGACTGCTCATGAACAAGTAATGCATTCTTATAAGTATGCTTGGATTTCTAGAAGAAGATTAAAGAGAGATTATAGAAAACTATGGATCGCTAGAATTAATGCTGCTGCTAGAATGAATGGTTTATCTTATTCAAAATTAATGAATGGTTTAAAGAAAGCAAACGTTCAAGTTAACAGAAAGATGTTATCTGAAATTGCAATTGCTGATCCTGAATCATTCAAGAAGATTTGCGATACAGCTAAAGCTAATCTTAAATAATTAAAAAAGGATCTAATTGATCCTTTTTTGGCTCGTTGGTGAAACGGTTAACACATTGCCCTCTCAAGGCAACATTCATGGGTTCGAATCCCATACGAGTCACCATT
>JAUNQJ010000050.1 GCA_030536265.1 Erysipelotrichaceae bacterium
CTTCCATTAATAAAAACGGTAAGCAAAAAACTAGATAGATAAAAAGGACAGCAATAGCTGTTCTTTTTTATTGCAAATGTAAATAATTTTCATTAAATAATATCTATTAAGCTATAAAACTTCACAATTATTTAAATTGGTATAGGAATTTTAAGTTTTTTTCGTATTAATAAGTTGTGGAAGAAAGATTACTAGCGTTATTAAGACTTGCGGTAAAATACTCCGCAACCGATATTCATTTTGAAATGAAATACTATGAAGTAACCATTGATATGAGAATAGATGGTACTTTTCATCGTGTTAAATCAAAGATTGGTGATGATAAATTAATAAGATATCTTCAATACTTAGCAAACTTAGATATAGGTAATTTATTAGAACCTCAAACAGGTCAATTTGAAATGGAAGTAGATAATAAACTACTATCACTTAGATTTGCAGTAATTAATAATGTTAATTCAACAAATGGCGTATTAAGAATATTAAATTCTGATAACAATATAAATGTAGATAATCTATCAAATATCACTGAACAAAACGAGTACTTTAAATCTATATTAAACGAAAGAAATGGATTGATTATTTTTTCAGGACCAACGGGTTCTGGCAAAACTACAACTTTATATTCATTATTAAAATCTGTATCTAATAAAAAAATATATACATTAGAAGATCCAATTGAAGTGTTTAATGATAATTTTGTTCAGATTCAAATAAATGAAGCAACGAATCTAGATTATGAAGAAGGTATTAAACAAATACTAAGACACGATCCAGATATCGTGATGATTGGCGAAATTAGAGACACCAAAGCCGCCAAGATGGCTGTTGCTGCCGCAAATACAGGACACCTTGTTTTAACGACAATACACGCATCCCATGCATCAAGTGTTATTTCAAGAATGTGTGAACTAGGAGTAAATGAGTCGCATTTATATGAAGTTTTATTATGTTTGTCTAATCAAGAAATGATGATTAAAACTGATAATTCTAAACAAGTAGTATATGAAATTATGGATAAAGATGAAATATTGTATTTTAGAAAAAATAATATAACTTCAGATAATTTTTTAAGCGTCGATAAACAAATTAAAGAGGGTATAGCTAATGGAATTTTTAAATAAGATGTTATTAAAACTTAAAAGAAGGACTATTCCTATTGAAGACATCGTATTTTTAAACGAACTTCTTAAAACTGATTTACCGATTAAGTCTTGTATAAATCTAATAAAGAATAAAGGAAATGAAATACTATTTGATGATTTGTTGGATAAATTAGATAAAGGTTTTTTAATAGAAGATATAATACAAGATTATTTGCCTAAAGAAATAAGCCCTTATATGGTTAACCTGTTAAAAAGATTAAGCTTTAAAGAAAGCTTAGATTTAGCCATTTCTTTTTATAACAAGAATAAAGAAAACTCAAAACAACTAGAAAAGGCTATTACTTATCCAATTATATTGTTGTTTATATCTTTAACTGGTTTATATTTATTTGATAGCTATGGTTTAGATTCAATATTAAATCTAATGAGATCATTTAATTCAGATATAAGTACCTTTATGGGACTAAGAATTATTATGAGAATAGTAATCTATTTCTTTTATTTTTCTTTCCTTATATTATCTATAGTTATTCTTATCTTTATTAATCCAAAAAGAATAAGAATATTCTATATTCTATTAAGTAAATACTTGCCTAATAGTTTAATAAAGGTATATTTTACTGAAGATTTTGTTTCACTTTTTGTTATATGTTTAAAACTTGGATATAAGTCAAAAGAGGCGTTAGAAATACTAAAAGGCTTAACAAACAGACCCTTAATTTGTTTTCTAGCTTCCCATTTAGATGATAATTTGATGCAAGGTGAGTCTTTGATCGAGGCAAGTGGCCAAATATACTTTGATGATATATTAAAGAAATTTATTAATATCGCATCATATACAAACAATTTCACGGGTATTTTAGAGAACTATACAGAATTATCTAAAGAAAAAATCAAAAACAAAATGAAATTAATAACTACTATTCTACAGTTAGCTAGTTATTTTGTTATTGGGATGGTTATTATCTTTATTTATCAAGTATTGTTTTTGCCTATGCAGGCAATTACTTCATTATAGGAGGAATTATGAAAAACAAAGGTTTTACTTTATTGGAAATGATTGTTGTGGTAATGGTTATGGCAATTCTATTTTTATTAACTGTTCCCAATGTATCAAAGGTAGTTAACACAGTAGATAAAAAGGCATGCGATGCACAGTGCAAGTTAGTCGACGAAGCATCTATTCAGTATTGGCTAGAATACCAAGAATATCCAAATAGTTTAACTGATTTAGTATCAGCAGGATTACTTGAAGAAAACCAAACTACTTGTTCTGGTGGCGAAGCAATATATTTTGAGGATGGTCATGCTGTCCATGAATAATAAAGGCTTTACTTTGCTTGAGATGTTACTAACTATATTTATAGTAACTAGTTTCTTTACATTATTTATTAGTAATATTAATAACCCAGATTTATCTTGGATATATTTTTCAAATGAATATGTAGAAAAACAGGCTGATTCTTTAATCAATAGAAAAGATAATAATATTAATAATTACTTGATACATTTCAACTCAAATGGGAAAGTAAATAAAGCTCAAACGATTAATATCGGAAATAAGAATATTATCATACATTTAGGAACAGGTTATTTTACTTATGAAGAGTAATAAAGGGTTTCTATTACTAGATAGTTTAATAGCTGTTTTTATCGTGACTTCAATGTCTATATTATCTTTTGGTGTATACAGTTCATTAGTTATCTATGAAGATGGATATTTATTATATAAGGAAGAGTTTAATGAACAATTAATAGATACTTATGACTTGTTAGGAGTATGTGAGAAATGCGTAATTCAAGAGGATTCACAAGTCTTAGAACAATAGTAGCTCTGATAATAACTTTAACCTTACTTCCTATAGCTTGTAATGTAATAAGTTATGCAGCAAATCTTAAATTTGAATATGACTTAGTAAATGATGAAATATCTTTGTATCAATTAAGAAGGATATTACTAATAGCATATGATGTTGAAAATAGTGGTGATTCATTAAACTTTATCTATCATAATAACGATTACAAGCTTAGTTTAATTAATAACCGTTTAGTACTACAACCAGGTTATCAAATGTTTTTAGATAAAGTCGATGATCTAACTTTTATAGAAGAAGGCAATGCAATATATATTCAATATGAAAAACATAATAAAGAATTCAAAACACCCATTATTAAATCAAGAGGGATTTATCTCGACGACTTTTCTGATACTGATGATGATATCGCTGACGATTCTTTTAGCGATGAGTGATTATCTTATATCTTGTAATAAAGTATATGGATTATTAAAATCATCATCTGAATCTTTTAAAAGAGAAGCTTTATTAATAGACGAAGCCAAATGTTATCTAATCAATTATAAAAATTTAGATGATTTTGAATACGATGGAGCATATACATATGAAACAGGTTTTGGTTATTGTTTAGTTGATAGTGAACTTGTTATCAATTTAGAAATAGAAGAAGGCATGATAACTAATTATTCATTTAATTGAGGAGGATGTATACAAAATGTATGATGTAATGTATACTATTGTTGAAGATAATGCAAATAGTCCTGTATTTGAATGGGACCAAGAGAAGGAACTACAAAATATTAAAAAGCATAATGTCAGTTTTACATCTGCCGCTTTATCTTATATGGATGGAAACGCTATTGAATATTATGATAAAAACCATAGTGAATTTGAAGAAAGATGGATATTGATAGGGAAAACTGATATAGATTTATTAACAGTAGCTTACACCTTTAGAGAAGATGCAATTAGAATTATTTCAGCAAGACGCGCAACTGGCAAGGAGGAAAAACTATATTATGGCTACAACAAGAGTAAAATCTTCAGAACTTAAGATGACAAAAAAAGATAAGAATTTATTACAAAAAACAAGAAAAATAAAGGCAAATCTAGATGATATTCCAGAGATTACTGATGAACAAATAAAAGCATTAAGAAAAGTACATGAGGCAAGAGTAGAAAGTAAAAGAAAAGAAGTGCTATCAATAAGACTAGCAAAAAACTCTGTTAATAAATTAAAATCATTTGGGCCCGGATACTCTAATATCGCCGCAAACATGATAGAACTATGTTTAAGCAATCCTGAATATTTAAAGAAATGCTTATAACGAAGATTGTTTAAGAAAGTAATTTTGAGTATAATTAAGGTGCTAAGAAAGATAGAGTAGTTAGCGAAGCATTATAGAGAGTTGCTAAAATGGTGAAAGGCAATATGTGCAACTAATGAACATGGATCTGGAGCATTGTATTCGACAAGTAGAATATAACGTTACTCGCGTTAAGAGTTTAAGAGAAAAAATAAGGTGGTACCGCGTGAATCACGCCCTTTGGTAGCACCTTTTTATTTTGTAGGAGGAATCAAAATGTCAGAAAAGAAAACCTATTACATTACAACACCTATTTATTACCCTAGTGATAATTTTCATGTGGGTCATTGTTATACAACAGTAATCGCTGACGCGCTTGCAAGATATAAAAAACTTAAAGGTTATGATGTATTCTTTTTAACAGGTTCTGATGAACATGGTCAAAAGATTGAAGGTAGAGCAAAAGCAAAAGGCTGCACACCAAAAGAATTTGTTGATCCAATTATTGATAACGCAAAAGACTTATGGAAATCTTTAGATGTTAATTATGATAAGTTTATTAGAACTACTGATGAAGAACATGTTAAATGTGTTCAAAAGATTTTCCAACAATTATATGACCAAGGTGATATTTATAAGGGATCATATGAAGGGTGGTATTGCACACCATGTGAATCATTCTGGACAGAGTCTCAATTAGTTGATGGTAAATGTCCTGATTGTGGTAGAGAAGTAGTATTAACAAAAGAAGATGCATATTTCTTCAAACTATCTAAATATCAACCTCAATTTGAAAAATATTTAAAAGAACACCCTGAATTAATGCAACCTGAATCTCGTTATAACGAAATGTATAACAATTTCTTAAAACCAGGATTAAAAGATTTATGTGTATCTAGATCTAGTGTTAAGTGGGGAATTCCTGTCACATTTGATGAATCTCAAACAGTGTATGTTTGGGTAGATGCACTAAGTAATTATATTAGTGCTTTAGGCTATAACTCTGAAGATGATTCTTTATATCAAAAATACTGGCCAGCTGATTTACATTTAGTTGGAAAAGAAATCTTTAGATTCCATACTATCATTTGGCCAATTATGTTGATGGCTTTAGGATTACCACTTCCTAAAAAAGTATATGGACACGGTTGGTTAACTATTGGTGGTGGTAAGATTTCTAAGTCAAAAGGCAATTATAAAGATCCAAGAGAATTCATTAAAGACTATGGCACAGATACATTAAGATACTTCTTATTATCTGAAGTACCATTTGGTTCAGATGGTAACTTCTCTGAACTATTAATGGTTGAAAGAAGAAACTCTGATTTATGTAATGTTCTTGGAAACTTAGTTAATAGAACAGTGTCTATGGCTAATAAATATTTCGATGGAAGAGTTAAGAAAAACACTAATCCTACAGAATTAGATAAAGAAGTTATTGCTTTCTTAGAATCAATGGATAAAGAAGTTGATGAGAAGATTGAAGCCCTTGATATTCCAACAACATTAAAGTTAATATTCGCAAGACTTGAAAGATTAAACAAATATATTGATGAAACTGCTCCTTGGGCACTAGCAAAAAACGAAGCAGATTTACCTAGATTAAATGATGTATTATATACAATCTTAGATGGTATTAGAATTTGTTCAATTGAACTAGAAGCATTTATTCCAAGTACTGTTAAAAAGATTTATGAACAACTTGGAATTAGCGGTTCTTCATTTGATGAATTTGAGTTTGGCAAAGTAAATGAATACAAAGTAATTGAAAAGCCAGAAATCTTATTTGCTAGAATTGATGAAAAAGAATTAGCTGAAAAACTTGAAGCTTTAGAGAAAGCTGCTCAAGAAGCTGCACCGGTTACTACTAACGAAATTTCCTTTGATGATTTCTCAAAGATTGAATTTGTGGTAGGAGAAGTTAAAGAATCAAAGAAACATGAAAAAGCTGATAAATTACTTGTTTCTAAAGTTGATTTAGGCGGCGGAGATATTAGACAAATTGTATCAGGCATAGCTAATGTAATTACTCCTGAAGAATTTGTTGGAAAACATATCATCGTTGTAAAGAACCTAAAACCAGCAGTTATTAGAGGTGAAAAATCTGAGGGTATGATCTTGTGTTCTGAAAATAAAGACAAGGTTGAAATAATAACATCAAGCTTACCTGCAGGATCAAAGGTCAGATAATCTAAAAGCCTTATGTAAAAACATAAGGCTTTTTTGTACTATAATTTAATTAATGAGAAAAACGATAGCT
>JAUNQJ010000096.1 GCA_030536265.1 Erysipelotrichaceae bacterium
TGGTCCGGGTGAAGGGACTCGAACCCCCATGGTCACCCACTAGATCCTAAGTCTAGCGCGTCTGCCAATTTCGCCACACCCGGGTTGCTTAATAATATTATCTTAAAATAGCTTAAAAATCAATGCTTTAGCCTGTTACTAGAAATAGAGCCAAAATACCCTTATAATTGTATAGTATGTTATTAACCGTAGATATTGGAAACACAAATATTAAATTGGCTTTATATCAAAATGATGAAAGATTAGCTTTTGATATGTTAGATTCTAATCCTATCGATTTCAAATCTTTTATTTTATCTTTCTTATACAAAGCTAATATTAGAGAAACTCAACTTGATGATTCTATTCTATCTAGTGTTGTGCCTAACCTTACTGGACTAGTTGTATCAGCACTTGAAGAAATCACAAATAAAGAACCTATCATTATTAATAACGAACATCATTATGGAATAGAAATATCAGAAAACATTACAGATCCTGTAGGTTCTGATTTACTTGTAATGTGTGCTTATGCATATCAAATGTATAAGAAAGAATTACTTGTTGTATCTTTAGGTACAGCAACAGTAATTGCTCATGTTAGTGAAGATGGTAAATTTGAGAATTGTTTAATAGCTCCAGGCTTCCAGTCTATGTCTTCAGCTATATTTGCAAGAACTGCTCAACTTCCTGAATTTACTCCAGCAAAACACTCAGGCTTTTTAGCCACTAACACATTAGATGCTATGAATGTTGGCGTATATGATGGCTTTGTTGGAATGATTAGATATTTAATTAATGGTATAAAAGTTCAACTTAAGTCGTCTCCTATTATTGTAGGATGTGGTGGAGCTGGAAAAGAAATAGCTCCATATATTGCTGAACTTGAATCATATGATCCAGATATGGTTACTACTGGTCTAAATTATATTTATAACAGGTATATTAAATAATGAATAAAGTAATCTTAGCTTCTAAATCACCAAGACGTAAACAAATCATGGAGATGTTAAATATTCCTTTTGAGATTATTGTTGCAGATATTGATGAAAAAATTAACCCTGATAATGAACTTAGAAGTGAAATAGAAAATATTTCGTTTCTAAAAGCGTTAAAAGTATTCAACGATAATAAAGATGCTGTAGTTGTGGGTGCTGATACTATTGTTGTTGTTAATAATGAAGTATTAGGAAAGCCAAAGAATGAAGAAGATGCTAAGCGTATGCTTAAGCTTCTTCAAGGCAATATGCATCATGTAATTACTGGTGTTACTATTCTATCTAATAATGAATCAGAAACATTCTCTAATGTATCTGAAGTATATTTCATTCCATTAACTGATGAAGAAATAGAAGAATATATTAAAACAAAAGAACCTATGGATAAAGCTGGTGCTTATGCAATCCAAGGCATTGGTGCAAAGTTTATTAAAAAGATTAATGGTGACTTCTATTCAATAATGGGATTACCACTAAGCGAATTAGGATTAAAAATTAAGAAATACTTATAAAAAGAGATAACAAT
>JAUNQJ010000051.1 GCA_030536265.1 Erysipelotrichaceae bacterium
CCATCGTTACAAGCGGTTATTACTTGTCTTAAACCTTTTGTAACACAATCTCCAGCTCCATATATTCCTTTAATTGCAGTAGACATATCTGGATTAACTTTAATATATCCTCTTTCATCTAGAATACTTGAATCAACAAATGAAGTAACAGGATCTGCACCCATGTAAGGGAAGACACCATTACAATAGATTGTTCTTGTTTCACCAGTTTCTAGGTTTTTAATATTAGCGCCCACTAATTTATCACTTTCATCAAATTGAAGGCTTTCAACTGTATGACCATAGATTACATCAATCTTAGGATTAGCATTTACTGCATCTACAATTTTAGCTTCTGCTAAAGGAGTTTTAGACATTTCAATTATTGTGATATGTTCTACAGTATCTGCCAAGAATAATGATTCTTCCATGCCAGAATTACCAGCGCCGATAACAACAAGTGGTTTATTTCTATAGAAGAAGCCATCACATACAGCACAATATGATACGCCGTTTCCAATATGCTCTAGAGCACCTGGTACTTTTAATAATCTTTCTTTTGTTCCAGTTGCGATAATAACAGCTTTTGAATAATAAGCGTTGTCATCTTCTAAATTAACTTTTTTAATTCCATTAATATCTTCGATACTTACAACTTCGCCATTTTTAAGTTCAGCACCGAATTCTTGAGAATGCTTTACAAGTTGATCTGCTAGGTCACTTCCACCAATTCTTTCAACACCTGGGTAGTTTTCAATTTGGTGAGTTTTGTATAATTTGCCACCACTAACGCTAGCCTCTAACATAAGTGTTTTTAGATTTGCACGAGAAGCATATATAGCAGCAGTTAAGCCAGCAGGGCCTGCTCCAACGATAATTACATCATAAATTTCGTTCATATAATCACCTCTATCTCTAGATTATAACATGTGATCTTGCATCTCCACATACCATTTGCCTCTATCATAATATAGGTGTCTTACACGATTTGATTCAAAAACGCATGTATATCTTAAACCTGAACCACCAACTTTTAATGATGCACGAGGGCATATTTCTTTAATTTTTAATATAGGAATTTTGTATATGTTATCCCATATTAAAAATAATGGTTTTAGATTACCAGCTTGATCATTTAAACAAATAACATCAACAAATTTTTTACGCATAAATTTACTTTCTAAAATAACTTACAGGAAAAACAGTGTGTTCGTTTTTAATATCAAAATTAGATAATTCAGTATCTTCTAAAACTCTTAATTTAGAGATTGAATGATAACCATATCTTCTTCTTATATCATCAAGTGCTTCATCAATTCTTCTTTCTCTTAACGAATAAGAATTATCATCAAATAGTCTTATACTACTAGCTTCTTTTTTAAATGATAAATTGCTTACTGATATCCCGATTGAACGATAGGGAACATTAAAATTTAAATTGTTCTTTTTAAATAGTTCGATAGCTGATTTGAAAATAGTAGAAACAAGATCACTGTTTTCGTTTAGGGTTATTTGCATAGTACGCCACTCTAAATTCTTATTTCTTAAGTATAGATGCACTGTCTTAAAATACATGCCAGCTTCTTTTACTCGTGATCCAACTGAATCAGATAAAATGGTTAAAACAACCCTTAAATCATCCATATCATATATATCTCTTACAGTGGTTGAGGAGTTGCCTATAGATTTAACTATTTCATAGGGGTCGTTATAGCCGGCAACCTCCGATAAATCGTAGCCATTTGCGAAGTACCATATCATTTCTCCCCATTTTCCAAGGATACCTTTTAGGTAGTTACTGGAGCACTTAGCTATATCACCAATACTGTAGATGCCAAAAGACTTTAACTTGTCGTAGGTGTGTGCACCAATATTTAATAATGATGAGGCAGGGAGACTTTCAATATCACTTAATTTTGATATCACATAATATTCACTCTCTCCAGCAATATCGCTTCCAAGTTTTGACCATATCTTATTGTTTGATACACCGATTGATAAAGTTAAACCTATTTCATTTTTTACTCTTCTTAAAATATCAATAACAATATTTTTAATGGAGCCAAATAGTTTTATTGAATCACTAATGTCTAGCCAACATTCATCAAGTCCAAAAGATTCAACCTTGTCTGTATACTCATAATAAAGCGCTCTAACTTTCTTAGAGAAATATTCATATGATTCATAATCGGGTTCTCTAATAATTAGATTGGGGCATTTTTGTTTTGCTTGCCAAATTGGTTCAGCAGCTTTAACACCAGCTTTCTTAGCTAAAGCGTTTCTAGTTAAAATAATCCCATGTCTATTTTCGGCATCACCGGCAATAGCCATAGGAATATTTCTAAGTTCTGGATGATATAACATTTCCACGCTAGCATAGAAACAATTGAGGTCACAATGCAATATTACTCGAGGTTTCATGGCTAAATTATAACTTGAATTATAATCAAGTTCAATAGTTTACTTGAAAAATTATCAATTTTGGGCTAATATTTAATTATGAAATTCAAAGAAAATTTAAGGTTTTTAAGAAGAACAAATAATATCTCTCAAGATGAATTAGCTGAGAAACTAGGATACAAGTCTTTTACGACTGTTCAAAAATGGGAAGATGGAACATCTTTTCCAAAGGTATCTAATTTAAATAAAATAGCTTCTATGTTTAATGTTGAATTAGATGATTTATTAAATGTTGATTTAACTTGTGAGAAAGTAGCTGTTCCTATTATTGGTGAAGTTAAAGCAGGATACGATATGTATGCTGATCAAAATATTATGGGTTATGAATATTTAAATAATTCTGAATATAAAGCTGGCGAATATTTCTATTTAAAAGTAAAAGGCGATTCAATGATTAACGATCGTATTTGTAATGGTGATATGGTTTATGTTAAGAAACAAGATTATTTAAATAAGAATGATATTGGCGTATTTTTGATTGATGATAATGAAGTAACAGTTAAAAGATATGACCCTCATAAAGATAGCATTACATTAAAAGGTGCTAATCCTAAATACAAGAATAGAACATTTGATTTAGATAAAGTTAAAATATTGGGTAAGGTATTACATTTAAAGGTTAATCTATGACATTTAAACAAAAAATAATATATTTCTTTTGTGCGATACTGATGCTTGTAGTACTTGCCTTATTTGATTTCTATATATTTAAATATGTAGTAGATATGTTCTCAACTGACTGGCAAGTTCATGTAGTGGTATTCTTAATAGCTATAGTATTTGTAAATCCGTTTATTGCGTTATTTATTTTAAATAAATTGCCATTTAAACCTAAGGGCTTAAAAGTGGATAAGGGATTAAAAGAAGCATTAAAAAAAGAAGCTTTATAAAAGCTTCTTTTTAGTTATATGGGCTTTTTATTGGTAAAAACTAATATGATAAAATTATAAAGTATGAAAATTGCAATAGTAGCAGGAGGGACTGGAGGACATGTTTATCCAGCTCTAACACTTGCTGAAGAACTACAAAATAGAGGTGATGAAATACTATTTATTGGTTCATCAACTCGTATGGAAAAAGATTTAGTTCCTGAAAGAGGATTTAAATATATTGGTTTAGATGTTGATATTTTTTCTGGCAACGTTTTAAACAAACTTAAATCATTATTTACAATCAATAAAGCTAAAAGAAAATGCATGTCTATTTTAAAAGGATATGACATGGCTATTGGCTTTGGTAACTATATTTCAGTTCCAGTTCTTTTAGCAGCAAAGAAATTAGGACTAAAAACAGTAATTCATGAACAAAACTCTTTTGCTGGAAAAGCTAATAGAATGTTAGACCGTAAAGTAAATTTAGTAATTGGATCTTATCCAGAAAATAAGAAACAATTTAGAAATAGACATACATTAATATTAGGCAACCCTCAAAGTTCTAAAGCAATGGCTGTTGAAAAAGATTCTAAGCTAATTAAGAAATTTGGATTAGATCCTAAGAAGAAAACGGTTGTTATATTTATGGGATCACTTGGATCTCAAACAATTAATAAAGTAGTTTTGGACTACTTTAAATTAACTGATGGTTCATACCAAATAATATATGCAACAGGTAAACAAAACTATGAAAATGTTTTAAAAAATGTTGATGAAAAGGATTATATTAAGTGTTTTGAAACAATAGATGGTGCTAATGTTATGAAAAATTCAACACTATTAGTATGTAGAGCAGGAGCTACAACGCTAGCTGAAATAACAGCTATGGGTATGCCTGCAATATTAATACCATCTCCATATGTTCCAAATAATCACCAATACTATAATGCTAAGTCTTTATCTGATAGAGACGCAGCTATATTAATAGAAGAAAAAGATTTAACACCTGATAAACTTAATAAAGAAATTAGTGATATTATTAATAACGAATCAAAACTAAAAGCTTTAGGAAATCATGCCTTAGCACTTGGCAATCCAAAAGTATTAGAAGATATGATTCAAGCTATCGAAAAACTATGATTGATGAATTCTTAAAAAAACATGGTGATTACCATGATGATAAATATTTTAAAGATTTAACTACCATTAAAATGGGTGGTAAGATTTCTCATTATGTTGAGCCATATAATATAGAAGATTTAAAAGAAATAATAACATTTGCTAGAAATAATAGAATTGATTATAAATTATTAGGCAATGGATCAAATATTATTGCTGGAAGTAATAACTATTCTGGAATTGTAATTAATTTAAAGCACTTTGATAACTATGAAATCAGCAACAACGAAGTATATGTTGAAGCTGGTGTTTTAGCTCCTTATTTTGCTCAAGTTTTAGCTAATGCAGGACTTAGTGGATTTGAATTTGCTAGCGGAATTCCAGGAACAATAGGCGGCTTAGTTTACATGAATGCTGGCGCTTATAAAAAGGAAATGGGTGACATCATTAAGGAAGTAAATGTATTAAAAGATGGTGAAATCATTACTCTAAAAAAAGAAGAACTAAAATTAAGTTACCGTTATTCTATCTTTAAAGAACATCCTCATTGGACTGTTGTGTCTTGTGTAATAAGTCTTGAACAAAAAGATCCAGAAGAGATTAAAAATCTAATGGAAGAAAGGCTAGTTCGAAGAAAAGCTACTCAACCATTAGATAAACCAAGTGCAGGTTCTTGTTTTAGAAATCCTGATGGAAAGTTTGCTTGGGAATATATTGATGAGTTAGGATATCGAGGTTATAAAATTAACGATATAGAAGTATCAGAAAAACATTCTAATTTCATTGTTAACAACGGCAATGGAAAAGCTGAAGATTTCTTAAAAATTGTTTATGATATTCAAGATAAAGTATTGGATAAATATAAGATTAAATTAGTAATGGAAGTGGAGAAATTTAATTGTTAGATAATGGACGCCAAGAAGTATTGGCAAACAACTATTTTCTAAACAAAGTAAAAGATGGCCGTAAGAAGATTAAGTTTGATCGTGATGGTATGGCCGTTTTTGTTATTGCTTTTATTATTTCTCTAGCTATTATTGTTGGCTTATATATAATAAGCCCATATTCAAAGACTTTTAAGGTTACTGTTGAAGGCAACCATTACTTAAAAGAAGAAGATATAGTAAATAAAGCCAATCTTAGTAAATACTTCTTATTAACAAATCCAAAAGAAAAAGAAGCAGAACTATTAAGTGATCCACTAATAGAAGAAGCTACTATTAGTATGCATAATGGTAATATCGTATCAATCGAGATTAAAGAAGTTAAACAAATTGGTTATATTTTAGAAGATGGAGAATCAAAATTACTTCTTATTAACGATGATAGAGTTACATTAAATAAAGATAATTTATATTTAATAGATAAAGTTCCATTAATTGAAGGATACACAAAAGAAGAACTTACTAAAATTGAAAAGGGATTTGAAAATGTTGATTATAAAGTAATCAATGAAATATCAGAAATTCATAAATATCCTATTTCATATGATAATGAACAAATGGAAGTAATAATGAGAGATGGAAACTATTGTTTCATGTCTAGTACAGGATTACATTTACTTGAAAACTATTATTCAATTTCTTCAGCTATAGATAGTTCAAAAGGATATGCATGTGCGTACTTCGATGATTTAACAAATTCTGCGTATATATCAACATGTCCTTGGCAAGTTGAAGAAGTTCAAGAAGAATTGAGTGAAGAAGAAATATCAGAAGAATTAAGCTAATAAAAAAGTGTAGTTAATAACTACACTTTATTTTTTTAATGGTGGTTCCGGCCAGAATTGAACTGGCGACACAAGGATTTTCAGTCCTTTGC
>JAUNQJ010000052.1 GCA_030536265.1 Erysipelotrichaceae bacterium
CACTTTTTTAAGTCTTATGTGTGACTCCGTAGTAATTTGACTACGGACAAGTGAATTTAGTGTTTCACCTCACGCCTATTTATTAGTTCTACGAGCAGTTAGGCTTCTGTCGATTGAAATTATTCGAGGTATCAATATCACCTCCTAGACGCTTATTAGTGGCCTAGCAACTCTTGATACAATCGCCATTACTTTCAATATGATTACTCGTAATTAACTTTAATAATGTTGTCTCTAACAATTTGATTAAATGAGCTAGACTATTCATTATTTGATTGTTGTATCATCAATCTTCTGTCTATTTAAAATATAATTAATCTTATTTATCCCTGACCTCAACTTACACACTTATACTTGTTTACCCTCATATAACTGTTTACTCGTTCAGGTTAGTTTGGACCTACTAAGCCACTAGGCCCTACATGGTAAGGTGCCATCTATTTTGTTCTTTTACAGATACTAATTAAATTCATTAATGACTCCTTAATTCTTTCTTTATCACTTCTTCCATATTCATCCATTTCGATGTCTGATATAAAAGAAATATATTTATCAATTGTATTAACAATAGAATTAACTGATTTAATCTTTGTCTTATCTGACAAGTTATCATCAGACTTTAGATATTTATCTACAGTTCTAGCAGATACCCCAGCCATTTTAGCAATTACATCTCTTTTGGTTGTGCCTTCAATAGATGCTTGGCCAGCTTGTAACCTTTTCTCTAAAATCTCTGAGCATCTAATAACAATAGGTCTTACCTCTTCTGGAGATAATTTACGATAGTTATTAGAAGAACATAAATTTAAGAATTCATCATCTTCATTTTCAAATTCATTCTCAAAGATACAAGGAACTTGATTACTTAATTCTCTTGAACTAAACATGATAGTCTTATTAGCTGCAAAGATTTGTCTTATAGCAGCTATTCTTCTGTGCCCTGATATAATCTTGAACTTATCATCTGATCTAACAACACTAATAGGCTGTTTAAGTCCATACATCTCAATACCATTTCTAAGTTCATCTAAATCTTCAACTTTGAATACTTCATTTAATTCGTTGTTTATAATCTTATCTATTCCAATGAAATAGATTTTAGAACTACCATTACCATTGATATTCGATTCTGTCATAACTGTTTATCTCCTCTTTATTTACTAAATGTTTATTTACATATTTTGATATGCTGTTTGATACAAATGCTTGTTTATTAATAATTGCATCGTCATTAATGTGAACATTAACAATTTGAATCTTATCGAATATCTTTTGATATTCTTTATCAGTTAAATCATTAATGATTTTTATTTTTGTTTCTGAATAGTTTTCAGCTATTTCTATAAAAAGAAATATATTATCTAAAATTTCTTTAATTGCTTCTTCATTAAACATATGAGCTTCAGCAATTCTACCTATCTGAATTAAGTTAGCTTCTATATATTTATCTGAATCAATCTCACATTCTGGTCTTAAATCATGTATAAAGCTTTTGATTCTTTCGTTCACAACAACATAATCCTTACCTACACTATCCTTACCTAACCTATACTGGGTTTCCATTTGGTTGCCACTTGGTTGACAATTGGTTGCCATTAGAATTTTGCTCCTTCCAAATATTTGTTTTCATCAATATTAGTTCTTATATATTTGTTGTTTTGGATTTGTAAGGAAGCAAATTCTTTTTGGTATATAGTCGCTATATATCTGTCTTTTCTTATTTGATTGTTTATTCTCCAATCAGCAACAACGATTATTTTGCTTTTAAACGGGATAATGAATCCTCTAGCTGCCAAAATACTAAAATCATCATCATTAGCATTTATTTGCCTTTTAATTGCAACTGGATTAGATACAAAACCATCATCATCTGCATTCATGTTGTAATGAAAATATAATGCTTGTGCAGATAATGGCATAGACATAAACCTATCTGTACTTACTATATTTTTTGAAAACATTCTTCTATTGGCCATTGTCAGCCTCCTTCATATATTCTTCGTTTTGACTATCTAATAGAGTTCTTGCATAAACATGCGATTTAATACGACCACCATATACTTTCTCAACAAGTTCTACAGTGTCCTTAATGTGGTTTGCGATTGTGAATACATCAGCACCAAGTTCTACTAAATTAAGGCAACACATGTGTCTAAATGCGTGTGGTGTTGTATCTTCAAAGCCACCTGCTTTAGTTGCTTTATCTAAATGTCTTTTTAAAGTTGATCTAGCTGCTGGTGCAAAGATGCTGTCTGAATTAAATAAATAAGCTTCTTTTGTATAACCATCAAACTGTTCTAATTTCTTAATTCTTATTTTTAATAGTTCAGCAAGTTTTTTAGATAATGGCGCTTCATAACCTTCACCATTTTTTCTACCTGGAACAATTAAAACTGGGCCTTGTCCTTCAATCATATGTTTATTAATTGATACAGTCATATGTTCAAAGTTAATGTCTTTGACTTGAAGTGGTTCTAATTCACTTTTTCTTAAACCTAATTCAAACAGCATAGTCCAAATGCATTCCCATAAGTTTGCATCTTCTTGTTCAACTTGTTTTACTACTTCAATAAATTTTAAGAATTCTGGATGATTGAAATAATATGGTTTAGGTCTTTTCTCAGTTTTTAGTGTTTCGATATTTTCAACAGGATTAACAGCTGCCATAAATCCTTTTTTCTTAGCGTAATTAAATACTGCCCTAATTAATTCAAGGCAATGGTTAATACTATAATTGGATATTCCTTTTTCTTGTGCAGCCTGAATGAATAATTCAACATCATGAGTTTTATATTTACCAATATCTTTATTTACAAAATAAGGCATAATATATCTGCTCATAAGATGTTTGTAAGTATTTAAAGTACTTGGTGATCTGCCATTTCTTTCTAGTTCAGCATTTCTAAGTTCAAACACCTCATTGAATTTAGCAATTTTCTTTTGGCCTTTTAAAGAATCTCTAAATTCTAACTCAAATTTTTTAGCTTCCTTTTTAGATTTAGAGACTCGCCTTTTACAAAAATGCTTTCTTTTTCCATTTATATTCAAGTGAAATTCAACATCATACCAGCCGTCTTTTCTTAAAGAAACAGACATTAACTAATACCCCATTTTGTAATATTCGTAGATTTGTTCATCTGTGATACCTAGATAATCATTAAAAGCTTTAGCGCTTATACCACAAGCATTGATCTTGTAACCATTGGCCTTTAGATTATCTTCAATTTCCTTATAAACTTCTCTTCCCTTTTCATTTGAGATTCCACAATAGATTCCAGCTTCAGATTGTTTAACATAACCTTTAGCTTTGATCTCCATTCTTTTTGAATTGATATGTTCTACATTTACTACTTTTGGCATTATAACCTCCTATTAGACATTTTTATCGTTTTTTGTCCTTTTGTTAATTAAAATATATCATCTATTTCCGTTTTAGTCAAATTATATGTTTTTTGTCCGTTTGTTATTTAATTTAATTTTTGTACGTTTGATAGATATTTGATATTATTTATTTATGAAAAAACTTGTTGCAGGAATTGATTACCAAAATAAAAAGAATGTATTAATATCTGAATACGTTGCTTATTTAAGAAAAATATCGTCATCTCCTGTTTTAAAGTTTGCAAAAGACAATAATATCTCCCCTTCTCTAGTTAAGAAATATGAATCTGGAGAATATGATTATCCTAGTGCTTTAATAGCAAGTAACTTCTGCAAGAACTTCTCTTTAACACCTAAAGAGTTTGTTGATCAGTTTACTATATCTAAAGATAAGAACTTTAATAAAGATGAATATTTAGAGACTGTTAATACTTATTATCATAATCTTCCTATTAAAGAAGATAATGTTGAACTTGTTAAGGAATTCATTGATTTAAAGACTTTTGATAAGAAACCAATAAGCAATAATACATCTGCTTTTAAAGTACCATGCGATGTTTTGTTTACTGATGGAGTTAATTATATAGTTGGTACTTATTTTAAATATGAAAAAGTGCACAAAGAACAATTAACTTTAGATGCCTACAAAGATCTAACAAAAGCTGTAGCAAATGCTATGGTTCAAAAGAATACTGTTCAAGCAAATCATAAAGAACTTGCCATAAGAGATTATCTATTTGTTGTTTCTAGCAAAAATGCTTTTGATGCTTTATATAAAGAAAAAGAAACATTTATTCTTAATTCTTTAGATTTAAAACATAGATGCCCAGTAAATATAATCTTGTTCCTTTTACCAAAACATAATAGTACTAATTATTATTATTTCAATATTTGTGGCAAAGATTTCATAGATAAAAAAGACCATTATTATAATGGTTAATTAATTAGCTATTTAACCAAGAAAATGGCCAGTTTTAATAGTATATGATAATATGTAAATGACCTGAATAGAAATATTCTTTGGGTTTGTGTAGGCAAGAAGAATTTCTTGCTTTTTTTATTAATAAATAATTTGTTCTAAATTATTGCTTAACTTTTGCAGCTAATGTCATTATGCTTGTAATTACATCATTAAAACTTATTTCAGATGCATATGAATATTTACTTTGATATTGATTCCATAGATTCTTAATCTCTGTATTATTCGCAATTGTATTTATTATTGAATCAACATCATCTATTTTGCTTTGGCGTTTTGTTGTAGTTGCTACAAATGCATCTTTTAAAACTCTGTCGTTAATTTGATCTCTATAAATATTTGTAAGAGTATATACATCATAATAATCTCTTAAACGAGTGGTTAATACATTTCGAGATAATATTGTTTCTAATTTTTCAGCAAGTATTGTTTCTAAATTATAAGCCCACAAATTAATATTTCTATCTTCAATCAAAAGATTATATTCATAATCAATTTCTCTTGGAGTAATTACATCATTAGTAGAAATATCAATCTTTAATGGTGTGACCATATTTTCTATTAACGCATTCATTTCAATACGCACTCCTGGATATTCAAAATTATCCATAATTGTTTGAACACCTTTAACTTCAAAAGTAACATTATCATCTAAAGAAATATCAGCTATTTCTTTAACTACTTTTAACATTTCATCTTCTGTTAGGTCTAGATTCTTAATAGTAGCATCAATATCCATAGTTGATCTTAAAGATACACCAACCATTGATGTTACAAGAATTCCACCTTTAATAATGAAGTTATCTTTATATTTAGAACATGATAGTCTTTCAAGAAATCTATCCATCATATAAATACGCATCAAAAGTCTTGGATCTGCGTTTGTCTTATTTGCGATATTTTTAATTCTTCCTTTTATTTGAGCTGCAGTTAAATTCATTACAGTAATACCTCCATATAAGTTCTAAGAACTTTATCTACTCTAAATGCTTTGGCATATTCATATAATTTAGATAAATCTTTATCAGACCTTTTGGCATATGTTTTAAGTGCTGTAGTAAAGTCTTGTATTTCGAACTTGTTCCTATTACGTATTAGATCAATAATCGTTCTTTGCAAGTCATACATAGGAATTTCATTGCCGAAATTATCAACCACATTAATCTTACCAAGATTAAGTAATTCTTTATTAACATAATAAACAGTATAGCCAGATTTAATAAGTCTAGACGCATTAAAGCCACTATAGACAGTAATAGTATGCGATAAAGGTTCTCTATCTATTAATCCATAATAATACAAGGCTTCATCGTGAGAAATAACACCATTTGGGCAACGTTTATGAAGTACTAAAAGTTCATCTACTATTGTCTCTTTATCAGCATACATGCCAGGACCAACTTTTTCATAGTTATTATCTTTAACATATTTGTAGAAGTTATCTTTTGAAACATTCAATTCATCTATCTTTGATACTTCAATAATACCAGTCATATTTGATAATGATTTTACTGTCATATTCATCACCACCTTTGTGCTTATATTATATTTTATATACGCACGTTTGTCTATATGACTATAATCATTTTTTGAGGATACTTTTGCGGACCTTTTTTTATTTTTTCGCTTTTTTATAATGTTTTTTGATTTTATATAACTCTAAAAAGTGCCTATTTTACGCATTATTTGTTTATATGATTTTATTAAAACATCTCCTTTATAGTCCCTTCATCTGCTCCATTAAAAAACAAAGCCTGTTCAACATGTGAACGGGCTTT
>JAUNQJ010000008.1 GCA_030536265.1 Erysipelotrichaceae bacterium
CCTGGAACATCACATACAGTATACTTATCATCAACATCAAAGAAATTTAACATACGAGTTTTGCCAGGAGTTTTACCAACATATGCTATCTTTCCATATAACGCATTTATTAAAGAAGATTTACCTACATTACTTCTGCCAACAAAAACTACCTCATATTTGCTTTGAGGAAATTCTTTGCTTTCGACTGCTCCTTTAATAAATTTAATCATTATTAAACAAATGCCTCTTTAATTACTTGATCCACTTTATCTACCGGAATATAATTAATAGCTTTCTTAACTTCTTGAGGTACATCATCTAAATCTTTAACATTAGCTTTTGGAATAATAATTGTTTTAATTCCTGATCTATGAGCTGCTAAAGATTTTTCTTTTAATCCACCAATTGGTAGTACATTACCTCTTAAAGTAACCTCTCCAGTCATAGCTAAGTCAGCCTTAACTGCTTTTCTAGTTAAAGCACTTACTAAAGCGGTAGTTAAAGTAACGCCAGCTGATGGACCATCCTTTGGAACTGCTCCTTCAGGACAATGAATATGAATATCATGTTCTTCAAAGAACTTAGGATCAATATTAAATTTCTTTGCATTAGCTTTAATATAGTCTAGTGCAATTTCAGTTGATTCTTTCATAACATCACCAAGTTGGCCAGTTACAACAAGCTTTCCCTTTCCATCAAAGTAATTTACTTCGATTGGAAGAATATCACCGCCAAACGATGTGTATGCAAGACCAGTTACAACACCAATTTGATTCTTCTTTTCTTTAACACCATAATCAAACATTTCATGTCCTAACCAAGTGTTAATTAATTTCTTGTTAATAGTAATTCTCTTTTTCTTGTTCTTTAAAATTTCAAGAACAGTCTTACGGCATAAAGTTGAAATTACTCTTTCAATTTGTCTAACGCCTGCTTCACGAGTATATCTTCTGATTAGATATAAAATCATTTCGTCAGAAATATCAAATTGAGATTCCTTCAAGCCGTTTGCTTCAAGTTGTTTCTTGATTAAATGTTTTCTTACAATATTTAATTTTTCAATTTCTGTATATGAACTTAATTCAATGATTTCTAATCTATCTAATAGTTCGTTTGGAATATTATCTTTATAGTTTGCAGTTGCAATAAATAGTACATCACTTAAGTCATATGGTTCTTCAATATAATGATCTGAGAATTGAGTATTTTGTTCAGGATCTAATACTTCAAGCATTGCACTTGATGGATCACCTTTATAATCACTAGACATCTTATCAATTTCATCAATAAGGAAAACTGGATTTAGTGTTCCTGCTTTTTTCATTCCTTGAATGATTCTTCCAGGCATTGAACCTAAATAAGTTCTACGATGCCCTCTAATCTCTGCTTCATCTTTTACACCACCTAAAGATGCTTTAACAAATTTTCTATCTAAAGCTCTTGCAACAGATTTTGCTAAAGAAGTTTTACCAACTCCTGGAGGGCCAACTAAACAAATAATTGGTGACTTCAAAGATTTAGTCATTTGTTTTACAGCTAAGTATTCAAGAATTCTTTCTTTAACTTTTTCCAAGCCGTAATGGTCTTCATCTAAAATCTTTTCAGCTAATTTTAAATCAGCATTATCTTCAGATTTTTGATACCAAGGAATATTCAATAACCATTCTAAATATGATCTAATAACACCAGACTCACCTGTTGCTTGAGGAAGCATTTCATAATGAGAAAATTCTTCTCTAGCTTTAGCCTTAACGTTTTCAGGATAAGGATTCTTTTCAAGTTTTTCTTGTAAATCAGAAATATCAGAATAGCTTCCTGATTCTCCTAATTCTTCTTTAATAGCCTTAAGTTTTTCTCTTAAGAAATAGTCTTTTTGACCATCTTCAATATTGGCTTTAATCTTAGTATTTATTTCTTGTTCGATTTCTTCCATCTTACGGTCTTTAATAGTAAAAGCAGTCATCATTTCAAATCTTCTAGTGATGTTTGCTTGTTCTAAGAAAGATTGTTTAACGTCAATATTTGGAACAAATAATTGAGCAAAGCTATCAACAACATTGCTAGCTAAATTCATATCGAAATTATCTAATAAAGTTAATGAGAAGCCAGCTCTACCATATTTAACAGCAAGTCTATTAAAGTCATTAATCATACGTTTTGTAATGACTTCAAGTTCTAACATATCATCACAAGTATCTTCGATAGATTCAACTTCTACAAAATTAACGCCTTGTATTTGATAGTGTCTTAATAATTTACATCTAGATATTCCAGTAAATACAACCTTTAAATGATCTTCTTTATTTCTAGAAGATTTGATTTTACAAATTGTACCAAATTCAAAAATATCATCTTCACCAGGATTATCTATTGTTAAATCTTTTTGCGATACTAATACTATGCTAGTTGCATTATTCATAGCACATGTAACAGCATCAATTGATTGTTGTCTTCCAACTTCTACTACTAAATCTTGAAGTGGAAATACAATTGCACCTCTAGTACAAATTAAAGGATAAGAATTAATATTACTCATCAATTAACCTCCTATTAAGAAAAGACGCAATGCGTCTTTTTATTTTCTAAGAAAATCTAAAGCTTTTTCTAACTTAAGATCAGATTTAATTTGATCATCAGTTACATATTTCTTTACATCATCAACTTGCATGTTATATTGCTTAGCCATATCTTCATATTGTTTAGCGATATCTTCAGCAGTTGGTTCAAGCTTTTCAATTTTGCTTAATTCACCAAGACACAAAGTAGTCTTAATACGTTTAATAGCTTCTGGTTTGAAGCCTTCTTTCATTTGATCAAGTGTTTGACCTGTAATCTTCATGAATTGATCAAGAGTAATTCCTTGAGACATGAATCTTTGAGAATAATCATTTACTAATTGTTCTTGTTCTCTTGAAATCATTACTTCAGGAATATCAATTTCAGAACCTTCAATTAATTTATTAAGAAGTTCTTCAGTAGCTTTGTTTTCAGCTTCAAACTTTTTGTTCTTTAATAAATTATCTTTAATATAGTTCTTTAATTCATCTACAGTATTAACATCTTTAATTTTTAAATCTTTTACTAATTCATCATCAATTGTTGCAAGAACTTTCTTTTTAATTTCATGTAGTTTAACTTTAAATACAACTGGTTTACCTTTTAAATCTTCAACATGGTAATCTTCTGGGAAAGAAACATTAATTTCTTTTTCTTCTTCAGCTTTCATACCAATTAATTGATCTTCAAAACCAGGAATGAATTGACCAGATCCAATAGTAAGTTCATAGTTTTCACCCTTACCACCTTCAAATGCAACTCCATCTTTAAATCCTTCAAAGTCGATAACTGTAATATCACCTTTTTCAACTGTTCCATCTTCTTTGATTTCTAGTTCTGCTTTTTGTTCTTTTAATTTATCAATTTCAGCTTCAACATCACCATCGCTTACTGAAACTTCTTCAACTTTATATTCTAATTTTTTATAATCACCTAATTTAACATCAGGTGTAACAGGACAAACAAATGTTAATTTACAAGCATCAGCATTTACGCTATCAATTTTAAGTTCAGGTCTATCAATTAATTCAAGATCATTTTCTTTAATACCTTCAACTAATGCTTCTTGAGCTACATCTTGAGCAGCTTCAAATTGAACTTGTTCATCAGTTATATGTTTTTTAACAATGCTCTCTGGAACTTGTCCTTTTCTAAAACCTTTAACTTCTAAGTTAGCTGATAATTTCTTAAAAGCTTTCTTAATAGCAGAAGACCATTTATCACCATCAACAGTGCATGTTAATTCAACTTTAGCGTTTTCTATTTTTTTAACTTCAGACATATAAAATCCTCACTTTCGCGCTTTTTAATTATAACAAACAAGATTATCAAATACTATAAAAATGCTTTAATTTAGCACCTTTTAAGCAATTATTTAAAAGCTTCTTCAATGAATAAGTATATTTTATTAGCTAATTGGTCAGCTTCATCTTCTTCATAGTTAATAGGCAAAGCTAATAAGCATTCTTTATATAGTAATTGTTTAGCTAGCTCTAATTTGCTAGGCTCTTTCATGTATTTTTCCCCTAATATTTCGCTAGCCTTAACAAAGCCTATAGAACATTCGGGAGACATAACATATTTTGGAATAAAGTTATAATCTACCCCATTATTAGACATAGAGATTTCTTCATTAATATCTTGTTTAATTAAAGAGTCAATCAATAATACCTTGGCATTAATATAGCCATTACCCTTTAAATACCCGTTACATACATCTAAATAGTCTCTTAAGTTTTTATTATTCAGCTCTTCTACGGCTCTTAATTGTTTAGTTTCATCTAAGTTTAGATATTTAATGATTTCTTCATCACTTAAACTACGGACAAAATCATCTTTTGGAATTAACTTCAATAGATCCTTTAACTTAGTTTCTATGTTGCTAGGAACATATGGTAAAGATAGTTCTTTTTCTATTAAAGAAAACATTTTATCGTATTTTTCATCCTTAATTAAAGCCTCTATTTGAGGCACTAAATCCTCATAGTAACCCATGACTTAATTATATAAAAATAATGAAATTTGTTGTTAAAATCTAAAGGTTTTAATGTAAAATAATATCTGTTGGTTACGTATGAATAAAATCGGCTTTGATAATAAGAAATACGTTGAATTACAATCTAAAAACATCGCCAAACGAGTTTCTAAGTTTTCAAAACTTTACCTAGAATTCGGTGGAAAGCTTTTTGATGACTACCATGCATCAAGGGTTTTACCAGGCTTTGAACCAGATTCTAAGATTAAGATGCTTCTTAATATCAAAGATAAAGTCGAAATCATGCTTGTAATAAGTGCTGATGATATTGAAAGAAATAAAATTAGATCAGATTTAGGAATTACCTACTCTCAAGATCTAATGAGATTAATAGATGCGTTTGAATTAGTAGGATTAGAGATTGGTGGAGTTGTTATAACTCACTATAATAAACAAGCAAATGCACAAAAACTAAGAAAGAAATTAGAAAAATCTAATATTAAAGTAGCTTACCATTATATTATTGAAAACTATCCTAATGATATCGACACAGTGTTGTCTAAAGATGGTTTTGGAAAGAATGAATATATTCAAACAACAAAAGATATCGTTGTAGTTACAGCTCCAGGTCCAGGTTCTGGCAAGATGGCTACATGTTTATCTCAAATGTATCATGATAATCTAAACGGAATTAAATCTGGTTATGCTAAATTTGAGACATTCCCTATTTGGGACTTGCCTTTAAATCATCCAGTTCAATTAGCTTATGAAGCAGCAACCGTTGATTTATCAGATGTTAATATGATTGATCCTTTCCATTTAGAAAGCTACAAGAAGATTGCTGTTAACTATAACAGAGACGTTGAAATCTTCCCAGTACTAAATGAATTATTAATTAAAATTTTAGGTAAACAAGTTTATAAATCACCTACTGATATGGGTGTTAATACAATATCTAAATGTATTGTAAACGATGATGCAGTATGCGCTGCAGCTAAAGAAGAAATCATTAGAAGATACTATAAAACTTTAGTTGATTTTAGAAAAGATGAAGCTATAGAAGATCAAGTAACAAAACTTGAGAATATTATGAAGAAAGCTCAAATTGATCCTCAAAGCAGAAGTGTTGCAGTAAGAGCTAACGAACTAGCTGCATCAACTAAACAGCCTGTTGTTGCTATAGAGTATGATGGCCAAATTATTACTGGCAAAACATCAAAGTTAATGGGAGCATCAAGTGCAGCAATATTAAATGCAGCTAAAGTTGCTGCAGGTCTTGAAGATGAAGAATTATTAGCGCCAAGTATTATTGAGCCTATTCAAGTATTAAAAACAAATTACTTACACGGAAACAATCCAAGGCTTCATACTGACGAAGTATTAGTAGCCTTAGCTATTGGTTCAAATACTGATGAAAGATGTGCTAAAGCTCTTGAAGCATTAGAAAAATTAAAAGGTTGCGAAGTTCACTCTTCTGTAATCTTGTCACCTGTTGATATTAATACATTTAAAAAGTTAGGTATGAACCTAACTATGGATCCTATTTATCAAACTAAGAAGCTTTACCACAAATAGTACTAAGTGGACAATCTAAGCAATCTGGTTTAATAGCCTTACATTTATATCTACCAAAGAAAATAAACTGATGATGAAGTTTACCCCAAGAACTCTTAGGAAAAAAAGTCATCAGTTTTTCTTCTATTACTTTTACATCATCATTATCACTAGCGATCTTTAATCTTTTAGAAACTCTAGAAACATGAGTATCAACAGCAAAAGTTGGTTCATTAAAACAATTATTTAAAATAATATTAGCTGTTTTTCTTCCAACACCAGGTAAAGATTCAAGTGCTGTTCTATCGTTTGGAACTTTACCTTTATATTCATCAACAAGTATTTTAGATACTGCAACAATATTTTTTGCTTTATTATGGTAAAGTCCAATAGGTTTAATAATCTTTTCAACTTCTTTTAAATTAGCATTGCTTAATGAAAAAGCGTCTTTATATTTATCAAATAAAATACAAGTAACTTTATTCACCTTTTCATCAGTGGTTTGAGCGCTTAATATTACAGCAATCAATAATTGAAAATGTGAGCGATGTTTAAGCTCACATTTTGCATTTGGATAAAGATTGTTTAATTCTTTAATGATTAATTTAGAATTATTTTTTTGCATTTCTAAGTATTGATTCTACATAAGCTATAGAAGCTTTTCTATATGCTTCAGCCATTCTTATAGCGTCAATGATTTTGTTAGATTTAAATTCATTTAATAAATCAGATAATTTTTGAAGTTCATTTGGAGATAAAGGACGTTTCATTAAGTCTTCTGCAACAGTAAATACATCCTTGTTTTCGCTTATTTCATACTTTTCAGGATCAAACTCAAAAATACCATCAATATCAAAGCTTACTCCTTTAGCATTTGGAGATATAGTTAAATATTTCTTAGATACAAGCTTTTCAATAATCTTATCAATCTTTTTACTATCTAAATTAAGCTTAGTAGTAAAGTATTCATATGAAATTGGTTTCTTATTCTCTTTAGCATAATCAATAAGTAATAATAAAACTACTTCATCATTAGATAAATTTAATTTATCAAAATTTTCTAATATCCAAGATCTTCTATTGAAATAAGGCTGTTTATACCACTTTTTCATTTAGTACCTCTTAATTATCTTAGCACAAATATCAGCAGCGTTATCGCATGCTTGTTTTAAATTGAAATCAAACTTCTTATAATTACCAGAAACAAGTGTTTCATCAGAAATTGATCTAATGATTGCCGAATTTACTCCAAACGCATAACAAGTATTAGCTACACTACTTCCTTCCATTTCACCACATAATGCATCAGGGAAATATTTTTTAATAGTGTTTACTTGAGATTTCTTATAAATAAATTCATCGCTAGAAACTATAAAACCAGATTTAACATTTGTTTTAGTTTTAATAGATTTAATTAATTTAGAAAATCTTCCATCACAAGCAAATGACATTTTATCTGAATAAATTGATCTTTCCCATCCAGGAACATCAACATCCCAATCAGCAACACGAGTTGCAACAACTACATCACCAACATGTATGTTTTTGTTTAATGATCCAGCGCAACCCACATTTACAACAAGTTCAGGTTTGAATTTCTTAATAGCTAATGATGTAACAATTGCGGCATATACTTTACCAACACCAGAATGAACAATTACAACATCTTTGCCAGATAATTTTCCTTTATAACATTTATTATCAAAAGCCATACCATGGTAATTGATATTTTCTAATTTAACAATTTTCACATCATTCATTAAAGAGATAAATGCATCTCTTTCTTCAGACATAGCACAAATAATTACAATCATTTTCTTCCTACCAATAATACCTTTTCATCAGTTACAAAATCTTCAATATATTTAACACTAAACCCGGCTTTTTCCATCTTATCAATAATCATCTTAGGATCAAAAACATGCTGAGTGTGTTGTTCTTGTATCATACCATTTGGAGTATAGAATGTAAAATGTTCATTAATAGTATTTGAGTATTCATCAGACATAATGGTCCATTGGTATTGAATATCTTCAAGATCGCCCTCTTCAATATATTCATTTTTAAATTCTTCCATTCTCTTTAAACTATGCATATCAAATATTAAACGTCCATTACTATTTAAATGTTCATATGCGCATTTAAAGAAACTATCCAATTCATCTTCTTCTAAATAATTTAATGAATCACAAATACATAAGACTAAATCAAATTTTTTATATAACTTATAGTTAGACATATTTAACAATAAATACTCACCATTATAGTTAGCTTGAGATGCATCCTTCATTGATTCAGAGATATCGCTAGCAAGTACGTCATAACCTTTTTCTTTTAAGATTTGAGCCATAACACCAGATCCTGAAGCTAATTCTAGAACAGTATTAAACTTTTCAGATTCAATTTCTTTTAGCCATAAATTAAAAGCTTCTTCATCTCCAAGAAGCAAATCATAGTAATAAGCTAAATAATCATATGCTTTTAAATTTCTATTATTAGATCCTTCCATAATCCATCCAAGTTATATTTAAATCTTTCTTCGCCTACAAAAACATGTACAACAATTGAACCTATATCAATAAGAAGCCATTTTCCATCTTTATTAACATCTTTAGAAAATACTTTAATATCATTTATATCGGCATAATCTTCAACTTCGCCAATAATAGCATTTGCAAGTCTAGAGTTTCTTGCACTACATACAATAAAGTAATCAACAAAAGGAGAATTCTTTCTGAAATCTAAAACTGTAATATCGTCAGCTTGTTTAGCATCTAATAATTTATATAATTCTTTTAAATTATCTGCCATTCTCTTTTTCCTTTAGCCATTCTTCAACTTGTCTTTTAGCCTCTTTGTATCCCGCATCTAAATCCTTCAAAGATAATTCAATAACATCGTTGTCTAAATTTCTACCAACTTCCCTTTTATCAGCAATATACAAAATCTTACAAATATCTTTATTTGAGTTACAAATAGTATGGTTATATGTAGCATCTAATATATCTTCATCATCAATCTTCAATTCATCTTTTATGTAATACTTAGAAGTAAAAGAATGCTTGACTTTAAATGGATAATTAAGTTTATCTAAATCATTATGCTTTCTTAAGTAGTCATTTTGCCAATCTTCATCAAATTCTTTAGTTACATCATGAAGCAATCCAGCAACATACGCTTTTTCTTCATCAAAGCCATGTGCTTTAGCTAATTTTGAAGCTAAATCAGCAACATTTAAAGAATGCTTATATCTATGATCACTAAGCATTTGTTTAATCAATGATTCTAACTCTTTTACATTATATTTAGACATTATGGTAATAATATTTTAGGTTCTTTTGCTCTTTTATATAAAACTAAAGTTTTGCCAATCTTTTGAACAAGTTCACAAGAACAATTAGCACACACTTCAATAGCTATTTCATTTAAGTCTTCTTCGCAAGTTTTAAGCATATTAATTTTAATTAATTCATGTGTATTAAAAGCATCATCAATACTATTGAATAATCCATCATTAATTCCATCTTTTCCAACCTGCGTAATAGGTTTTAACCCATTAGCAAGCGCTCTTAAATATCTCTTTTGTTTTCCGTTTAACATTAAATCTTAACCCCACACTTATAAACTAATACTGATTCATTAACATATATTTTAACATTTGTATTGCCTTTAACTCTAATATATCCCAATCCTTTTAGATAGTAAGTTTCTTCGCTAGTTACTTTATAAGCATTAGATTTAAAAGGTAAAAGTTTAAGCTTAAATTCGTTTTGATGTTTATTAATATAGTTATCAGCATTTTCGCATTTTGTTCTATGTACTTCTAGTTCGTTCTTAATATAGAAAGTAATTGAAGCATTTCTTTTTGGAATTACATCAAATCTAATAAGTCCATCAATAATATAAGATTCAGGTTCATAGAATTGAAATACTTTAGGTTTAACTGTTTTATTAGGAATAAGATCTTTTAATAAGTCTTTATCTAATTTATTTATAAAAGAATGCTCATCAATTAATCCTGGGGTATCAATAAAAGTATATTTATCAATTTCAATAAGATTAGTGCTTACAGTGGTTCCAGGATAAGTAGATACAGTTAAATCATTATTACCTAATAGCTTATTAATAATGGTAGTCTTACCAGCATTTACCCTACCTGCAAAGACAAATCTGTTAGTGTCAAATTCTTTAATAGCTTCAAAGAATAAATCCTTAAAAGTATAATCACCTTTATAAGTTAATAAACAGCCCAAAATATTAGAAGTAATACATCTACTTAATACATCTTTAAATAGATCTTCAAGCTTATCATCCTTTACAGATCTAGGTAATAAATCAATCTTGTTAATAACAACAAGAAGTTTGTTATTCTTATAATAGTTTAGTAAATCATCTTTATCTAACGACAAAAAATCAAATGCATCAATAATTAAAACAAATATATCTTCTTTATATTCTTTATATAACTTTAAAATTTCTGAATTATCCACTAGTTCGTTTCTAATTTCAGTAGAATCACCATAATGAGTTAAACGAAAACATCTTTGACAATAATCTTGATCAAAAGACTTTACGTATCCCGCAAATCTAGGATTTTCTATTTGAAGAGTAACTCCACATCCTTTACACTTTTTCATGAAGAATATGTTTGAAAATTTGTTTTTCAATCTTTCTATTTAAGACAGTTTTGATTGTATCTTTTTCAATTAATTGTTTAACGTATATTGTGTATATGTTTAAACTATTAGCACCAATACAATCAGTAAGAATTTGATCACCAAAAGAAATAACTTTCTTTTTATCTAAAGAATATTTTTTAATAACTTTTAAATAAGAAAAAGGTAGAGGTTTAAATGACCAGTAGTTATAATCTATCTTTCTGCCATTTAAAAATCTTTCTACCCTTTCTTTAGTGTTGTTAGAAAATAAAATCACTTTAAAGCCTGCGTTTTCAAGATTATCTAAAAACTCAAATGCTTCTTTAGTTCCGTGATCCTTAGAATCTGGAATATCTATAGTATTATCAATATCAATTAAGATAGTATCAAAACCAGACTTACGATGTCCTTCAATATCAAAATCTTGATACTTTTTTAATATTTCGTTTGGTCTAAAAATACTCATTATTCAAAAAGATTTGTTTGTTCATCACTATCTTCTTCTTGATAGTAACCTTTTGGTATATCAACAATTTGAACTTCTTCAATATCTGACATATCATCTTTTACAAAGTAATAAGATTCTTCATCAAATTTAATAGGTTGAGAGAATGCAGATTCAGTGTCCATAAATGGAATTTCACTTACTGCTAAAGAGAATCCTTCTTCATCTTTAAATATTAATGAGTTATATCCAGAAACAGACTTACAATATAAAACATCATGTGGATTAGACTTAACTTGTTTAAAGATTCTATTGCCTTTAGCGTTTCTAGCAGTTACTTCTAATTCATCAAAATGAATTCTCTTAAATCCACCTTTATTAGATGTAATTAATACTTCGTTACCATCATGATGGTTAACTACCATACCTACTGCTTCATCAGATTTAACATTGATTGCTCCAACACCTTGTGCACGAGGTGCAAGATCTGCAAGCATTTCAGTTGAATAGTAGTTATAATGTCCATCTTTAGAAACAATCAATACATCATCCTCTTCATAAGATAATGCTATAGCAACTAATTCATCATCTTTCTTTAACTTAATAGCTGGTAAAGATTTAGAGAAACGTTGAACATTTAATCTAGGAATAGAAGTACGTTTAATCATACCGTTCTTAGTTAAAGTTAATACAAACGCAAATGTATCAAAATTTTTAACTAAGATTGCCCCTACTACTCTTTCGAGGCCTTCCATCTTAACATATGTAGAAATGTGCTTTCCTTGATCTTTAAACTTACATTCATCAATCTTATAAACTGGTAGATATGCATAAGAACCTCTACTAGTAAAAATTAATAATGTATCTAAAGTTTCACAAGGTCTAACACCAATTAAGAAATCAGAATCTTTAGTGCTTGGTATTTGACCAGCGTTAGCATCAAAAGCACGTTGAGAGAATCTCTTAATATATCCATCTTTTGATACAGAAATATAACAAGATTCATTAGCAACCATACTAACTCTATCAATTACGATTTCTTCAACTTCATCTTCAATCTTAGTTTTTCTAGGTGTTGGAGTTAATTCGTTAACTTTCTTTAATTCTTTAGTTAATAAAGCATCTAATACTTCTTTAGATTTAATGATTGCATTTAATTCACTAATTTCTTTTGTTAAATTAGCAAACTCTTGTTTTAGCATCGTAACATCAGTATTAGTTAAACGATATAGTTTTAAGTTAACGATAGCTTCTGCTTGTTCATCGCTAAACTTAAACTTCTTAATTAAATTATCTTTAGCATCTTTTTTATCTTTAGATTTTCTAATAACTTTAATAACATCATCTAAGATAGATACAGCTTTAATTAAACCTTCAATAATATGCTTTTGAGCTTTCTTTTTATCTCTTAAGAAAATAGATCTATTTAATACTACTTCTCTACGATGATCAATAAATGCATCTAAAGCATCAGTTAAAGACATTAATGTAGGAGTATGATTTACAATTGCGATATTGTTGTATGCATAGTTAATTTGTAAATCAGTATTCTTATATAAGTAATTAAGAATCATTTCAGCATTAGCTTCTTTTTTAAGATCAATAACAATCTTTAAGCCAGCTCTACCTGACTCATCTCTTACATCTGCAATACCATCTATATCTTTGCTTAATGAAATATCAGAGATCTTTTTAACAAGACTTGATTTAATAACTTCATAAGGAATTTCAGTAACAATAATTTGTTTATTAGTCTTGGTATCAACTATCTCACATTTAGATCTTAAAACAACTTTTCCCTTACCTGTTTTAAATACTTCTCTAATATTCTCTTTTCCTTGTACAATACCACCAGTTGGGAAATCTGGCCCTTTAATAAATGTCATTAATTTATCTAATGTACAAGTTGGATGATTTAATCTATAAATTGTTGCTTCAACTACTTCGTTTAAGTTATGTGGAGCAATGTTTGTAGCATATCCAGAAGCAATACCAGTAGATCCATTTACTAATAACAAAGGATATCTAGCTGGAAGAACTGTTGGTTCTAATGTAGTATCGTCATAGTTATTAGTCATAGCTACTGCGTTTTTATCAATATCTTCTAAAAGTAATAACGCATTACTAGATAAACGTGCTTCAGTATAACGCATTGCAGCTGGTGGATCATCATCAATAGAACCATTATTTCCGTGCATATCAACAAGAGGAATATTTATTTTCCAATCTTGAGATAAACGAACCATTGCTTCATAAATTGAAGAATCACCATGTGGGTGGAAAATACCCATAACACTACCTACAGTCTTAGCTGATTTACGGTGTGGTTTTTCATGAGTATTGCCATCAATATACATTGAATATAATATTCTTCTTTGAACTGGTTTTAAGCCATCTCTAGCATCGGGTAAAGCTCTTTCTTGAATAATATATTTAGAATATGAACCAAAACGATCAGACATGATATCATCTAACGCTTCAGTTATATTATTCTCAATTATCTCTTTTTTCTTTGCCATAATAATTACCTAGTCACCTTATAATCTTCTTCTAAAGTGAAATCAATATTATCTTCAATCCATTTACGACGAAGTTCTGCATTGTTACCCATCAATACAGAAATCTTTCTTTCACATAGTGCCGCATCTTCAATTGTAACTTTAATAAGAGTTCTCTTTTCAGGATCCATAGTTGTATCCCATAATTGATCAGCATCCATTTCACCTAAACCTTTATATCTTTGTATATCAAGTTTAGTCTTAGATTTTTCTCTTACTTTATTTAATTCATCGTCTGAATATAAATAATTCATTCCATCTTTTGTCTTAATACCATAAAGTGGTGGCATAGCAACATAAACATGTCCTTGTTCAATTAACTCTCTCATAAATCTATAGAAGAAAGTTAAAAGTAATACTTGAATATGTGCACCATCAGTATCAGCATCGGTCATGATGATTACTTTGTCATAATGAATATCATCAATATCAAAGTGTGCACCTACACCAGCGCCAATACAATGAATGATAGTATTTAATTCTTCATTCTTTTCAATATCAACAATAGAAGCTTTTTCAGTGTTTAATACTTTACCTCTTAATGGTAAGATTGCTTGATATTTAGAATCTCTACATTTTTTAGCAGAGCCACCAGCTGAATCACCTTCGACTAAGAATAGTTCAAGACGTTTATAATCTTTAGATTGAGCATTAGCAAGTTTTCCTGATAAGATTTCTTTAGCTTTAGAACTAGATTTCTTTCCAGCTCTAGCTTCATCTTTTGCTTTACGCGCAGCATCTCTTGCCATTTGAGCGCGTTGCATCTTCTTAACAAGTTCAATTGCTAATTGTTTGTTCTCTCTTAAGAAGTACATTAAATGTTCATTAGTTACTTCTTCACAAGCAGTTTTGGCTTCAGGAGTACCTAACTTACCTTTTGTTTGTCCTTCAAATTGTAATAACTTTTCAGGAACAGTAATAGAAAGAATTGATGTTAATCCTTCTCTTACATCTGAACCTTCAAAGTTTTTATCTTTTTCTCTAATTAATCCTTCAGATCTTGCATAATCATTAATTGTTTTAGTGAAAGCAGTTTTATAGCCTACTTCATGACTTCCGCCATCACCAGTTCTAACTAAGTTAACAAATGAATACATATTATCTTGATATCCATCTGTATATTGGAAAGCAACATCAACATGTATTCCATTTGATTCACCAGAGAAACAAATTGTATCGTGAATCACTTCTTTATCTTCATGTAAATAATCCATGAATGATCTTAATCCATCTTCATAACAGAATTCACTTACTTCATCAGTTCTATTATCTTTAACTGTTAATTTAACTCCAGACAATAAGAAAGCTTCTTCTTGAGCTCTTTCACAAATTGTGCTGTAGTTAAAGTTTGTTGTTGAAAAAATTGCTGGATCAGGTAAGAATGTTACTTTTGAACCAGTTTTATTTGTTGGACCTAATTCTTTAATATGGCCAACTTTCTTACCGCCATTTTCAAAATGCATAGAATATTTTTTTCTATCTCTGCATACTTCAACATCTACCCATTTAGATAAAGCGTTAACGACTGAAGCACCTACACCGTGTAAACCACCAGCTGTTTTATATCCTCCTTCATCTGAGAATTTACCACCAGCGTGTAAGACAGTAAAAATGACTTCTAGGGTGTTTTTGCCTGACTTATGTTTGCCAACTGGCATACCTCTACCAAAGTCAGTAACACTTACTGAGCCATCTTTATTGATTTCAATTATAATTTCGTTACCAAAGCCATTTAGAGCTTCATCTATTGAGTTATCTACAACTTCCCATACAAGATGGTGTAGGCCCCTCCCATCTACTGAGCCAATGTACATTCCGGGTCTTTTTCTAACCGCTTCTAGACCTTCTAGAATCTCAATACTGTTATCATCATAATTTTTACTCATACGGAACAATTATAGCAAAATATAAGGCCATTTGGTAGAATGAAAAAGAGGTAAAAATATGAATTTTAGGCTAATTTTAGCGATTCTAGGAGGCTATTTAATAGGATCTATTCCTTGGGCGTTAATCATTGGAAAGACCTTCTATGGCAAAGATATTAGGCAATTTGGTTCAGGTAATTTAGGCGGAACTAACGCTGCAAGATACCTTTCAAAACCAGTCGGTATAGCTATAATGGTACTAGATGCCTTAAAAGCTTTTATCTATATGTGGCTATTAAGTTATATTGATAAGTCATTATTACCATACGCTGGTTTAGCAGTATGCATCGGACATTGTTTTTCTGTATTTGCAGGGTTTAAAGGTGGCAAGGCTGTTGCTTGTTCTTGTGGGTATGTTTTAGCTATTAATGTATTTTTAGAGAATCAAATAATACTAGCCTTTATAGTTCCGATGTTAGTGTTTGTAACTGTTATGTTAGCAACAAAATACATGGCTTTAGCTTCTATGTCGGGACTGGTCAGCGCAGCTATTATGGGTTTTGTTTCATATCATAATAAAACCTATGCACTACTAATAAGCTTACTTGCTTTATTTGTTATATACATGCATAGGTCTAATATAAAAAGATTAATAAATCATCAAGAAAGTAAATTATTTCAAGATAAAAAAAATAAGCAATAAGCTTATTTTTTTATTGTCCCATTGATTTCATGATTGCTCTAATTTGAGCTTCAGATGGTTTTCTACCCATTTGAGCATACATAGAACGAATCATCTTTTCATTAATTGGTGGGTTTTCTTTTAATTGTTTATTGAAATACCAACGAGTGATTAGAAAACCAGCTAAGCCACCAATTAAGATTCCAATAACTAAGTATAAAATTGAACTACCGATACTTCCCATAATATTTACCTCGCTTCTTTATTATATATAAATAAGTAATTAAATTAAAGCCTAAATGAGAACTCAATTTCCTGGAGTCAACAGGTGGGATATCTATATATAACTTTAGGATTCTAATTTAATAGCCTTCACACCGTTATATAATCCGAAGTCCCGAGAATATAAGTGTAGAAATTTGTATATTCATTTAGGCAATTTAATTATACTATTCTACAAATATTTCTAACGATTTTTTGTATTTATTAATAATAGCCTCAACTTCTTTATCAGTAGGATTATCAACGTCTTTTGCATCAACCCCAACATAACTATCTATAAATTCACCATTTACTATTGTAAAGAAATGTGGAGTTTGAAGTGCTAATTCCCCATCAAGTTCTTCTTCAATAGTTTTTAATAATTCATCTAATAAATCATAATCAGGGGTATTAACAATTGGATATACATCAGATTTTCCATCAAGATAATAAACATATACTCCTAGTTCTTCAGCAGCTTTGTTTAAATATTGCATCAATAGCTGACAATGTTCACAATTCTTGCGACTTAAAACAAAAGCACCATATCCCTTTTCATCAATTGTCTTTTTAACATCTGCAACAGTAACGCCTAAATAGTTATGATTAACTGAAGTTAGTCCTTTATAAGCAGACATATCACAACGATAAGTATCAATAGAAAAACCAGAATTAAAATCTGGTTTAGGTTTTTGGCTGCATCCACACAATATAAATAAAACTACTAATAAGCTAATAATCTTTTTCATTAAAATTCAGTTACATTAACTTTATCAAATTCAGCTTCAATCATTGATCTATCAACATTGTCATCATTTAAAGATAAAGTTTTAGAACAAACAACAGCATACTTAAATGATTCTTCAGGACTTGCCCCTCTTAAATTGGAATACAAGAACCCTGCTATCATCGAATCACCTGAGCCTGTTGAAACATTTAATTCTTCTCTTGATGCTTTATAAACTTTTTCTTCAGTAATTAAATAATAATCTTTAATAATTGGTGAAGAATAAATTACACATTTACATCCCTTAGAAATATAATCTTTTGCTTTGCTTATTATTTCATTCTCATCTACGCCTGTATTTTGATCGTTTAGTTTAACCAAATATGGATTATATTTTAAACATTCCTCAGTTAGATCAGTATCAGTATCTAAGATAACTTTAGTACCTACGATTGATAATTCATTTACTAATTGTTCAATTCTATCATTCAATTCATCTTGAACCATACCAGATAAAACAATATAGTCATCATCATAAATCTTTTTAGCACGAGTAGTAAATTTTGAAAACTCTTCATCAGTAATGTGAGGTCCTAAAGCATTCAAACTAGTAGAAACACCATCCATTGTTTTTATATTAATACGAGTATTATCTTTAATACTAGTAAATAATGGTTGAATATGAGAATACTTCTTTAAGTGATCTAAATAATAATCTTTTGTAAAACCACCTAAAAAACCAAGACAAGCGCTTTGGATACCTAGATTATTTAAGAAAATAGAAACATTTACACCCTTTCCACCGGCATCATAACTTTCTGAATTACTACGATTGTGCTCACCAGCTACAATCGTTTTAGAGAAATTTAAATAGTAATCTAGCGATGGATTTGTTGTTATTGTATAAATCATATCTATATTATAGATTTTTTTAATGTTCAAATAAAGTATAATTAAATAGATGAAATTAAAGGATTTATTTAAAGATTATCAAGGTATTGATACTGAAATTACAGGCATCTCTACAAATTCAAAGCAATTACAAAATGGTGATCTTTTTGTTTGTATCAAAGGCGCAAATATCGATAGACATGATTTTATTGATGAAGCAATTGCAAATGGCGCAAGCGCTTTAGTAGTTAGTAAAGATATTAAAGCTAGTATTCCTGTAATCAAAGTTGATGACGTAGATAAAGAATTCGTAAATATTCTAAAAAAATACTATGAAAATCCACAAGAAAAATTAACTTTAATAGGCATAACTGGTACTGATGGTAAAACTACTTCTGCCAAAATTATTCAACAACTAATAGGCAACGATTTATGTGGCTATATTGGTACTCTTGGTATTGATTGTAAATCTTTTGAGGAGCACACAAATAATACTACTCCATCAATTGAAAAGCTATATGAATCACTAGACAAATTTGTTAAAGCTAATATGAAATATGTTGCAATTGAAGCGTCTAGTGAAGGCTATTTCTATCATAGATTAGATGGAATTAATTTTGATATAGGATGTTTAACAAATATCACTTCAGAGCACTTAAATACTCACAAAACATTAGAAAACTATATCGAATGCAAAAAACAACTATTCATTAATTCAAACACACAAGTATTAAATAGTAATGATATTCATTTTAATGAAATTAAAAAAGTATCAAATGATTTTGTAACATATGGTACAAATAATGATAATCTAATTATAAATTCATTTAAATGTTTACCAAACAAAACTGATATATGTATTACTTTAAATAATAAGTCATATAATGTTGAAACATCATTATTGGGAAAGTTTAATGTTGAAAACTTATCTTTATCCCTTCTAGCTTTAACAAAATTAGGTTTTAATGTTGAAGATTTAATAAATAAATGTAATAAACTAGTAATTCCAGGAAGAATGCAAGTAATTGATGAAGGACAAGATTTCTACTGTATAGTCGATTATGCTCATACAGCAAACGCTGTCAAAAATGTACTAGAATTTGCAAATACATTAGATGTAAATAGAATCGTTACTATAACAGGTCAATCTGGTGGAAGAGACCCGTTCAAGCGTAAAGAAGTAGGAAAAACTACCCTTGAATTATCATCTTATGCATATTTAACTCAAGATGATCCTAGATATGAGAAAGTTGAAGACATTATTAAGATGATGCTTGATAGCACAGATAAAACAAATTATGAAATAGTCTTAGATAGAAAAGAAGCAATAGCTAAAGCTGTGTCTAATGCTCAAAAGAATGATTTGTTGTTATTCTTGGGTAAAGGCGTAGATAAATATATGGCTATTGAAGATCGTAGAGATTATTACGACGAAATAGAAGAAATATTAAAAGCTATAAAAAAATAAAGCGTTCAGTATATACTGAACGCTTCTTTTATTATCTCTGACTAGCTTGATAAGCTTTATTTAATTCATCCATAATCTTTTGATGAGGAGCATTAATATCTTCTACTTTTAATGTCTTTTCACTATCTTCATATACGATATTTAATGATACAGACTTAAATCCAGTTTCGATATGCTCACCTTTATAAATATCAAATACTTCAACAGACTTAACAAGTTTACCACCAGCTTTAATAATTGCTTTAATTAATTCAGCGGCTTTTACATCTTCTTTAACAACGATAGAAATGTCTCTTGAAATAGATGGGTACTTATTAATTACAGGTGCTTTAACTTTAGCAGGATTAGAAGAAATTAGTTCATCAAGAATAATTTCAGAATAATAAACATCATTTAACTTATATTTCTTAGCAAATGTAGGATGAATCTTTCCTAAGATACCAATAACTTTATTATTCATCTTTATTAAACAAGATACAGTTGGATGGAAGTGAACAGTATCAAGATCATTCTCGACAATCATTACTCTTCCCTTTTCATAGCCTAGTTTATCTAATAAAGCCATTACAAGTCCTTTTAATGTATAGAAATCATTAACAAGATTTAAATGTTTTACTTTAGATTCCATTAAACTGCCATCAAGTAAAATACCTAATCTTTCTTCGTCATGATCTTTATAGTAAACCTTAGATATTTCAAATAAATTAATATTACTATTTGAATGGTCTAAGTTATATGCAAGAGCTTCTAATAATGAGTTCATTAAAGAAGTTCTAACATATCTTCTTTGATCAGATAAAGGAGATAAAACTTCTACAGCATCACCGTTTTTTAGACAAGCATCTTCAATATACTTACCATCAACTAATGTATAAGTATAAGCTTCATTAAGTCCTGCATTAGGTAAGACTTCTCTAATAGTTTTTCTAATTGATTGAGCTTTAGATAATCTTCCTACTGTTTGAGGTAATAATGGAAGAGTTGATTCTAAATCATCAAAATCAGTTAAACGACAAATTTCTTCATCAATATCTTCACGAATCTTAACATCAGTTCTATAAGAAGGAATATTCGATACGAAAGTGTTTCCATTAATTTCAGGTTTGAAGTCTAATGATGTTAATACCTCTTTAACTTCATCCATTTCGTAGTTCTTACCAATTAATGTATTTAAGTGTTCTAATGTTTCTTCTACTTTAATTGGTGTATAGTTATCAGAACCATATTCAACAGTTTCTTCAAAATCTTTAGCATCGGCAAGTTCAATTAATAATTGAACAGCTCTATCCATTGCTTTTTGTTGAGCTAGAGGCTCTAAACCTTTAGAGAATCTTGCAGCAGCCTCTGTTTGTAAACCAAGTCTATTAGATGTTCTTCTAATTTGAGCGTGATCAAATAGTGCTGCTTCAATAATTAATGATGATGTGTCATCTAATATTTTTGTAGCTTCACCACCCATGATTCCACCAATACCAATTGGTTTGCCTTCAGAAGTGATCATAATATCGCCCTTCTTGATATCGTATTCTATACCATCAAGAGCAAGATATTTCATTTCTAAATCATCTCTAACTGTAATTTCTCTAGTAGGATTACTTCTTAAATCATAGAAATGCATCGGTTGACCAGTTTCAAGCATTACATAGTTAGAAATATCAACTAAGTTATTAATACACTTAACGCCATTACTTCTTAAATGATCTTGTAACCATTTAGGTGATTCTTTAATAGTAACCGAATTGCATACTTTAGCTAAGAAATGAGGACAATTACTAGATTTAGATTCTAAAGTGAACTTTCCTTTTGAACCAATTTTACTAGCTCCATCAAATTCAGGAAGCTTACAAGGTCTTCTTAAAATTGCGGCAATTTCTTTAGCCATATTGTGAACTGCTAAGCAATCAGGTCTATTAGCATAAATAGAGATATCTAAAATAGTATCATCATATCCTAATTTACTTAATATATCAGTATCGCCTACTTTAAACTCTTCACCTAATTCTTCAATGCCATCTTGTGATGGAGAATTATCAGGTAATAAATCTTTAGATACACCTAGTTCAAGTAATGAACAAAGCATTCCATTAGATTTTTCACCTCTAATAACTCCAGCTTTAATTTCACCACCAGGAAGCTTAGCTCCAACTTGAGCAACAATTACTTTTAAACCTTTTCTACAGTTAGGAGCGCCACAAACTATGTCTAATACTTCTTTGCCAATATTTACTTTAGTAACATGTAAATGATCAGAATCTGGATGAGGTTCGCATTCTAACACTTCACCAACGATAAGGTTTGTGCCTTGTCCAAGTTTTTCAATAGATTCAACTTCAAAACCACATTTAACCATTTGATCAACAATTTGTTCAACAGTTAAATCTGAAATATCAATATAATCTTTTAACCAATTTAAACTTAATAACATTATCTTAACCTCCTATCTCTTAAAACCGTTTAAGAAACGGATATCATTTGTAAATAGATCACGGATATCGTTGATACCGTATTTCATCATAGCAAGTCTGTCTATTCCAACACCAAATGCGAAACCAGTATATTTCTTAGAATCAATACCAGCAGCTTCTAAAACGTTTGGATGAACCATACCAGATCCAAGTATTTCAATCCATCCTGTTCCTTTACAAGTTGGACAGCCCTTACCACCACATACATGACAAGTCATATCAACTTCAAATGATGGTTCAGTGAATGGGAAATATGATGGTCTAAAACGAATCTTTGCATCTTTTGCAAACAATTCACGAATCATTAATTCTAATGTTCCTTTTAAGTCTGCAACAGTAATGTTTTCCCCTATTACTAGACCTTCACATTGCATAAATTGATGAGAGTGAGTAGCATCATCATCATCTCTTCTATAAACTTTACCAGGGCAAATAACTTTGATAGGTAATTTATCATGTTCAGCTTCTAAAACTCTCATTTGAATTGCAGTAGTTTGAGATCTTAAAAGTTTATTAACATCTACATAGAAAGTATCTTGCATATCTCTAGCAGGATGTCCTTCAGGAGTATTCGCACGAGTAAAGTTGTATTCATCAAATTCAACTTCAGGACCTTCTGCAACGTTATAGCCCATACCAATAAAGATATCCATTAATTCCTTTTCAACCAAAGTTAATGGATGTAGAGTACCAATCTTTGGTGTATATTCATCTAATGTAATATCAACTTTTTCAGCTATTAATTTAGCATTTAATAAAGCACTGCCTAACTCTTCTTTCTTGTTTTCTAAAGTTTCGGTTACTGAATTCTTTAAATCGTTAACAAGTTGGCCAAACTTTGGTTTCTCTTCAGCAGATAAATTCTTCATTTCTTGCATCAACGCTTGAATCTTACCTTTTTTAGATAAGTATTCAATACGAAGTTCTTCTAAAGCTTTTTCATCAGCAACGTTTTTTATTGCTTCAAGTGCTTCGCTTTTTACTTTTTCTAAATCTAACATAGTTCCCTCCTAACAAAATAAAAAGGTGATCCCAAGGGCGAAAAATTCGCGGTACCACCTTTACTTTTTACTTAAGCTCTTAACGCGAGTAACGTGGATGATTGGTCCAACTAAGAAGTGAATTCCTTAAATCGATTACTAGGGATTTCCAGCTAACACCCATTCTCTTTAGTAACTTACATTAAGTACTACTCTTCTATCTTCGTACCTCTATATAATATCATAATAAAAATAAAAGGTCGATTATGACAGTGGACCCCATTTAGTTCACTAGTAAAAAGGAAGTTTTTATAAGAAACTATCTCTAAGGAGGTAGTTTTTTTATGGGACATAAATTAGGG
>JAUNQJ010000009.1 GCA_030536265.1 Erysipelotrichaceae bacterium
CTATATTTCATAAAAATACCCCTTATTCTTGTCCAGGATTAGGGGTACATGTCATAATGTCTCATTTATTTTCTAACGTTTCTTTTATATCCATTAATTTATTTTGAAGTTCATCTTCAATTTTTCTTAATTCAACTTGAGCTTGAGCACGTTTCTCTTTGCCTTCTTTTTGAATTTTTTGAACTTCTTCAAGTGTTTCAATTAACTTCTTGTTAGTCTCTGTTAATGTTTCTATATCAACAATGCCTCTTTCTGATTGCTTAGCTGTATCAATAGTAGCAGATTTGATGTTTTCAGCATTTTCTTTAAGCATTCTATTAGTCATTTCTGTAACTTCATTTTCAGCTTTTATAGCTTCTTTTGAATGAGAAATGCCTAAAGCAATAAGCATTTGAGACTTCCATAATGGGATAGTATTAACTAAAGTTGATTGAATCTTCTCTACCATTAATGTGTCATTATTTTGAATAAGCCTAATTTGAGGGGCCATTTGAATAGCTACTACCCTAGTTAGCTCTAAATCATGAAGCTTCTTTTCAAAACGATTAATACTGTTAGCTAAATCATTAGCAGCTTGGCTATCTTCAGGAAGTTTAGTCTCCTCAGCCTTTTTTAATGCTGCTGGTAAATCTTCATTTTTAATCTTATCTAAAGCTTTATAACCAGCTAAGATATACATAGTTAATTCTTTAAAATTAACTGTATTCTTTTCATATAGTTGATCAAGTAATGAAATATCTTTTAATAAAGTAACTTGATGATTTTCTAAGATGTTAACAACCTTTTCAATATTTTTTTCAGCTGAATCATATTTTACTTTTAGATCTTGAATGTTGTCAGCACCTTTTTTAAATAGTTTTGAAAAAATATTTTCATTTTTATTAATCTTAAAGTTATTAATTTCTCTTACTACTTTTGTTAATTCTTCACCAACATCTCCAAGATCATCATCATTAACTTTTTTTAATATTCCTTCTGAAAACTCTGCAACTTTATTTTGTGCAGCTGCACCATATTGAAGAATAGAATTTGTTTCTGTGATATCAATTTGCTTAGCAAAATCATCAACCATTTTCTTTTCTTCATCTGTTAATTGAGAATCATCTAATCTAACTTCTTTTAATTCTTCTTCACTAACATCAGCAGTTTCTACAGTTTTATTATCATTTAATGATAATACAATTTTATCTTCTTGTTTCTCACTCATTTTGTTACTCCTATTTATCTAGACAATCTAAGATTTCTAATATTCTATTTAGTTCTTTAGTATTGCCATAATGAATAGCAATCTTCTTGTTATCTACTTCAACTTGTGTTGCAAACTTATCTTCTAGTTTTCTTCTTACACTATTTAGATATGGATCAGTAGTTGCCTTTGGTCTTGATGCAGCTTTAGGTTTATCTTCTCTTGCTAATCTTTCAATGTCTCTTACTGTTAGATTTTCTTTAATACATCTATTAGCAAGTTTCTCCATTGTTTCTTCATCATCTATTGCAAGAAGTGCTCTTGCATGACCATAGCTTAACTTACCACTATTTAATAAATCTTGAATCTTAGCAGGTAATTTTAATAATCTCATTGTATTAGTAATATATGTTCTTGATTTACTAACACGTTTACCTAATTCTTCTTGTGTGTAATTTAATTTCTTAATTAATTGTTCATATGCTTTTGCTTCATCAAGTGGTGATAAATCTTCTCTTTGTATATTTTCAAGAAGAGATACTTCCATCATATCGCGATCATCAAAATCAACAATGATAGCAGGAATTTCTTCAAGTTTAGCTAACTTTGAAGCTCTTAGTCTTCTTTCACCAGCAATTAATTCATATCCACTAATTGATTTTCTTACAAGAATTGGATTAAATACTCCATGTTCCTTAATTGAATCTGCAAGTTCACTTAAGCCTGTTTCATCAAATTTCTTTCTTGGTTGATATGGATTTGGTCTTATATCTGCTACTTTAATTTTTGCAGAATCACCCTTATATTCTGATTCACCTCTAGATATTTCATCTAATACGGCATCAATATCGTTTCCAAATATTGCGCCTAAACCTTTTCCTAATTTTTGATTGTTTGCCATAACTATTCTCCTTTGTTATTATCAATAACTTCTTTAGTTAAAGCTACATATGCTCTAGCACCTTCACAATTCATATCATAATCATAAATTGATTTACCAACACTTGGTGCTTCAGATAACTTAATGTTTCTTGGAATATATGTACGATAAGCTTTTTCTTTAAAGTGTTTATATACTTCTTGAGCAACTTCTGAACTTAATTTAGTTCTTGCATCATACATTGTTAATAATAATCCTTCAATCTTTAAACGAGGATTAAATAGTTTTTGTACTAATCTAATAGTTTGAAGTAATTGTGTAACACCTTCTAGAGCATAGTATTCACATTGTACTGGAATTAATACAGAATCAGCCGCTGTTAAAGCATTTGTATTTAATAGTCCTAATGAAGGAGGACAATCAATAATAATATATTCATATTCGTCCATAATAGGAGCTAAAGTCTCTTTTAGACGTTGTTCTCTATTACTTTCTAGCTTTGCAAGTTCTAGATCTGCACCAGCTAGATTAATATTTGCAGGTAAGATATCAAGTGGTGGACGATTCATTTTCTTAATACAATCTCTAATATGAGCTTGACCAGATAATGCATCATATACAGTTCTGTCATTATTATCAATAGTATGACCAATACCAGAAGTAGCATTTCCTTGAGGGTCAAAGTCTATTAATAATACTTTCTTATTTAAATAAGCTAAACCAGCTGCTAAGTTTATTGAAGATGTTGTTTTACCAACTCCACCTTTTTGATTCGCGATTGCTATTATTCTTGTCATATTATCTACCACCTAATTTCTTTATTTTAATTGTTATTTTTAAATTATCTGCATAATCAGTTGTTTTAAAGTCTGCATCAATACCAGCTTTACGACACATATCGTAAGCTTGTTTAATTGTGTTTAAACCAACTTGAACATTTCCTGATACACCTTTAGATTTTTTCTTTTCAGTAATACCTTTTACATATTCTTCAGTTTTACTTACATTGTATTTACGATTTGTTATAGTCATAAATACTTCTTCTAATTTATTCTCTGGAAGTTTTAATAATGCACGTGCATGTCTTTCAGTAATTGTTCCTTGAGATATTGCATTCTTAATATAATCAGGAAGTTTTAATAATCTTAATTTATTTGCAACTGTAGATTGTTTGTAACCCAGACGATCTGCTAATTCTTCTTGAGTTAAATTCTCTTGTTGCATTATTCTTCTCATAGCTAAAGCTTGTTCAACGGCATTTAGATCTTCTCTTTGGATGTTTTCAATTAATGCAAGGTTAGCTGATTCTTCATCTGTTTTATCATATACAATAGCACTTATTTCTTTTAGTCCTATTAATGAGCAAGCTCTAAATCTTCTTTCACCTGCTATTAATTCATATTTATTTCCAGCTTTTCTTACACTTATCGGCTGTAATAAGCCATTTTCTTTAATACTTTCAGCTAAACCTTCAATTGAATCATCATAAAAATCTAGTCTTGGTTGAGACTTATTAGGTATGATTTTGTTCAATTTAATCTTAATTATTTCTTGCATATTGGGTCATGCTTAATTATACTATATTTTCTAGGAAATGATTTAGCAGTTTTAGTAGTTTTCTTAATAAAACTACTAATTCTTGTTGACCCGTCACTTAAATTATCTTTATATGTATTTTCAATTTCAAAGCCCATAGTTTTAATAGCAACTTGAGCATCATCTACTTCTTGTAATCCATCTTTTCCTCTTAATGCAATAAAGTATCCATCAACCTTTACCATTGCACCACATATTTCAATTAAAGCATTTAAATTTGTAACAGCTCTTGCTGTAACAAAATCATATTCTTCACGATGCTTAATACTATATTCTTCACCTCTTGTATTTAATACTTCAATATCTTTAAGATTTAATTTTTTTATTAATTCATTTAAGAATACACATCTTTTTGTAATTGGTTCAATTAATAATACTTTTAATTCTGGTTTAACAATTTTTAAAACAACTCCAGGAAAACCTGCACCTGTTCCAACATCTACTAATGTTCCTTTAATATCTTTATGAAGTAATGGAATTAAAGAATCATAAAAATGTTTTTCTATTATATCTTCATATTCTGTAATAGCAGTTAGATTGATTTTTTCATTATATTCAATTAAAAACTTAGCATAATCATCTAATTGTTTTTCTTGGATATCTGATAATTTAAATATGTTTTTTAATTCTTCTAGTTTCATCATTATCATTATATAATAAGGATGTGAGGTAACATATATGGCGAATTATTCAGGCTATAATGCAAGACAATTAACTGGTTATAATATTTATCATATTCATGAAAAAAACCAAACAATTTATTATGATACATTCACTAAAACCGGATATATCATTACGAATCAATATGTTAGTAAGTTCTCTACATGGCAAATGAGACTACCATTATCAATAATGTTAGGATCTCTACTTGTTTTATTAAGATTAAATGTATGGCTTTCTATATTAATAGGTGTGGTTGCATATGTTGTATCAACTATCTTATTCCATACAATATTCTTAAAAGATTTACCTATTCAAAAGAACTTTGTAAGACCTAAATCTAAAGGATTCTTCAGAGATTTAGCTGCTAGATATCCTAAAGGAATACTAAGAATCCTATTTATTATGTTTATTATCATGGCTATTGTTATGATTGGTAATCAAATCATTACAAAAGCTGTAGGATCTGCTAGAACTCTTACTATTGTGTTTGTTGCTCTAGCTTCAATAGCTGCAATAATAATCGGTTATTGTATGTATCTAAAAGACAAAGAAAATTTATAATAAAAATAGCTAATTCCAATGAATTAGCTATTTTTTTGTTTTAACCATATTGCAAGTACTTGAATATCACTAGGATTAATGCCTGATATTCTACTAGCTTGGCCTAATGTATAAGGCTTTACTTGATTTAGCTTTTGTCTAGCTTCAAGTGCTAAATTATCAACTTTTGTATAATCAACATCTGTTGGTAATTTAATATTATCCATTTTCAACATATGATTAGCTTCTCTACGAGCTTTATCAATATATCCTTCATATTTAATTTCAATTTGAACTTCATTAATTAAATCATCAGAATAATCATGATTATCTAAATATTCTAATAAATCTTTTATTTCAACATTTGGACGTTTAGATAATTCATATGCATTATGTGAAGTATTATCATCTTCTTCATAACCAATGTTATTTAAATATTCATTGATTCCTGTTTCATATGAAATTTTAGTTTCTACTAGATATTGTTTTAATTCTTCTAGTTTTTGTTTCTTATTCAAATACTTTTGATAACGTTCTTCACTAATTAATTTATTTTCATATCCATATTTTATTAAACGATGTTCAGCATTATCATGTCTCATTAATAATCTATATTCTGCACGTGATGTTAATAAACGATAAGGTTCTTTTGTTCCTTTAGTAATTAAATCATCAATCATTACACCAATATATGCTTCATCTCTTTTTAGGACAAATGGTGATTCATTATCTATTTTTCTTCTTGCGTTTATTCCTGCCATAATACCAAGACCAGCAGCTTCTTCATATCCAGAAGTGCCTAATATTTGGCCTGAAATGAATAATCCATCAATATCTTTTAATTCTAAATTAGCTTTTACTTGTAAAGGATCTACAGCATCATATTCAATTGCATAAGCATACTTAACAATCTCTGCATGTTCTAATCCTATTAAACTATGAACCATTTTTTCTTGAACATCACGAGGCATAGATGTTGAAAAACCTTGAACATATGTTAAATCTAATCCTCTTGATATAGGTTCTAAGAATAATTGGTGTCTTTCTTTATCTTTAAATCTTACAATCTTATCTTCAATAGATGGGCAATATCTTGGTCCAACACCTTTAACAACTCCTGAATACATTGATGATTTATTTAAATTATCTAAAATAATTTTTTTAGTTTCATCTGTTGTATATGTTAAATAACATGGAAGTTGTTCTTCAAATGGAAGTATAGATTCTGTTTCTTCTGAGAACCTAATAAAATCTTTTGTTCCTGGTTCATACTTTGTTTTAGAAAAATCTATTGTACTTGTTTTAACTCTTTGTGGAGTTCCCGTTTTTAATCTAAATAAATTAATTCCATTTTTTCTTAATGATTCAGATAAATTTTTTGTTGTAGGTTGATGATCTGGTCCTTCAGAAACAACTTCAGATGAAATCATCGTACATGAATCCATGTAAGTTCCTGTTGTTAAGATACATACTTTAGCTTCAAGGTTTCCACCTTTTTGAAGTCTTATACCTTTAAACTTTTTATCTTCAATTATTACTTCTTCACAAATATCTTCAATAACTTCAAGATTATCTAAGTTCATTAGAACATCTTGCATAGCTTTTGAATATTCTGGTTTATCTGATTGAACACGCATACTCCAAACACCTGGACCTTTTGTTGTGTTCAACATTTTAAATTGAAGTGCTGTTTTATCAGCAATCTTAGGCATTATTCCACCTAAAGCATCTATTTCTCTTACTACTATTCCTTTTGCTGGTCCTCCAATAGAAGGATTACAAGGCATAGAAGCAATGTGAGAAACAGCAATAGTAACAAGAGCTGTTTTCTTACCAGCTTTTGCTAAAGAATACGCTGCTTCGCACCCTGCATGCCCTGCACCAACAACTATAGCATCAAGCACAGAAAACACCCCTTATATTTTTATAAACTTTAATCATTTCATCATAATGAGGTCTAATATCCTTATATAATTCGTCTTCTAAATCCTCATATACTTCCATTAATGCCATATATAAAGGATAAATATATAATTCTTGAGCTAAGATAAATAGACCTTTTGTTGCATCTTTAGCAAGTTCGTAGTCTTCCTTATCTATATAATCTCCTAGTTCATTAAAAAACGGATCACTTAAATAAGCGTTTACTACTTCCTCATATTCTTCAATACTAGGATATTTACTAATGATTAGATCATAATCTAATCCAATACTTTTATACTTTTCTCTCATAGTTCTATTATATCTTCTTAATATCAACAAATTCTCCATTAATTAATTTAATTAAATCATTAGGATTAATTTTAATTTGCATACCAATTTTACCAGCAGATACATAAATATAATCAAATAATACTGCTGTTTCATCAATTACTGTTTTAAATAATTTCTTCATTCCAATTGGTGAACAACCACCATGAATATAACCAGTTAATGGTAATAATGTTTTTTGAGGAATCATTTCAATTGATTTTTCATTTACTGCTTTAGCAGCTTTCTTTAAATCTAATTCATTATTACCTGGAACAACAAATACATAATTTGTTTTACTACTTCCAACTGTTACTAATGTTTTAAATACTTGTTCAGGATTTTCTTTTAGATATCCTGCTACACTCACTGCATCTAATGCACCATCAGTAGGATATTCAAAAACTTCATAACTTATATTATTTGTGTCTAATTGTCTAATTGCATTAGTTTTATTCATAAGTTAATTATATATTTTTCTTCATCCACTTTCCTGTTACAAAATATATTCCAAAAGCAATTGAAGTAATTACCCATGATATTGGATAACAGTATAGTGCTTGTATTACTGTTTTATATGGAACAAACAATAAGTATATTATTCTTATTCCACAAATACATGTTGCTGAAATAATCATTGGAACAATAGTATCGCCACATGCTTTCGCAGCTGAAGATATTATTTCTATTGGATTAAATGTAAACCATACAAGGCTTAAGAATTTAAGCATTTCTACACCAATTAATATAACTTCTTTATCCTTAGTAAATAATCCAATTAATGGAGTTGCCCCAAAGTAACAAGCAGCACCAATCATAACTGTTCCTATTAATTCCATAATAATTGAATATTTAATAGAATCTTTTACTCTAGCAATTTTACCAGCACCATAATTTTGTCCAACTACTGTCATACAAGCTACACCAAATGCTGATGAATAATTCCAATAGAAACCATCAATCTTACCAAAAGCAGTATACGCAGCTACAGTATTTGTACCAAATGCATTTACTCTTGCTTGAATAAATAAATTTGAAACAGAATAAACAACTGATTGTATTCCTGCTGGTAAACCTAGTACTATCGTCTTACTTAATAATGCTGAATCATAACCAAAATCTTTAATTTCAAATTGATAACAATCATCTGTATTCTTTAATAGAATTAACATTAATATACAACAAACAACTTGTGCAATAACAGTTGCAATCGCAGCACCTGATACACTCCATTTAAAATATCTTACAAATATATAATCAAGTATTACATTAATAACTGCAGATAATATTAAAAAATATAATGGACGTTTTGAATCACCTGTTGCACGAAGAATTGCAGCACCAACGTTATAAATCATAAATGGTACTAAGCCAGCTAAAAATATTCTCATATATATTACAGATAAATCATAAATATCTGATGGAACATTTAATAAATTTAATAACGCAGGAGTTAAAGCAATACCAACTACTGTCATTAATAAACCTAATACTAATCCTAAAAACATTCCTGTTTTTACTGCACGACTTACTCCATCATAATCTCTTCTTCCATAATATTGAGCAACAATAACACTAACTCCACTTGTAAGTCCCCAAATAAAATTAACAATTAAACTAATTGATGTTCCTGTTGTTCCACCAACTGCAGCTAACGCTTCTTTACCAACAAAAGTACCTACTATTACAGCATCAATAGTGTTGTATAACTGTTGAAATATATATCCAATTAAGACTGGAAAAAAGAACAACAATAGTTGTTCTGCAATATTACCTTCTAATATGTCTTCCTTATATGATTTAAACATACTCTATTATGTTAACTCTAAAGTAAAAGAAAAGTAAGGTTTTCCTTACTTTCTTAACATTTCATCAATAGATTTGGCTGCTACTTTACCAGCTCCCATAGCAGATATTACCGTGGCAGCTCCTGTTACAGCATCTCCGCCTGCATATACCTTATCTTTAGTAGTTTTTCCAAAATCATCAACAATAATACCACCACGATTAGTAACTTCTAAGCCTTCAGTAGTGAATTTTATTAATGGATTTGGTGAAGTACCAATAGCCATTATTACTGTATCAACATCAATAGTAAATTCGCTTCCTTCAATTTCAACAGGTCTTCTTCTACCTCTTTCATCTGGTTCGCCTAATTCCATCTTGATACATTTAATACCAACAACATTTCCATTATCGCCAATAATCTCAACAGGATTATTTAATAATTTAAATTCAATTCCTTCTTCTATAGCATGTTCAACTTCTTCTTTTCTTGCAGGAAGTTCAACCATTGATCTTCTATATACAATATAAACATTTTCTGCACCAAGTCTTAAAGCAGTACGTGCTGCATCCATCGCAACATTACCACCACCAACTACTGCAACATTTTTGCTTCGTTTAATTGGTGTTGAAGAATCTTTTAAATATGATTTCATTAAATTTGATCTTGTTAAATATTCATTTGCTGAATAAACACCATTTAATGATTCACCAGGTATATTCATAAAGTTTGGAAGTCCTGCACCAGTAGCAACATATACAGCAGAATAATCTTCTAGAATTTCATCAATTGTTATTGTCTTACCAACAACAACATTTGTTTCAACTTTAACACCCATATCAATTAAATTGTTTATTTCTTTTTTAACAATTTCTTTTGGAAGTCTAAACTCTGGAATACCATAAACTAAAACACCACCGGCTGTATGAAGTGCTTCAAAAATTGTTACTTCATAACCTTTCTTTGCTAAATCACCAGCACATGTTAATCCGCTTGGTCCACTTCCGATAACGGCAACTTTAATTCCATTTGATTTAACTTTTTCATTTTTTATATTTAAATTACGATGATAGTCTCCAACAAATCTTTCTAGTCTACCAATAGCTACTGCTTCACCTTTTATTCCTCTAACACATTTACTTTCACATTGTGTTTCTTGAGGACAAACTCTTCCACAAATAGATGCTAAAGATGATGAAATAGCTATTATTTGATAAGCTTTTTCAAATTCTCCTTTTTTTACTTCCTCAATAAAATCAGGAATATTTATATTAACAGGACAACCACTTACACATGGTTTGTTTAAACAATGTAGACATCTTTGTGCTTCATCAATAGCTAACTTTTCTGAGTAGCCAAAAGCAACTTCATCAAAATTATGAGTTCTTACTTTTGGATCTTGAATAGGCATAGCATTTCTTTTCATATTTAAATCAGCCATTATTTAACATCCTTGTTAAGAAGATTACATGTAGCTTCATATGTATGTTTTTCAAAATCACTATACATTCTATTTCTCATGCTAGCTTCATCAAAATCTATTTGATATCCATCAAAGTCTGGTCCATCAACACAAGCAAACTTTGTAACTTTCTTTCCATCAACATTTAATGTTAATCTACATCCACCACACATTCCTGTTCCATCAATCATTATTGGATTCATTGATACAGTACATGGCACATTAAATTCTTTGCAAGTTAACACAACAAACTTCATCATCACTAATGGACCAATTGTTATTACTTCATCAAAATGTTTTCCTTCACTTAATAATTTCTTTAAAGGACCTGTAACATTATCATGTACACCATATGATCCATCATCTGTTGTAACAATTAATTCATTAGAACATTTTCTAAAATCATCTTCTAAAATTAATAAGTCTTTATTTCTAAAACCAATTATTGTTGTTACATTACTTCCTTGTTTGTGTAGAGCTTCAGCAATTGGTAAAGCAATAGCACATCCTGCACCACCACCAATAATACAAACATCTTTTAAATTTTCTATTTTAGTTGGATTACCTAAAGGTCCAACAAAATCTTCAATTGTTTCACCTTCATTTTTATTTGCTAATAATAAAGTTGTAGCTCCAACAACTTGGAATATTATTTTTACGCCATTATTAATAGTACCTGCTATAGTAAGCGGTATTCTTTCGCCATCTTCGTTAACTCTTAAAATAATAAATTGACCTGGTTTTGCTTTTTTAGCTACCATTGGCGCTTCAATAACCATTTCAATAACTGTACTATTTAAGCTTTTTTTCGATAATATCTTGTACATAATTCTATCTAATATTATACCTTTATTGCTTTTTTGTCCCATGGATACTTAAAATATAGGATTTGTCCAATACTACAAGTAATAAAATTAGAGATTATCATTGATACCCAAATACCTGTATATTGAAGGTTTGTTACTCTTGCAAGTAAATATACTATTGGCATTCTAATAAATAAAATTCTTGCAGCAGATAAAACCATAGATATTTTAGTATTAGTTGATCCATCAAATACGCCACATAAACTATTAAACCATCCCATAAAGAATGAAGTAGCTATACAGAAACTAGCATATTCAACAGCAATCTTTAATAATTCATCAGATGCATCTTTAATAAATAAGAAAACAAAATATTTACATGTATTTAAACCAATAATAATTGTTACAAGTGATATTATTAAGACAATTTTAATTGCAGATGAATAACATTGTTTTGCACGCTTTGGATTATTAGCGCCTAAGTTTTGTCCAATATAAGTTGGTAAAGATAAACCAACTGTATCAACAGGAATATAAAATATTGAAGAAATAGAAGAACCAATTCCATAACCAGACATAACAATAGAACCATAAGAAACAATTTCTCTAGACATCAAGACAAAACCAAACGATGATAATAAATGCCCAAGTGAAGCAGGAATAGATACTCTAATAATATTTAACATTAGTTTAAAATCAATCTTATAATCTTTAAAAGAAATACTAACTGGATTTGATTGATCATATAATCCTTTAAAAACAAATGGACACATTAATGCTTTTGATAATACAGTAGCTAGTGCTGCACCAAATGTTCCCATCTTAAAGACAAAAATAAATAATGGATCTAAGACACAATTTAATAATGATGCTATGATATTAATTCTTGCACCAGACTTTGAATCCCCACTTGATTGTCTTATTGCTTGATAAATAGTTAATAGAAACAAAAATACATAATCAAAAGAAATAGCTATATAGTAATCAAAAGTATATTCATAAATATCACTTGGTGTATTTAACCAACCTAGAAATTGTGATGAAAATATAACACATGTTAATGTGATTATTATTCCTAAACTAATCGCTAATATTATTAAATGAGTAGCTATTTTATTTGCTTTTTCATTATTATTTTCACCTAAAGATCTTGCTATCATAGCTACACCAGCTGCTGATAGTCCAAAAGAAAAAGCAATTCCACATCCTGTAATAGGAGATACTAAAGTAATAGCTCCTACTTGTAATTCACCTATCTTAGCAACAAAGTAAGTATCTACTATTGAATATAATGTATTTATTAGATTAAGTAACATTAAAGGAAGTGCTAATTTTATTAAGCCTTTAACTATATTTCCATTTAATATTTCTTCTCTATTAACATTTAATTCCATATAAATACTATTTTATAACTAAAAAGGACAATCTATTGATTGTCCTTTATTGTTAATAATTATTTAATTCTTCTTCTAAAAATACTAGGTCTTTTTCTTTCTTCGTATAAATACATACCAACACCCTGTAATACTATAAAGAAGAATAGATAATATAGTATTTGAATACCATATGCATAATATGCACAATAACACATAAATAATGAAGCAATGGTTGCTAAGATTGGTAATACAAATCTATTAATAAAATTAAATTCTTTTTCTGATTTAATAATATGAATAAATATTGGAATATATAAAGCATATAAAGTAATAATACATATTTCATCTGCTTCCCAAGCTAATAACCAAGCAGGATTATGTGTTCCATTAAATACTAGTGGTCCTTGGAAACATAAAGTTGATAATTGAAATAACCAGAATCCCATGAAAGCAAAACCAATAATACAAGATTTTAAAGGCATGCCAGTAGAAACATCTATATCAGCAACAGCTTCTGGTTTTGCGCCTCTTCCTCTAATAGCTAATGAATAAAAGCCTCTCATTGTAGACATTGTCATACCATTAGCTGTTCCTAAACACGAAATAACAATAATACCAAGAATAATATTTCCAATAGCATTACCAAAGATATTACTGAAAGCTAACTTTGGTAAATTATCACCTGCTGCAATAATTTGATCAGCAGATAAAGTAGCACTCATTGAATATACATATAACATATAAATAACTGTACAGAATATTCCACCAATAGTTAAAGCTAAAGGTAAATCTCTTTTAGGATTTTGTATTCTTCATTAATTGTTGTTGCAGAAATCCATCCTTCATATGCAAAAGCAAATGCACATATTCCAGCAAATAACCCATTTGCATCAGTACTTTGTACAGTTGGACTTGTAAAAATAGTTATACCATTACCATTTACTAAACCAACAATAGTACCAATAACTGCCATTAATACAATTGGAGTAAGTTTAATTACAGTTGTTCCAACTTGAAATTTTCCTGCAAGCTTTGGAGCTAACATATTCATAACAACAATAATTGTCATAAATAATATAGCAATACCAGTATTTGCTTGACCATATTGTTCAATACCTAACATCATACAAAAATATGATGCACCTATATAAGATAATGTTGCAGCAATAACTGGATTATAAATAGTAGAAGTAAAGAAACCTACAAAGTATGCATATTTTTCTCCACAAGCAACTTCAGCATAATCAACAAGACCATTACATTTAGAATAATGTCTTCCCATATTAGCAAATACATTAGAACAAACAACACATATCATTCCAACAATACCAATAATCAATAATGCTTGGGACATATTACCTTTTGTTAAACTTAATACTTTAACAGCTTTAAAGAATATTCCTGAGCCAATAACAATACCTATTACCATTGATAATGCGGTAGGTAATCCCCATTTTTTCTCCATACCTTTTTCCATAAGTTCCCCCTAAAAATATTTCAGCTATATATTCTTAGTTATATTTCAAATTCAATTTTATTACTTTATTTAACAAATTATATATTATTATTTGCACTTTTTAACAATATAAAAAGTGCAATTTTTGCACTTTTTATTTTTTATCTAGTGCAAATTATGAACTATTATCCTTGTCTTTCCTTCATTGTAGGGAATAAAATAACATCTCTAATTGATTCAGATTCAGTAAATAACATTACTAATCTATCAATACCATAACCAATACCACCTGTTGGAGGCATACCATATTCAAGTGCTTCTACGAAATCCATATCAATATCATTAGCTTCTTCATCACCTAATTCTTTAGCTTTTAATTGATCTTCAAATCTTCCTAATTGATCAATTGGATCATTTAATTCAGTATAAGCATTTGCGCACTCGTGACCTGAAATAAATAATTCAAATCTATCAACAAATCTTGGATCTTCTTCATTAGCTCTTGTTAATGGAGAAATTTCAATTGGATGACCATATAAGAATGTTGGTTGAATTAATGTCTCTTCAACATATTTTTCAAAGAAAGCATTAATAATATGTCCAACTGTAAAATGTTTTTCAACTTCAATGCCATGTTCTTTAGCAAGAGCTGTTGCTTCTTCTAATGTGTAATGGTTTGTTTTAAAATCAATTCCTGTTTTTTCTTTAATAGCATCAGTCATTGATACACGTTTCCATTCACCAGATAAATCAACTTCATGGCCAATATATTTAAATGTAGTTTTGCCACAAACATTTTTAGCAATGTACTTATACATATCTTCAGTAAGATTCATCATACCTTCAAGATTTGAATAAGCTTCATATAATTCCATCATTGTGAATTCTGGATTATGTTGAGTATCCATGCCTTCGTTACGGAATGTTCTACCAATTTCAAATACTTTTTCCATTCCACCAACAATTAATCTCTTAAGATTTAATTCAAGAGCAATTCTTAAATACATATCTAAATCTTGAGTATTATGGTGAGTAATAAATGGTCTAGCACTAGCGCCTGTTAATAATGTTGTTAATACTGGAGTTTCAACTTCAGTAAATTCTCTTTCAGCTAAGAAAGTTCTAATAGCATTTAATATTTGTGGTCTCATGAATGCAACTCTCTTTGCATCTTCATTCATGATTAAATCTAAATATCTTCTTCTATATCTTTCTTCAATATCTGTTAAACCATGGAACTTCTCAGGGAATGGACTTAATGATTTAGTTAAATGTGTATACTTTAATGCATATACAGATAATTCACCATTTGGATTTTGTTCTGTTGGATTTGTTCTATATACTTTTCCATCAATACCAATAATGTCACCAACATCACTTGCTTTAACAAGTTCATATGGTTCTTCACCAAGATCAGCTTTATTAATAACAATTTGAATTAAACCATAACGATCTTGAATGTGCATAAAACACATTTTGCCCATTCTACGTTTTGACATAATTCTTCCAGCAATAACCACATCAATATTTTTAGCTTCTATTTCTTCTTTAGTAAAGCCTTCATACTGTTCTTTAATTGTTTTTGAATTTTCAGTTCTTTTAAAAGCATTTCCATAAGGATTAATACCCTTTGCTTTTAATTCATCAGCTTTTTGTCTTCTTACTAATTGTTGATCATTTAATTCACGTTCCATAAGTCCCTCCAAAATAAAAAAGGTGATTCTAAGGGCGCTTTTGCGCGGTACCACCTTTATTTTTAACTTTATTCTATTAACGCCAGATCGCGATTCGCTCCAAGTCCTTTTTCAAACTATTTATCTTTGCTTTGATTTCACCACCCAAAGCTCTCTAATTAAGCTTCAATAGTTTTACTCTTCTTTTCCTTGCGACAAGATAATTTTAGCACATCTAATTAACTAATTCACTAAATTCAAGGTTATTATCAGTAGTTTTGAATAGTATTGATAAATCATGCGGATAGTATTTTTCAATATATCTTTTATATAACAACGCCTGTCCAATAACAGTTCTAATATCTATGCCCTTATTATGATAGAAACAAATAGTTAAATTATCTTCATAAACATTGTACATATTAAATTGAGAACCATTAACTCTTTTATAAATTGGATTAGCTAATAAATAATCATGAACTTCATTTAATGATTTATTTAATTTAGTTCCACTTAATTTAATATCACCAGATTGACTATGAGCAAATGATAATACTGCACCTAATTCTTCTTCAACAATTATTTGATCTTGTCCATCAACACTTGACCATAAATCTGTTGATGTTCTTCCATATTCTAATAATTTAATTACTGCTTCATCAGGTTTAATATAAACATATGATTCAACATTTTTAGAAATTTCTATTCCAAGTTCACTTAAATAAATTGGTGCTTGAAAGAAACAAACGTTTTCTAAATATAAAGAAGATAATTTTTCTGGTACTTCATGGTTCTTACTTACTTTACATATTGCTTCTAAGAATTCATCATATGTATTATAACCATTAGTCTTATTAAATTTATCCCACATTATTTTTGGTGAACCAACATAAATATTAACAAGTCTACCAAAACCAACAATACCTTTTTCTTTTTTACTTGATAAATGTTCTTTATTTTTAGATAAGAAAAATACTAATCCACCAATACCAAATTCAGTAAAATTAGTTTTTGTTGATAAACGCCAGAAATTCATTGTCTTATTTTGATTAAGACGATGATTATCTAATAGTTTTCCATCAGTGATGTATGCAATTGATGCCATAACTAATCCTATTACTTATATTATATAAAAAGTCCTTTGCAGGACTTTACTTAATTTCAGTTCTATTAGACATAGCTTTAATTAGCGTTAGCTCATCAGCATAATCTAAGCTAGATCCCATTGGTAAACCATTTGCGAGTCTAGTTACTTTAATATTTTTCTCTTTTAATAGCTTATCTATATATAAACTAGTCATTTCTCCATCCATTGTAGGAGATAAAGCTAATACTACTTCCTTAGTAGCGCCAGATACCCTATTAACTAGCTTATCAATCTCTAAATCTTCAGGGAAAACACCTTTGCTAGAAGAAATAAGACCACCAAGAATATGATATAAACCATGATACATATTAGTCTTTTCAATAGCTACAGCATCTTGAGAACTTTCTACTACCATAATAGTTGAATTGTCTCTACTTGGATCTTTACAGAATACACATTCTTGAGCTTCAGTCAAAAACCCACAAGTCTTACACTTTTTAATATTACTTACAGATTTAATAGTATTAATATATTCATCTAAATCTTCTTTAGAAGATTCTAATACTTTAAAAGCATAACGTTGAGCTGTTTTATTACCAACGCCTGGGAGCTTTTCAAATAATTCAATTAATTTATCAAAATCTTTTGGATACATCTTTATTTAACTTCTACGTTTTCAAATAATTCTTTTAATTTATCTTCAGTAGTTCTAATTTTTCTAACTTCATATTTTTTAACTACTGGTCTTTCACTTTTATCTTCTTCAGATAAGTTTTTATATTTTTCTATTAATTCACGTTTATTATTTTCATCAACTGCAAAAATCATTTTATCAATTCCAAGTTCATGATTAATAAAATTAAATAAATCTTCATTTAACATTGGTGAATTAATACTTGCTGCTTGATCTTTATTTGCTGTAATGATAATTGCATCAGATGAACTTGCAAATAATTCAGAACCATTTAATAATTCATAATATTTTCTGTTATCAGGATCAAACTTATATAATTCTAAACGATTATAAATAACTGCATCATTAATCTTATCTTGTTTACTAGCCCATACAAGAAGTCTTGCAATATAGTTTAAATCTAAAGGTTCATCTTTCTTATCATCTTCAACCACTAAATTGATGATATCTTCTTTTGTATCTTTTTCTTCTTCTTTAGCTTTTTCTTGTTTTGGCTCTTGTTTAGGCTCATTTTTAACTACTACTTTCTCAATGGGTCTAGTTTGGCTCATAGAAGAAGTCTTATTTCCAGCCATCTTAATTAGACACAATTCAAGATAAGAAACAAAGTTTTGATTACCATGAGTTTTACTTAAGCATTCTTCTAAGTGTTCAATATCTTCTAATAACACTTTTACTCCTGTTAAGTTTAATATATCTTGAGCTTGTGGAGCGGTAATTTTATTTAATAAAACATCACTACCTCTTTCAGAATATATTAATGTTTCTTTTACTATTTCTAAAAGATCAATTGATAATCTCTTCATATCAATTCCGCTTTGATACATTTGTCTTAATAAAGAAATTACTTCATCAATATTTTGACTATGAGTATTAATTAATAGATTAACTTTTTCTTCAGTTGATGATAAACCAAAAATCTTTTCAACATCTTCAAGATGAACACCATTAGCATTGTAAGAAAGAATTTGTTCTAAGATACTTAATGCATCTCTCATTCCACCTTCTGCTAAGATAGCAACTTCTTCTAATGCTTTTTCTTCATATTCAATATTTTCTTTCTTTAAGATTTCAATCATTTTATTTTTTATTTCTAAATTTGAAATCTTTGAGAAATTATATCTTTGACATCTTGATAATACAGTTGGTATTACTTTTTGAGGATCTGTTGTTGCTAAAATAAATATTACATGTTCTGGAGGTTCTTCTAATGTTTTTAATAATGCATTAAAAGCATTAGCTGTTAACATATGAGCTTCATCAATAATATATACTTTATATTTACCAAGAATTGGAGCATAAGGTATTTCTTCTACAATTCTTCTAATATCATCAACACCATTATTACTAGCAGCATCCATTTCGATAATATCTGGATGGTTGCCTTCTACAAAAGCCTTACATGAGTCACAATTATCGCATGCTTCCTCATTAAAATCAGGACAATTTATAGCTTTAGCAAATAGCTTAGCTATAGTAGTTTTACCAGTTCCTCTAGGCCCTGCAAAAAGATAAGCATGAGCTATTTTGTTAAGTTTTATAGCATTTTTTAATGTTTTTACGATATAGTCCTGTCCAACTACTTCATCAAATCTAGCTGGACGGTATGTTCTATATAATACTTGATACGCCATGCCCTTATTATAGCAATTTTCACCCTTCAAAAATCACTCATTTAAGGGCCTATTAATAATAAATTGCTCCGTTAGGAGCAATTAAATTAATGAATTAGAAATACGTAAACAAATGTTATTACAATCGCTAGAATCATAGCAAACAGTGCAAATGATAAGCTATCTACTAATCTATGTGTTGAATAAACAATTGTATTATCAACATCATATGCTTTTATTGCGTTTGTATGTTTCTTATCATTTTTAATCTTATCAATGATTGATCCAATCTTATAAGATATACTATTCTCTACATCATTAGTTGTTGGTACTAGATTATCTTTATATATAGTTCTTCTTAATACTAATACAACAAAATCTAAACTATCATTAACAGCGCGAGAAATGATTCCTGTTACTCTTAATGAATATTTATATATTAATGATGTAACAATATTATCTGCGAATATACTTGAAATAATTCCTGATACTTTTAATGCATATTCATATATTTTCTTTGTAATAATATTTTCAGCAAATATTCTAGAAATGCTTCCAAAGATATTTGGTAACCATTTTAATAGTAATGGTCTATATATCAAATCTTCTAAATCTAATTTACTTGGCCATAAATCAATATATTTATCATCTTTAATCATAAATTTATTAACGATTAATACATATACTAAAATACCAATAACAATTGAAATAATTCCACCTTTAAGATTTTCTAATGAATAGAAATGTAATTGATGTTCTAGCGTTGCACCTTTAAAGAAATCCATAGCAACATCAGCAATAGACATCATTGATTTATTTGCTGTTAAACCAAATATAGGAAGAATAATTGCAGAAACACCTAATGCTATATAAGAAGTAATAGACATGTATTTTTTCTTTTCAACAAAATTATCATTCTTCTTAATAAATACACAAATAAATAATTTAGTCATGTAAGCTAAAGTTAATCCACCAGAAATGAGGAAGATCCATTCAATTAGTTTTAAATAAGAATATTCAACTAAGCCTTCAACGATTGCTTCGTGTATTAATGTTTTAGAAATATAACCATTTAATCCTGGTATGCCTGCAATTCCTGCAGCTGCTAATAAGAAACAAATCATTAAGAATGGTTTATTTCTTCCAAAGCCTTTAACTTCATTTAAATCTAATTTATGAACATTCATATATACAACACCTGCTGCCATAAATAATACTAATTTAAATAAAGAGTGATTCATCATATGTAAGATTGCACCTCTACTAGCTAAAGCATTTTCGTTGCCTAAAAGCAACATCATACCAATAGCTACTAAGATAAATCCGACTTGTGACATTGATGAACATGCAAGTGTACGTTTTAAATCAATTGAGAATAATGCTAATAATGCACCAAGAAACATTGTGATAGTCCCTAGAATTAGAATTACATTACCCCAAGCAATATCATTTTTAAAGATATTAACACTGATTGCTAGTATTCCCCAAATACCAGATTTAGTTAATATACCTGATAGTAATGAAGATGCTGGAGCTGGTGCTACTGGGTGGGCTTTTGGTAACCAAATATGTAATGGGAACATACCAGCTTTTGCGCCAAATCCAAATAAGATACATGAACCAGCAACATATAATATTGCTTTATTGTTACAAACTTGAGCACGAGGAAGTAACTCATTTAAAGTTAATGTTCCAAGTTCTTGATTAATAACAAATAATCCAAATAGTGCAGTTAATCCACCAATTACCGCAACAGCTAAATATGTGTTTGCTGCTTTAATTGCACCTTCTGTTTCTTCTTGAATAACCCAAGGGAAAGAAGTGAATGACATTATCTCAAAGAATACTAAAGCAGTATATAAATCACTTGCTAAAAATACTCCAAGTGTTGCTCCTTCAGTAAATAAATTAAAGAAATAATATCTAGATAAATTATGATGATGTTTAAAATAATCATAAGAAAGTAACATTGTCATCATCCACATAAATGAAATTATTAAACAATATACTTTTCTAAATCCATCAAGTTCTAGATGAATTCCAAGTCCAACTATTTTTTCAATATTAAATACTTGATTAGAACTAATAGCTAATATAATACATAAACCAAAGACAACAATATTAGTTATTAATGTTAATAAATAATATTTCTCTTCATCTTTTCTTAAGAAGAAATAACCAAGTGTTGCTGCTAACATTGGTAGAAGAATCGGAATACTAATCATTACATCCAACCTCCTAACGTATTATAAATATTTTCAATAACATGAATTATTGAACCAGAAGCAAAACCAGTTACTACTATTCCAAGAGCTATTAAACACATAGGAACTAACATTTGCCATCTAACTTCATGTATTTTATCTAAACCTGATAAATCTTCATTTTTATCAGGGAAGAATGCACGTCTTACAGGCGTTAATGAATAAATAGCTGTTAAGATTGCAGAAATGATCAATACTATTACACCTACTATACCAAGAGTAGTTTGGCTATCAATACCAGCCATTAATAAATATGCTTTAGATACAAATCCTGATAGAGGTGGAATACCAGTTAGTGCTAATGCTACTACAGTATAGCAAGCAAATGTGATTGGCATTTTCTTTCCAAGTCCATCTAATTCAGGTAAGAATTCTCTTGAAGTATTATGCATTACAGCCCCTACTGCAAAGAATCCTAATATTTTTATTTCAGCATGGAATGCCATATGTAATAATCCTGCAACAAATCCAGCTTCACTCATTAATAAAGCACCAAAGATAATATAAGATAGATTAGCTACAGTTGAATAAGCCATTCTTCTTTTGAAGTGTGGCTCTTTTAACGCCATACTTGAACCATAAAATATAGTAAATATAGCAAATATCATTGGTATATATTGGCCAAATGAATTAACTATATTTTCTGTTCCATAAATATAATAAGTTAATCTAATAATAGCGAACACTCCCGCTTTAACAACAGCAACAGCATGTAATAATGCAGTTACTGGTGTTGGAGCACATGATGCTTTTGGAAGCCAGAAATGTGTTGGAAATACTGCAGCTTTTACACCAAAACCAAAGAATCCAAAACAATAGAATAATTGAGTTAATGTATTTCTTTCAATTATAGGATGAGATAATACATATACCATTGAAGCAAAAGCAAGTGATGCTCCACCAATTGATACATATAAATAAGTTCTTGCAGCTCTTATAGATTTTTTATCATTTAAATGTAAAACAAGTGGCATTGTTGATAATGTTAATAATTCATAGAAACAATATAGTGTAAAGAAATCATCTGCCATTGTTACACCTAATGTAATTCCATAAGCAATCAAGAAAAAGAAGAAGAATGATTTAGGACGTTTATCATCTTCCATATATTCAACTGCATATAGAGTTGTTAATGGATATAATACAGAAACAATTCCTGCAAAGAATTTTCCAAATCCATCAAAGTTAATAGCAAAAGATAATTTTTCTGAGAATCTAATTAATTCAAATTTTTCATCAGTAATATTAAATATTAAATACCAAACAAGAATAGAAGTTATTACAGTAATAGCCACGCTTAAATAATGAACTTTATGTTCATCTTTATTAAAGATCACAAGTAATGATCCTAGTATTGGAAGTAAGATAGCTACTAGTAATAAATATTTATTCATGTTATAAAATCACTTTTACGATTGCATCAAATAATGGTTCTAAGTTTCCTGCAAATATACCCATGATTAATGATAATGAAGCTAAGATAATTAAAGGAATATACATTAATTTATCACCATCATTAAATTTTAATTTATCTTTAAAATCTTTTCCTGGGAAGAAACCTTTAATAGTAATAGGAAGTAAATATCCTGCAGTTAATAATGCAGATATTAATAATACAATTGGACCTAAATAATTGAATGCAGATAATGGAGAATTTAAAGCACCACTAGCTAAATACCATTTAGATACAAATCCAGCAAATGGTGGAATACCAATTAATGATAATGAAGCTAATGTGAAACACATAAATGTAATTGGCATAACTTTTCCAAAACCTGTTAATTCATCAACATTATGTTTACCTGTATTAAAGATAATTGATCCAGCAAATAAGAATAGACATACTTTAACAGTTGCGTGGAATACTATTTGCATTAAAGC
>JAUNQJ010000010.1 GCA_030536265.1 Erysipelotrichaceae bacterium
CTGACTTAATAGTGTCATCAAATAAGTCTCTTAGAACTATAATTGCACAAGCTATAATAATGCCTATTCCTGCACCAATTAGCGTATTTTTAGACACATTTGGAGCAACTTTACTAGGATTTACTACTGCATAATCAACTACTTTTGCACTAGAACCAGATACAACTTCAGAGATTTTATCTGGTAATATTTCAGCAATTGTTGTAGCTATTGAACATGCTCTTTCAGGATTAGTATCTGTTACTGTTACCTTAAATACTTCTGTACCATTTACAGCTGATGCACTAATCTTAGAATTTAATTGTCCATAAGATAATTTATATCCACCTCTATCAATTACTGATTCAAGTGTATTTCTTGTTTTTAATATAACAATATAAGTATCAACTAATGATTGTGATGCAGTAATATCTGAAGATGATACTGATACTGATGTTGATCCTATTGATATTTTATTGTTTACATAAAACATCGCACTTGATTGATATGTTGGTGTTATCTTAAATTCACTATAAGCAAACATGCTTATACCACCAATTAATCCACATAAAATAATTATCCAGATCTTGTAGTATAAAAGAGCAAATATATGGAGTAAGTCTATCTCAATTACATCATCATTATCCATAACTATTATTCTCCTTCCTCTATTACTTCTTTAAATAAATATCTAATACACATATCATCAATAGTTTTTTGATCTATATAATATTCATTAAATCTTTCTCCTACTTTAGATTCACCATCTAATGTAATTGAATCTAATAGATCATATTCTATTAATGTATTACCTAAATCTGATAAATCAGCTAATGTTGTGTTTGATAACAAATTATCATTTATATCAGATAAGATATCATATACAAACTTCTCATCATTCTGTTTAACCTTGCATTTATCGTATAAAGATCTTAGATATACCCTTTGTCTTTTCATACGATTAAGGTTACTAGAGTCTTCAAGTCCACTTCTGCTTCTTACATATGTTAGGGCTTGTTTACCTGATAATGTGACATATTCGCCCATTTTTAGGCCATTATCAATGTTTGAGAAGTCATCTTCAACGTAAACTTCGACACCCCCCACATCATCATTGATGGTAGGTACTGCATCCATGGTTAGGGATAAATAGTAATCTACTTTTATGTCGTGTAGTAGGGTAGCTACCGCATCTTTAACATTTACTAGTGATGATAAATCACCACTTCCATATGTATGGGCAAAGGCTAGTTGTCTAATTGTCTTACCTGCTATTTTTCCACCTATACCTAATACATCTATTTCACACATCGTATCTCTATTTATTTGAATAGGTAATGTTGTTTTCTTTTCATTATCTAATACTAATAGTGTGACAAAGTCTGCAAAGTTATCATTTGTGTAGTCATCTTTATTCTCTAATTCATATGTATCTAATCCTACACATAATATAACTTCAATATTATCTTTCATTTTATATTTCTTATTATTAATAATTGTGTAGGGATTATATGAATCATCATACTCTTCAATTACTTCTTCGTTATTACTATTTTCAAATATTCTTACTCCCATAGCTAATGAAACAAATAATAAGATAATAACTAAGATAACAAGTATTGGTTTATATCTCGTCTTCATCTTGATCCTTCTTACTCATTAAGTATGCAAGTAGTACTAATGTGTAATTTATTAATAACGCAATAGTATCTAGTTCACAATGTCTAAAGAATACATATAAGAATAAACTTAGTAATACATCTATTGTAAGTATTAGTATTCTAATTAATTTAATAGCTTTAATATTCTTTTCTTTTTCATCTTTATCTTCATAATATTCTTGATCTTCTTTATTAGTAGTAATGATGAATAAGATTGTTGTTACTAATGCTAATAATATGATGCCCCAATGAGCAAAATCATTTTTTTGAGGTAATGGTTCTTTATAGTTATATGAATTAGCAACAACTAAGGCATATGCTCCAGAGCCCGTAATAATAGGGATAAACATCCTTCTTGGGTTAGTTGGGTCTATCTCTACACCTTCTACTATTTGCCACTCACCGTTTACATAAACCATTAAACAAATAAAGTTTTCTATATCTTCAAACTCTACTGGAAGTTCAACATATACACCATGAGTTTTTTCATCATGTGTTTCAGCTCTATGATTTTCATATATTGTTACATCAAATAAATATTTAACAGATAAATCTTCTACGTTTGCACCCATTGAGTTTGCAAGTGGTTCAATATCAGGTTCAAGATCTTTTAATGTTTTAGCATTTTTAATTGATTCATATGCTGCTACTAATTGATCATATGAATTTTTATTTTTAATATTATCTCTGTATTTAAATGGAGTTAAAACAACATCATCTATACATCCATCTTCTCTTTTTACTTGAATTAAAGTTCCGCCACCTTCAATTTCAATTCCACCAACAATACTTACAGCATTATATTTATCATTGTTTGGACTTTCTATAAAAGGTAATGCATCAGAAAATATTGGCAAGCTTATACTTGTCATTAGTAATAACGAAGTAAGTATTACTAATATGTTTTTCTTTAAGTTCATATTTAGTTACCTAACTGTTTCTTTAATTCTTCTAATCTATTTTCTAGATTTTCAATTTTCTCTAAGCTATCAGATTCTATAGCTGAATATAACTCTTCTTGATATTCATCATATCTCACTTTAGCATCAGTGAAATTTGCTATATCTGTCATATCTTTCTTAATATAGTTTTTTACTACTTTTAGCATAGTATCTACATTATCATATGAATATTGTTCAGATTCATTACTATTACCTATTACCAGGGCAATAATATTTGATTCATTTACGTTATTTTCATATAGTTTTGAAGCATTTTTCTCATATGATCCAATTGTTACTATAGGAACTAAAGTATCATATTCATCTGTTGAGTAATTAATGATGAAATCCATACCTAATGACTTAATATCTCTTATTTGAGTACTATTTATATCATTATTAGGGAAATAGAAGGCTTTTATATCTAATCCATCATTTTGATACTTATTATATAGAGAGACAACATCACTGAATCCATTAACAACAAGTGCTAATTCATAGTCTTTTTCTAGTAAATGTTCTATATCTTCCTTATTAAGAGCACCTTCTATATTATCTGAAGGGAAATATTCATCATTTATAGCTATTACACCCTTATATTTATACTTATCTAGTAGTTTTTCTACTTCATCAACAATTTCTTTATCCTCATTAGATATAAGAACCATTGTTGAACCCCTACCAGTTAATTCTTCTTTTTCTTCTTTTACTAGTTCTAAGGCTTCTTTAAGATTATTCTTCTCATTTCTTAGATCTTTAAGGATACTATTATATTCTTCAGATAATTTATACTTCCTAGCATAAATCTGATTATCTAAATTCTTCTTACACAAATATAAATAGCAAGCTCCTAGAAATAGGAGAATACATATTATAGGTAATATCAGTTTTTTAAATTTTTTCATATTCTTCCTTTGTGAAATATCATAAACTATTTTACAATCTATTTTTTAATAGCGTCATAAATCTTTTTACATACAATAGCGATAGCTGAAATGACAAAGTAGCCAAGAATTCCAGCAACGATATCAGCAAAATCCATATCACCAGCTCCAGTAATCTTTTGACCGATCTCTATAGCTAGTGTGAAACAAACAAGAATCGTAAAAACATAGATCCAAGTTATAGCTATAATTTTATTCTTTTTAGCAAGATAGTTAAAGATAGGGAAAATGACAATTAGTAGGGCAACACCAAACACTCCAATGAAGATAAAGTGTAATTGTTTATCAGTTAAGCCAATACCACTATGATCATTTATTGTAAGTACAGCATTATGAATGAAGTTCATTAAGCTGACAGATTTAGTTAAGAACTTTTTAAACATTTAGTATCCTCCATAGATTAAAATCTTTTGGTTGTTGATTTCATTCTTGATACTATCAGGAATCTTAGAAGTAGTTGTCACTACGTTTACTCTTTTACCAGTTTCTTTTTCTAATTTACTAATTAATTCTCTTACAGGTTTCTCTGGTTTATCACAATATAAATTAATATCACTTCTTTCATCTTGTCTACCCATTGCATAAGATCCATATAAGTAAACTTTACCTAGTGAAAAAGCCTTTAAAATAGGGCGAATTATGACTATTATATCCATAACATCATATACTTCTTTTACTAAATAATTTTTATCAACAGCTTTGATTAATCTTCTTAATTCTTTTTCTGATTTTTGTAATTTTTTTATTTGTTCTCTAATGTGAGCACCTTCATCTAACTCGGTTTGAATTTTTTTTAGATTTGGTTTTGTTAATTTACCTAAGTAATCAGTTTTTACTTTATTACCATCACGATATGTTAAGTAATAATATAATTCGTTTCTTCTTTTCTTTAAAACTAAACTTCCTTTACGATAATCTAAAAGTTTATTACCATATTCTATTTGGTCATTTATGTTTTGGTATAGTTCAAGTCTTAAGCTTTCTACATTCAATGTCATAACATCTATTATTATAATACACGTGCCCTACAGATTCAATTTTTAGCTTATTTGTAAGACATCGAAAATTTATGATTTTTAGTGCTATTTATTGAATTTAGATATTTTTATTACATATATGTATTAATTTAATTTATTTATCTAGGCTATTTATTAGTTAGTTAAAGAGATACTTAACATTTTAAGGGTTTATTTATAATAACAGTATCTTATATAAATAGAAAGAAATTCATTAAAATTCTCTAATAAGGGAACATTTACTTATAAACAGCTGAGATTCACTTATTGTTTAAAATAACAATATTACCCCATGGGGGTATCATAATTATTATTAATTTAAATTTTCAAAAATTTCTAAATTATGTGATTATTTAATCCCTAATTTCAAATTAGTTATTTTTTCTCAATTTTCATTTAGTTAATTTTTAAGTGATTTTTGAGTTTTCGAGCTAATAGACATTTTTAATTAGTCATAAATTTTATATAGAAAAATCGCTGTCATATTATTGAAACTATATTGGGCAACAAATTTGTCATGTATGTAAAGAGAGACAAAATGAATTACTATTTTTTATCTAAGATGTCTATTGGCATTCATTTATTTTATATTTTCTAAAATTCTATGTATACTCAAGATTACTCCAATTAGTTTCTTTTATAATTATCCAGTTCTATATAATCAAGCACATTTAAATATTGAGTGTGATCTTATATATTTTATTAGTGTTAGTCTTGAGACTAAGAGATACCAAAAATCTCTGCACTTAAATATGTTTAACTTAAATGTCATCATATATATTTCTATTATTTATGGTCTTTACTATATCGGTATACCGTGATACTATACTATTATATGAGCTTAAAATCTATATTAAACAGGAATGATATGTCTATTAGACAATTATCTATTAAAAGTGGGGTGCCATATTCAACACTTAGAGACCTAGTTTCTAACAAATCAGCCCTAGAATACGCATCTTGTAAGACTGTCATGGCAATCGCTAAAGCACTTTACGTTTCTGTTGAGTCTCTTTTTAAAGAAGACGAATTTGAAATGGGTGGATCTCAAATTTTTATTGATTCTAAAAAATTCTATTTTAATTATTTAAAAAATAATACAAATATTATTTTAAAATCATACAGCGCTTTGGATTATTATGGTTACGTTTCTAATTTTAAGCCAGACTATTTAAAAGTTTATTCAATTTATAAATTACCTGAGCCGTTCATTTACAGTAAAGTTAAGAATTTCTCAAAATTGGATTATTCCAGCCATAACGGAATTCTAGTTTCTTCAATTGAACAAGCAATCAATGATTTACTTCAAGATGATGACTATTCTAATAAAGAAATTAGAAAAATCTTTGAAAATATTTATTTTGATAATGACAGTTTGTTGGGCAACATTATCATAAGTAAGAAAAATAAAGCTAAGTTTTTAAAGCTTACAAAAGGATTAATTAAAAAATAAAGAGACTATTGTCTCTTTATTAATTTGTCTATTACAATTTTAGCGGAAGCTAGGTTAGCAGCCCTTAAATAGTCGTGACTATCTAATTTATATTCTTTCATTGCCTCTAAGCATTGATTATGAATATTAATCATAGTCGTTTTTAATAGGGTGTCTACCTTTTCAAAGTTCCATTTTTCTTTTAGTCTATTTTGTTCCATCTCAAAGAAAGAAACGGACACCCCCCCGGCGTTTGCTGCTTTTCCAGGGACAAAGACAATATTATTCTTTAAATAGTATCTTATAGCATCGTTTTCATCTGGCATATTTGCACCTTCAATTACGATTTTTATGCCATTTTTTACTAAATTTTGAGCTCTTTTTATGTCAATTTCGTTCTGACAACCACATGGAATTGCGATATCTGCCTTGATTTCAGCATCATAAATTGATCCTTCATGGTATATTCCCTTTGAATATTCGCTTAATTTTCCTCTTTTTTGCTCTTTTATGACCTTAATTTGCTCTAAATCGAGATTTTCATCAATAATATACCCTTTTGAGTCAGACATTCCTACTACTTTCATTCCTAACTCTTTACATTTCTCTGCTGTATATATAGCTACATTGCCAGAACCAGAGATAATTACTCTAATTTCATGAGAAATTGGGTGAATTTTAATGATTTCGTTAAGTAAATAGACAAGTCCATAGCCTGTAGCTTCTTTTCTTACTAGAGAACCATTCTTCTCAATTGGCTTACCAGTGATAAATCCTTCTTCATCATTGTTCTTTATCTTTTTATAAGCATCATATAGATAATTTATTTCTCTAGCGCCAACTCCTAAATCTCCAGCAGGGACATCTTTTCCTTCACCGATATGATTTGCTAAGCCTTGCATGAAAGATTCACAGAATCGTTTAATCTCTTCTTCTGATTTTCCTTTAGGATCAAAATTAGATCCGCCTTTTGCTCCACCCATTGCTAAACCAGTTAATGCATTCTTGAATGTTTGTTCAAATCCAAGAGCTTTCAAAACTGATTCATTAACATGTGAGTTAAATCTTAGTCCACCTTTGTATACACCAACTGAATTATTGAATTGAACTCTATAACCATCATAAGTTTCTAAATCACCATTATCTCTTTTAAGATCGACTTTAAATTTTACGATGTTGTCAGGTGTGACAAGTTTTTCTAAAATTTTCATTTCTTCATATTCTGGATGATTGTCAAAAATGACACTAATGGTTTTTAAGACTTCCTCAAGTGCTTGATTGAATTCAAGTTCCTCAGGATGTTTATTTATTTCTTCGTTTAATATTTTCTCTACATAACTGTTCATATTTTTTACAAACTATATTACTATAATTTCCTCTCATTATTGCCTTGGGAATATTTGATATATATCATATTCTCCTTTATTAATAGGCATTATTTATATATTACTTATTTGTTAATTCTATATTTAAATTTAAATCTAATCCCTTCGCTATTCTTTTTAGTGTAGTTAGAGAAGGTGATAATTTTCCATTCTCAATTTTAGAAAGATCCGCTTGGTCGATGTTTACGATCTTAGAAAAATTAGCTTGGGTAATTTTTTTAGAAGTTCGAGCTTTTCTTATTTGATAACCTAAGATAATCTCAAATATATTTTCTTCATTTCTAACTTCTGTTCCTTCATCATAAATATCTTTAACGTTCAGCTTAATATTTTTTGGCCAAACAATTTTATTATCATCTTGCAGTTTTCCTTTTTTAAAAAGTTCTCGATCAATTAAACTTACAACCTTTGGATTTATTGTCATTAGATCAAAACTATCAAAAGCTAAAACTTTTCCATCAATGAATGTTAACTCAAATTTTGTTTTTTCTTTTATTTCTAATCTGATTGCTTTATTATTCATGATAGTTTTATTATATGGGATTATTCCCATATAGTCAATTTAGGATTTTGTCTTATATATTCATTTATCTCTAAAAAATAAGATATGGGATTATTCCCATATCTTGTATTTTCTATTTCTGTTTCCTTTTAGCCTTGAAGAAATTCTTTAATATACTAGAACATTCATCCTCAAGTATTCCTATCTCAACTTTTGGATAATGATTTAGTCCTTTTATTATAGTTACGTCTATGTTTGAACCAAATGAACCACCTTTAGGATCTTTAGTGCCAATATATACTTTTTTTATTCTTGAATTTATTATTGATCCTGCACACATTAGGCATGGTTCTAGTGTTACATACATCTCACATTCATTTAAATATGAACTATTTAACTTTTTACATGCTTTTTTGATACATTCTACCTCTGCATGCGCTGTAGGGTCATTTTTAGATACCTTATTGTTGTATGCTTTAGCTATAATTGTTCCACGTGAAACAATGATACATCCTACAGGTACCTCATCTTTGTTGTATGCCTTGTTAGCTTCTTTTAAAGCTAAGCTCATGTAGTAATATTTATCATTCATATTAAATAAAAAGCGCACACAATTAGAGGTACGTATGGCTGCTACGTTCCCGTCCTGACCAAGTTAGTGCATAACTGTTGCGCAATACTATTATAAGTTATTTTTTATTAAATTTACATCAATTTCATCAAAATCTTTAACTTCTTGGATAATTTCTTTAATATGATAGTCTTTTTTCTTTGTATTCATATATATTATCTTATTTATACCTATATTAAGTGATCTATCTATTACTTTTGGAGAATCTTCTATTAATATACAGTCTTTTATATCTATGTTCATTCTTCTAGCTGCTTCAATGTATTGATCATTCTTATTACTATATTCATCAGAATCATAGACAATATTACGATAATCAAACCATTTATTTAATTTAAGATAGTCTAAATAGAAATCAAAGTTCATTTTTGGTGCCATTGATGCTATACAATATGGAATATTATTATCTTTTAGAAAATCTAAGAATGTATCTGCACCTTTTAATAGTTCTTTTCTATTTAATTCTTTAGCTAGATTAATATATGTTTCTTCTTTATATATAGATAATTTCTTAATATTTTCTATACTATTATCTTTATTAAATAATTTTAGTATTGCACTTGAAAAATCATAGTCTTTTGTAAGTGTTTCTATATTATTATTAAAGAATTCTATGAAAGTTAATGAAGAATCATTATTTTTAACACTATTAAATGCTTTAGACCATGCATAATCATTTAGATCATGATCTAAATATAATGTTCCATTGAAATCTAATATTATTCCTACTTTATTTTTCATGTTTCACGTGAAACAACTTAGATATTATTAATCCTATTGCTACTATTAATATATAACTAATTAACCATATTAACCAATAATTATTAGTATTACCAGTAATATAATCAATTACTTCTGTATTAAATAAATATCCTAGTATAAATCCTATAATATTACCTATACTAGAACATAATGAAGCTAATATATTATCAGATAATATAAATATACATGTTAATGATGCAGATAAAAGTGACATAGTGTTAGTAAAATCTATCATTTTATGTATATCAAATAAAAAGAATCTAGTTATTAGATAATTTATTATTACTATTATTAAAAGAAATACTATATATCTTTCTTTTTTATTCATTTTCTGTAATGTTTAATTAAATTAGTAAGATATGGAGCTATTAATATATTAATTAATAGTTCAATAATGAAGTTAATAGATAGAAATGCACCTATAAGAGCTTTAATATTAGAATCAAAGAATAGTATTAATGATATAAAGAATACTAATGTATTAATTATTGGACATAAGGCTGACGAAATAATTAATCTATGTTTATCATTTAGTTTATTTAAGTATTTATATGATAAAGCACTTATTAATCCTGCAAGTCCACCTTTTATTAAGCATGTAGCTAATGTAATGACAGGGTGTTGAGACAACATGATAGCACCTGATGGATCTGCACCTGTAAGTACCATAATATCAACAATAATTCCAAATACTATACCTAATAATAATCCTACAGTAGGTCCATATACTGCTCCACCTACAATAATAGGTATTAATGCTAATGTTATAGGAAAACTACCAAAGTTAATAAATGTAGCTAATACTTGTAGAACTATAATAATAGCTGAAAATATAGCTATTTCTGATACTAATTTAATATTCTTATTCATAACATGTATTATACATAAAATTAAAAGATGTTTCACATGAAACATCTTTTAATTAATTATTTAACTATAATCTTTGTTTGACCACCCATATAAGGTTGTAATACTTTAGGAATATTAATTGAACCATCCTCATTATAGTTATTCTCTAGTAATGCGATTAATCCACGTGGTGAAGCAAGTACTGTATTATTTAATGTATGTACTAAATGATTTCCCTTATCCTTAGATTTAACTCTAATTCCAAGACGTCTTGCTTGAGCTTCGCCTAGATTTGAACAAGATCCAACTTCGAAGAATTTTTGTTGTCTAGGGCTCCATGCTTCAATATCACAAGATTTAACCTTTAAATCAGCTAAGTCACCAGAACAACACTCTAATTGTCTAACTGGAATATCTAAGTTTCTAAATACTTCTACAGTATATCTCCACATATCCTCATAGTATTTCATAGAATCTTCAGGTTCACATAATACTATCATTTCTTGTTTCTCAAATTGATGTACTCTATATAATCCTCTTTCTTCTAGACCATGAGATCCACCCTCTTTTCTAAAACAAGGAGAATAAGAAGTCATTCTAATAGGTAATTCTTCTTCTTTTAGCATTTGACCTTGGAATCTTCCTATCATAGAGTGTTCAGATGTACCTATTAAATATAAATCTTCATTCTCAATCTTATACATCATAGCTTCCATTTCAGGGAAAGACATAACACCAGTTACTACATTTGAGTGAATCATAAATGGTGGAATAGCATAAGTGAATCCTTGAGAAATCATATAATCTCTAGCATAAGCAATCATAGCTTCATGAAGTCTAGCTACATCACCTAATAAGTAATAGAATCCTTCACCAGATGTTCTACCTGCAGATTCTTTATCTAAACCTTGTAGCTTATCTAAGATATCAGCATGGTGTGGAATTTCGTATGCAGGAGTTTTTGCTTCTCCAAATCTCTGTACCTCTACGTTTTCACTATCATCTTTTCCAATAGGAACAGAAGCATCAATGATATTAGGAATCTTCATCATAATATCTTTAATCTTTTCTTCTAAGATTGGTTCTTCTTCTTCACACTTAGTAATTTCTTCACCAATACTAGCAACTTCAGTTTTTGCTTTTTCAGCTTCGTCTTTTAGTCCTTGTCTCATCAAGTCACCAATTTGTTTACTAGCTGAATTTTTCTTAGCTCTTAAATCATCTGCCTTCGCTTTTAAGTTACGATAATCTTCATCAAGTTTTTTTACTTCATCAACAAGTCCTAATTTTGAATCTTGGAATTTCTTCTTGATGTTTTCTTTTACAAGTTCTGGATTTTCTCTAATTAATTTAATGTCTATCATGTTAATCTCCTTTACAAAAATAAAAAGGTGATCCAAGGGCGAAATAATCGCGGTACCACCTTTATTTTTTTCTCTACACTTAACGCGTGTTTCACGTGAAACATTAATTCAACTATAGGGTAGATTCATAAATTCACTTAATGACTTTCACCAAACGTCATCTCTCTAAAAAGTTTTTAATTTACTATAGTCCCTAATAAGTACAAATATAATTTATCACAAATAAAATAAAAATAAAACAGCTCATTGAGCTGTATTATTTCCTGGGTAATTATTTACTATTTTTATATAAATGGATTAAAGAATCTACTTCCATTTGAATATGTTATGATCATCGATAAGACAAATAAAATTATTCCAACAACAATCGCAATGAAATCTCTTCTCGCAAATTTTCTTTTCATGTACCACGTACGTTTTTTATTTTTACCAAAACATCTTAAATCCATTGCGTTTGAGATTAAATCAATTCTATTAATTGAAGTTAAGATTAATGGGAATAAAATATTAATAACATTTTTTAAACGTCTTGAAACTTTTACACCTTTACCAAGTTCAACACCACGAGCTTGTTGAGCTTGAGAAATATCATGATAGTCTTCTTGAATATCTGGAATATATCTTAGAGCAAGTGATACAGTGTATGCTGCTTTATATGGAATACCAATTGAGTTTAATGAAGCAGCTAACTCAGATGGATTTGTTGTTGAGACAAATAGTATAGCAATTGGTAAAGCAATAAAATATTTAAACATAATATTTGCTTGATAGAATAATTGTTCAGTTGTGATGTCATATCTTCCAGCTATATGAAGTAGGACATGTCTAGTTCCATATAGGTCTGGTCCATAATTTGGATTAAACAAATAAATGATTATGCCATTCATTATTAAGAAGATGAATAAGAAACCAACCATAGTCTTAACTTCAGCTAGCTTAATTTTAGATATCTTGAAACAAATTAAACAGAAGACAAATAGTCCTAATAAGACCCTTGTGTCATATGTGATAACTGAGGCAAATGAAAGTAACAAGAATAAGAATAATTTAGTAGTTCCTGTTAATTCATGAATTAGGGATTTTTTAGGTAAGTAGTTAAGAACTTTATTCATGGCTTCTTACCTCTTTATCAGTAGATACAAAACAGTCAGTGAACTTCACAGGGTCATCAATATGACAGATAGTTGCAAGTTCAAATAATGATGTTTCCTTTAAAGATGAAGATTCAACTAATTCCTTATTACATAGTACAGCTGAAGCAGAATCATCTTTAACAACTTTACCCTTAACAACAACTATGGCTCTTGGTGTATACTCTAACATCAAGTGCATATCATGAGTAATCATTATAATGGTAATTCCTTGGTTATTTAATTCTCTTAAGAATTCCATTATTTCTGTATAGTGCTTAAAGTCTTGGCCTGCTGTAGGTTCATCTAAAATGATGATTTTAGGTCCCATAACTAAAACTGAGGCTATTGTGACTCTCTTTTTTTGGCCAAAGCTTAGAGCGCTTATTGGCCAGTTTCTAAATTCATATAAGCCACATATCTTAAGTACTGCATATACCTTTTCCTTAATCTCATCTTCTGTTAGGCCAGTATTTTTAATACCCATAGCAACTTCATCAAATATCATAGTTTGAGAGATCATTTGGTTAGGATTTTGCATAACATAGCCTATATGTTCAGCACGTTTCCTAATAGGCTCGTTTGTTATATCCTCACCACCATAATAAATATGACCTTCACTAGTTTTCTCAAAGCCACATATTAATTTAGCTAGGGTAGATTTACCAGCTCCGTTTTGACCAACAATTGATAACATTTCTCCTTTTTTAATAGATAATGAAATACCATGTAAAATCTCTGTTCCTTTAAAATAAGAGAAGTGTAAATCTTCAATTCTTAATATATCTTCATTATTATTAATAACTGGTTTAATAGGAGTATTCTTATACCATTTATTAATAGTAGAGATATCATCATTTGATAATACTAAACTATTAATATGTTCAGGTTTAATATCAGGTGTTACTTTTACACCAGCATATTTTAATGCTGTTAAGTATAATGGTTCTCTAATACCATGTTTCTTTAATAAGTCAGATGATAATAATTCATTAGGTTTTAAATCAGCTAATATTGTTCCTTCATCAACAAGAATAATTCTATCTACATTACGCCATAAAGCATCTTCAAGACGGTGTTCAATTATTACGACAGTTGTGTTTGTTTTGTTTTTAATATCATCAATAAGTTCAATTGCTGTTTTGCCAGTCTTAGGATCTAGGTTAGCAAGAGGTTCATCAAACAACAAAATCTTAATGTTATTAATAATAACACCAGCCAAAGATACACGTTGTTTTTGTCCACCTGATAATTCTTGTGGGGCATTAGAAAGTCTTTCTTCTATATCAACAAGCTTTGATACATCGTGTACTTTTTGATGCATTAATGATTGTTCATTACAATCATTCTCTAAAGAAAAGGCAATATCTTCAGCAACAGTTAGTCCAACAAATTGTCCATCAGGATCTTGTAAGACTGTACCAATATGATTTGATAATTCAAAGATAGAAGAGTTTTTTGTTTCAATTCCATCCACTATTAAAGAACCTTCAATCTTGCCTTGATAAGAGAAGGGAATAAGTCCGTTTAAACAATTACCTAGTGTAGATTTTCCTGATCCTGAAGGACCACATATTAAAATCTTTTCACCTTCGTAAATCTTTAAATTAATATTCTTTAATGTTGGATTTTTCTGTGCATTATATTGAAAAGAAAAATCTTTGAACTCAATAATAGGTTTCATAATAGAAGAAAAGGCTGACTAGCAAGTAGTCAGCCTAGTTAATTAAATTATTCTTTATCTAATGATCCAGGTTTAGCAATAGTCTTGCTGTAAGCAAAACATAATAAACCACCAACGATTAGACCAACTGCAAGGTCAAGACCAAATGATACTAAACCTTGAGTAAATACATAAGAAGCATCTTCAGAATAAATTAAGATGTCTCCAACTGGAGCAACAACTGCCCAAGAGATTGCATATGCGATAACGTTAAAGATAACGAAAGTAATAATTTCTTTCTTACCAAATTTACCGTTAGCAAGATCAATCTTGTTTGCACATAAACCACATAATAAACCACAGATAGCACTAGCGATTACCCAAGACCACCAAACGCCCCATCCAGCTGTTAAGTCGATTAGCCAGTGTCCAATGAAACCAACTAATAAACCACAGATAGGTCCATATAATGCAGCAAAGAATGATAACACTCCATATTGAAGTGAGAAGTTAGTATTAGGAACACCACTTGGGATAGCAACGAATTTGCCTAATACAAAGAATAATGCAGCACCAATACCAGTAGCTACAATTGCTTTTGTTGAAAATAATGATTTTTTCATAGTTTTTCCCCTTTCATATTTTCAATCCCCATAAAAAGAAAACCCATCGTAAGCCGATGGGTAATGGTTAAAATAATTCCCATCGTTCAAGCCTTAGCACCTTAATAATATAGGTTGCTGAGAGTTCACAGAGCTTGTCTCTCCCTCTCTCTTTATGGTACCTATTAATAATAGCATATTTTTGAAGAAAATTTCATTTGCTATAGGAATTTTCGATTTTTTTCGTATTAATAATATAGGAGGAAGAGTATGAATATGCTTTATTCTCTTATGCCAACGGAAGAAAGGAACAAGGTGGTTACCAAACTGCTCGGTGTATTATTCGAAATTATAGGAATAATACTTATATTCTTTTCTGAGCTTTATTAGAAATTTAGTTTTCTAATAATACAACAATTGCGTTGGCATAGAAAAAGGTAGGAGCATAACCTACCTTTTTCAATAAACAATAATACAACATTGCGCACATTAATTACATCACACACTAATAAATTATTCAATAGTTGATTGTATAAAAAAAGTAGGGACATAACCTACCTTTTTCAATATACTATATGATCTACGCACATATATTACATCATATATTATTAAACTTTTCAATAAAAAAATAGTTAATAACTTTTGTGTTATTAACTATTTTTAGAAACTTCAACATCCCATTCAGTTCCACAATCAACATTATTCTTTTCAGCAAATGATCCTTGATTAACTGCAAAGGAAACATTTAATAATGAATTAATGAATACTAATTCGTTTCCTACTTCTGTTTCACCGAATGATCTTAATAATGGAATATCTTTTTCATATACTTTATTACCACTATGTTTAATGACTACATGTAATTCATCTCCATAAGTTACACCTAATTGTTTAATTAAATCATGAGTGATATTTGTCCAAGGTGAACCAAATCTTTTATCTAATACATCAATGATTCCATATGCTGTATTATCTTTGATGTAAGCATCTTTTGTATCAAATGCTAATACTTCATTTATATCAAGTTCAGGTCCTACTTGTTCAAATGTAATTTTACCAGTAGCAAGTCTTGCTGCTGTATAAACATATACATCACGTCCATGGAATGTATAAGATTCATAAGAGTCTTTTAATCTATTAACTGATTCATCAATTTCTCTTAATTCTTTGATTCCAAATTTCTTTAATGTATGAGTAAGAGAACCATTGTTTGGAGTAACAATATAACGATTGTTGTTAGTTTTAGCAACAACTGATTTACGGCTTGTTCCTACTCCTGGGTCTATTACAGATACAAATACCGATCCTTCAGGCCAGTAATTGATAACTTGAGTTAATCGATATGATGCATCCCATATATCAAAAGGCCTTATTTCATGGGTTAAATCGAATATTCTAATATTCTCATCAACGCCATATGCAACGCCATGCATAGCGCTTATTGCGCCATCATATAGACCAAAGTCTGTTTGAATAATTAGTGGTTTCATACTTAATTAATTATAATTCAAAAAACAACAATCACAAAATATAGTTAAATTATTTATTTATAAATATCTCTTCTATGACCTATAGTTATAGCAAGTATTATTAATTCTTTATCATGTATTTCACATATTAATCTATAGTCACCAATTCTATATCTCCATAAACCTTTTAAATTATTAGTTAACGCTTTCCCTGTACTTCTTGGATTGTCTGTCCCTTCAATATGTTTTTCAATCCAAGCATAAATCATTGTTTGGGTATAATGATCTAATTTATTAAAGCTTTTATTAAATCTTTCTGAAAATTTAATTTGATACTTCATTATAGATCATACATCTCCTTAATCTCTTTAAGAGTGTATGTTTTAGGATTCTTATCAAATTCTTTCTTTGCTTTTTGATATAAAGCAATATCATATTCATCTTCTATCTTTTCAAATAGAGCATTCTTTAATGCTTCGCCTAAAGTAATACCATGTACTTTAGCATAACTATCAGCTAATTTTCTTTCTTCATCAGTAAATCTAATTGAGTAACTCATATAGAATCCTCCTCTATGTAGTACATTGTACTACACTTAAAAAAATAATTCAAGTAAAATTAGTTGATAATATATAATAAAAGTATGAGTACAAAAATTAATTCAACAAAACAAAATACAAATTCTTATACAAAAACTTTTAATGTTAATGGTAATGATATTAATAAATCTAAAATTAGAAAAATAGGCTGTTTAAAGGACAAATACGATTATAACAGTAAAGATATTGATTGGTTTAATGATGATATTGTAAGTCTATTTCTAGATAACAACACAAATTAAAAGCGGTATTACCGCTTTTAATTTGTGAGTCTTTTATCAGATTTAATTGATAATGATGTTCCTATTTTTTGTATTACTTGAACAAGAATAATTAATACAATTACAGCTAATATCATTACTGGATAATTATAACGATAGTAACCATAGTTAATAGCAATCTTACCAAGCCCTCCACCACCTACAATTCCTGACATTGCAGTGTAACCAAGAATTGTTGTGATAGCAATTGTTATGTTATTAATCAATGAAGGAATACTTTCTTTTAATAAAACTTTTGTAATTATTTGAAAAGGAGTAGCTCCCATACTTTTTGCCATCTCAATTAAATTTGGATTTACTTCTCTTAAACTTGATTCAACAAGTCTAGCAATAAATGGAAAAGCAGCAATAACAAGCGGAACAATACTTGCAAGTGTACCTACTGTTGTTCCTACAATTAATCTTGTTAATGGAAATACTACAATAACGACAATTAAGAATGGAATTGATCTTAATATGTTAATAATAGTATTAATAAACTTCATCAATAATTTAGGAAGAGGCATAATTCCGTTTTCTTCACCAACCACAAGAAGTACGCCAAGAGGTAGACCTAAAATAATTGCAAATAATGTAGCAAGTAGTGTTGAATAGACTGTTTCCCATAAAGCGAAAGGAAACTGAGTAATTAATACATTTAATAATTCGTTATTCATTTATCTCAAATTCCTCCGCATTTACACCTTCTATATTATTAAGATAGTTTTTAGCTTCCTTTAACTGAGCCTCGTTATTTACCCCTAATAATAGGCTTCCATAGGCCTTTTGATTCATATTTCTAATAGATGCATATATGATATTTGCAGCTATTCCTTTGTCCATTGCTAAAGAGGCAATTAAAGGCTTTCCAGTACTAGTAGAACCATTAAAGACTACTCTAAGTATCTTTTCTTTTGTCTTATCAAATACTAAGGAAGAAGTTTCTACTTCTGGGAATACTAACTTTTTAGCAGCTAATGATTTTGGATGAGAGAAGACTTCAGTTACTTCGCCTTCTTCTGCAACTTCACCATTTTCAAGTATTGCTACTCTATTACAAATATTTTCCACAACAGACATTTGATGAGTAATCATTACTATTGTGATATTCATTTTACTATTTATATCTTTTAATAAATCTAAAATAGAATTTGTTGTTTGAGGATCTAAAGCTGATGTTGCTTCATCACATAAAATAATTTTTGGATTAGATGCAAGCGCTCTAGCAATTGCAACACGTTGTTGTTGTCCACCTGATAATTGTGATGGATAAGAATTTGCTTTTTCTTTAAGACCGACAATATCTAAATATTCAATCGCTTTCTTTCTTGCTTCTTCTTTTTTTATTCCATTTAATTCCATTGGAAAACATACATTATCTAAACAGTTTGCTTGCATTAATAAATTGAAGCTTTGAAATATCATGGCAACATTTTTTCTAACACCATTTAATTCAGATTTAGATAATGAAGATAAATTAACACCGTCAATAATTACAGATCCTTCAGTAGGTTCTTCTAAAAGATTGATACATCTAACAAGTGTTGACTTACCAGCACCTGACATACCAATGATTCCATAAATGTCTCCATCATTAATTGTTAAAGACACCCCTTTAAGAGCTTCTACTGATCCTTGATAATTTATAAATGTTTTTGATATATTTTTTAACTCAATCATATTATTTAAAGATATCTAAAGAAGATTGTTTGCCACCATAAATGCCCATAGGTTCAACGTGGATTGCTGAAACAGATACTAAATGAGTGCCATTTTGAGCGTTAAAATCATCAAGATAAGGAACATGTTGGAAATAGTTTGCATCAATTTCACCAGATTCAACAACTAAGTTTGGTTGAACATAATCAGTGAATTCTATTATTTCTAGATCAACTTCATAATACTCAGCTAATAATTTTTTAGCTACTTCTAATATTTCAGCATGTGGAGTAGGTGATGCAGCTACTGATAAATTAAGTGACTTATCTCTATCAATTACTGTGTTAATTGTGATTGGATTATCTACAGTTGAAACAACTGCGCCATTATATTTTTCAGAAATAAAATCAGCAACGTCTTTTGAATTTAATACTTCAACTAAACATTTAATTGCTTCATCATTTTCTCTTCCTTGTTTAACTGCAACAATATTTGCATATGCAGAATAAGATCCTTCAAGTGCTAATGCGTCTGTCTTTGGATTTAATCCTGCATCAATTGCGTAGTTAGAATTGATAATTGCAAAATCTTCATCTTGTTTAATGTTTGGAATTTGTGCAGCTTCAACTTCGTCAATAACAACATTGAATTTATTTTCAACGATATCATTTTTAGTTGCAGTAATTCCTGCACCATCTTTTAATTTTATAATTCCTAAATTTTCTAAAATTAATAATGCTCTTGCTTCATTTGTTGTATCGTTTGGTACAGCAATATGAATTTCGTTTCCTTTTGATCCACATCCTGATAATGTGAACACAAGTAATGCTACTAATAATACAGTTAATAATTTTTTCATTTTTCTTTTCTCCTTAAATTATTAATATAGTACTTAGGAACAAAAAAGACGTCCCATAAGGACGTCTTAAACGTGTTACCACCTTAATTCGTGTAATTGCTTACACCTTCTTCAAGTACTATCATACTCTAGCGTTATAACGTTCGCACACCCGGTTAATTCTAATATCGAACTAACAGCTCCAAGACCATGTTCCTTTATAATTTCATATCTCTTTTCACCAACCAGAGACTCTCTACAATTTCCTTATAAAGTACTCTTCTTTTCTTAGCTTTTCTAAATAATACCGCTAAAATAACCTAAAATCAATCGTTATTAAGCATTTTTAGGCCATTTCTTAGTATTTCACCTGAATCACTTAGCCCTAATTCCTCTAGTTTTGGCAGTATTTTAGCAATATCTCCTGCTTTATATCCAAGTTCTTTTAAACCAGCTACCGCATCATCTAAAGCTGTATTTTTAGCTATTTCCTTATTATTAGAATAAGGTTTAATTTCTTTAAATGAATAATTTGTTGTATTTATTCTATTTTCAAATTTCAAAACAAAATCATAAGCATTATCCAATTTCTTTAGATCGGTGTTTTCAAATGTGTCTCTAATAAATTTAACAGAATAAATATAAACATCTTTTAAATCACCATCAGAATTTCTTTTAGTAGTAAACGCTGATAAAACTATTTCATTAATGTAACCAGAAATATTAAAGAAATTACTTGATAGATAAATTCCTAAAGACATTACAGTGTCACCATATTCTTTTCTTAATTCATTGCTTGTTTTCTTTTTATAAACAACTTCGTTATTTCTTAATACAGGATATTCATCTTTAAAGTTTTCTATTTCAGGTAAATCTAAATCAACATATAAAATATTTTCTTCTAATTCATAATTTGCTTTTACTTCAAAATTTAACTCTAAATTATTTAAGAACGCACTAATTAAAGATTCAATTGTTTCTTCATCACCTTCTTGAGCTAATGAATAAATTTCTTTTGATGACTCTGATTCAAATTCATTAATACGTTTTAATAATTCTTCTTTTGAAGATACGTTGTCTGTATATTTGTAAAGATGAGTGTTTGTTTCTAATTCTTCATTGTATTTATCAATTACACTTGTATCTACTTCTTTTATTTCTTTTTCGTTTTTTTGTTCACTTTTCTTATTGGCAATTGCACCAATCAAATTAGAATAACCACCAGTGATTTTTTGACGATACGAAACTCCTGTTCCTTTAACACCAACTGCAGTAGGGCTTAGATTTAAGTAAGTACCTTTGCTTCCTAAATTAATAGAAGCACCTTTCTTACCTACGGTTGCACTTAGTCCTGTTTTTGAAATATTGATTTTAACTAAATCACCTAATTTAATAGATTTTCTAAATCTTATGCCCATGATAAATACCTCGCTATTTACCTATATTATATAAAGAAAAGCTACTAGATTTCTCTAGTAGCTTAATGATTATTCATCATCAGATTTCTTCTTTTTCTCTTCGTGTTCCATGATAGTAACTGCTGATACGAATGTTCCTTCTTGAGGTTTTATTAATCTAACACCTTGAGCAGTTCTACCTAATGTTGAAACTTTCTCTAGATGGATTCTAATAATGATTCCATCGTTTGTCATGATAAGAGCATCTTCATCACCATTGACAGCTTTAAGTGCAACTACATTACCATTTTTTTCATTGATGTTGATACACTTAACACCTTTTGCACCACGAGTAGTCATACGGAATTCTTCAACATCAGTTTTCTTACCATAACCATTTTCAGTTACTGTGAAAATCATCTTTCCTTCTTTAGAAGTACATGCACCAATTACATCTGTGCCTTCAGCATTCATTCCTTTAACACCTGATGCATTTCTTCCCATGATACGAACACCTCTTTCATCAAATCGACATGTCTTGCCATTGGCAGCACCAATAATAATTTCATCTTCTCCCATTGTTGGTTTTACTGTTACAAGTTCATCATTGTCTTTTAATGAAATAGCAATCTTACCACTTTGTCTAATTGATTCAAATTCTTTTGCTTCAACACGTTTACATAATCCTTGTTTAGTAACAAAGAATAAGTATCCTTTTAATTCCCAATCTTTATTAATAGGAACAAGTGATTTAACTTTTTCATCTTTATCAATATTAATAATGTTGATTACAGGAATTCCTTTTGCGTTTCTTCCAGCTTCTGGAATATTGAATCCTCTTATACGATATACTTTACCTTTATTAGTAAATACTAGTAAGTAATCATGAGTAGACATTGTGATGTTTTGATCAACGAAGTCATCTTCATTTAATGACATACCCTTAACACCTCTACCACCTCTGTTTTGAGTACGGTATGTATTAATAGGAAGTCTCTTAATATAGCCTTTTGATGATAATGAGACAATAACCATATCTTCTGGTATTAAGTCTTCATCTTCGACGTTAACTTCTGCATCTACGATTTCTGTACGTCTTTCATCCCCAAACTTATCTTTAATAGCGTATAATTCTTCTTTTATTATCTTTAAGACTCTAGAATGATTAGCTAAAATGTCCTTTAAATCCTTTATTTCAGCATATAATTCTTTCAATTCCTCACAAATCTTGTCGTAAGATAAGCCTGTTAAACGTCTAAGTTGCATATCTAGAATGGCTTTGCCTTGTTCTTCATCTAATCCAAATGCCTTATTTAAATTTGTTAAGGCTTCAGGATCATCTTTAGATTTCTTAATAATTTCAATAATCTTATCAATATTATCTAAAGCTATCTTTAAGCCTTCTAAGATATGAGCTCTTTTTTCATCTTCATTTAAATCAAATTGAGTTCTTCTTCTAATAACATCAATTTGGTGATCAACATAATAACTAATTAATTCTTTAAGTGATAATAACATTGGTTTATTATCAACAAGAACATTGTTGTTTATACCAAATGAAGATTCAAGTGGAGATAATTTATAAAGTTGATTTAAGATTACTTCTGGTTGAGCATCTTTCTTTAAATCAATTTCAATTAAGATACCATTTCTTGCGTTTGATAAATCACGCATGTCAGTAATACCAGTAACAATTTTGTTGTTAACAAGTTCTGCAATTTTTGTACGCATTGATAACTTATTAACTAAGTAAGGAATTTCTCTTACAATTAATTGTTTCTTACCGTTTGCTTTATCAACGATATCTACTTTTGATCTTACTGTTATTGATCCTCTTCCTGTTTCATATGCTTGTCTAATTCCAGTGCTACCAACAATGTAACCACCTGTTGGAAAATCTGGTCCAGGAATTATTTTCATTAGTTCGTTTGTTGTAATATCTGGATTTTCCATAACTGCTACTATTGCATCAATAGTTTCATTTAAGTTATGAGTTGGCATATTTGTTGCCATACCAACAGCAATACCCATTGATCCATTAACAAGCAAGTTAGGGAATCTTGATGGAAGAACAACAGGTTCTCTGTGTCTTGCATCATAGTTATCACGCCAATCAACTGTTTC
>JAUNQJ010000053.1 GCA_030536265.1 Erysipelotrichaceae bacterium
TTGCTAATACTAGTATACAACATATTTAGCACTTGTCAACATTTAGTGCTAAATATTAAATAATTAAAAAGACGCCTTATTTTAGGCGTCTATTTACTACTTTTTAAGTTTCTTTTTAACATCTTGTTGAATTGCTTTAGGAATAAACTTATCAATATCTCCGCCAAATGAAGCAATCTCTTTAGCTATAGAACTTGATAAAAAAGACAATTCTGGACGAGAAACAAAGAATATTGTTTCTATCTTATCGTTTAATGTCATATTAGAAGTAGCTAAAGCTAATTCTGATTCATAGTCAGTTACAGCTCTAATTCCCCTAACAATAACATTACATCCCATCTTCTTTGCAAAGTTTACTGTTAAGCCTTCACCAACTACAACTTTAACATTCTTTAAATTCTTACAACATTTCTTAATTAATTCGGCTCTTTCTTTTTGATCAAAAGTATAATGCTTTTCAGGATTAACCATAATAGCAACGTATAATACATCAAAAGTTTTAGCAGCACGTTTAATAATATCTAAGTGACCTTCAGTAATAGGATCAAAAGAACCAGGATAAATAGCTTTAACCATTAATTTACCTTCTTTCTATAATATAGAAGTTTGCTTATTCCATACTTCTTTTCTTTATATAGTTCTAAATCGTTATAAGTATCATTAAGAACAGTATTCTTATTAACTTCAACAATGATTATACCTTTTTTAGATAATAGATGATATTTATCTATTAATTCAAATACTTTATCGTAGTCTTCAAAAGCATAAGGAGGATCTAGAAAAATATAGTCAAACGGGGTTTCGTTTAATTTAAATAAGCATTCTTCATAATCTAAATTAAATACTCTAGCCTCTTCATGAATCTTATTAAGATTTGAATTAATAATCTTTACAGCATCTTTATTAGAATCGTTAAAGATGACTTTGTTTGCACCTCGAGAAATTGCTTCAATCCCTATAGCGCCAGAACCTGAAAACAAATCTAAAAAAGAATCGCTACTCATGATTTGAATTGAATCAAATAAAGCTTCCTTTACCATATCTTTAGTTGGACGAGTCTTATCTCCTTCTAAAGATAATAATGGAGTTCTTTTATATTTACCCGATACTATTCTCATTAGACTTACGTTTTTGGTAATTAATTATTTCACTTTGTGCTAAGCCGAGTGTAGCTAGACATGCCATCAAAGATGAACCACCAGATGAAATAAGAAGTAATGGTACACCAGTTAATGGAATAAAACCTGATACACCACCAACATTTAATATAAAGTGTAATGCAAAATACATTAATGTACCTACCATTATTATTTTGCCTCTACAGTATTCACATTTAATTGAATGATAAATTAATGGGAAGAAAATAAATCCATAACAAACTAGAATTGGAACAAGTCCAAACACTATACCATTTTCTTCAATAATTACAGGAAGAATAAAGTCTGTTGATGGGTTTGGGAAATTCATAAACTTATGAATTGATTTGCCATAACCTAGACCAAATAATCCACCAGTAGCAAAAGAAACAAGCGACATTACTAAGTGATAACCTGAATCATATTGATAAGCAAATGGATCTGCGCTAGCTAAGAATCTCTTAATTTTATATGAATCACCCATTCTTTCTAATAATGAAGTACCAAGTGGTGACAACAAAGCAACAGCACCTAAAATACCAAAGCATAAGAAAATAATCATCCAATTTTGAATCTTTCTATACTCTTTATACGGAGGAATTAAAGCACAAACATAAGAAATGCCTAGAATTACTACAGCACTACCCAAATCGTTTTGCAACTTAAAAACAATTCCTACATAAGCTAAAACTGCAAGTCCAAACTTTTCTAATCTATTCATATTAAGTTTTGGACTATCTTTTTCAAATAATTTTGCAGCCAATATAATTACATATAATTTAGCAAATTCAGATGGTTGTAAAGATAATGGGCCAACACGAATCCAACCATAAGCACCACCAACCGGAGCAAAAGCTCTTGTTGAAATCAATAGGAACAAAACAACAAAGTATCCTATCCAAATAAATTTAGATTGTAATTTGATAAATCTAACTTTTGTAAAAATAATTAAACAAGCAATACCTAATACTAAAAAGATAACTTGTTTAATTGAGGTAGATGATATTACAGATAAATCTGCAGTAGATTCACCCATTTCAGCAGAGATAATCATAGCTGAACCAAATATAGATAAAACTAATGCGCCTATATATATAAATCTTGAAGAATATTCAGGAAATAACTTCAATCTAGCTTTTTTCGACATATTTAAATTATATCAATTTAATAAAAACTATACTATAATAGCATTATGCTTATAAATAACGATACAATCATCAAAGATTCTAATCCTCTAGTTAGAGAAAAATCACTAGAAGTACCTTTGCCTTTATCTAAAGAAGATGAAGATTTACTTTTAGATATGTTAACTTATGTAAAAGAATCTACTGATGAAGAAATAGCTAAAGAAAAAAATTTATCTCCTGCTGTTGGCATTTCAGCCATTCAAGTCGGCGTTAAGAAAAAAATGATGGCTATAGTTATCAAAGATAATGATGGAAATATTAAATATCAATATGCTTTAGTAAACCCTAAACTTATTTCATATTCTTTAGAGAAAGCATATTTAAAATATGGCGAAGGATGTCTTTCAGTTCCTGAAGCTCATGAAGGATATGTATATAGACCTGCACGAATTAAAGTAAGAGCATATGATGCTTTAGAGAAAAAACTTGTAGATATTAAAGTAAAAGATTATCTAGCATTAGTATTTCAACATGAAATGGACCATTTTGATGGAGTTCTATATTATGACCATATTAATAAAGACAATCCATTCTACGAAGATCCTAACGCTGTTGTAATTGAATAATTAATAGTTTAAAATAAATTTAACGAAGTTTTTATATGAAATATAATTTGGAGGCTTATGAATAAGAATAGTCACGTTTATAATGGAAAAAATTATGATCCTCAAAAGGATACTTTAGTTTATGCTTTAGGAGGTCTTGGTGAAGTTGGTAAGAATATGTATTGTATCGAACATGATGATGAAATCATTATTATCGATGCAGGTATCAAGTTCCCTGATGATGACTTACTTGGAGTTGAATATGTAATACCTGATTATACATATTTATTAAAGAATAAAGAAAAAATTAAAGCTTTAATTATTACTCATGGTCACGAAGATCATATTGGTGGTATCCCTTTTCTATTACTATCTTGTCCTATTAAAAAAATATACGCGCCTAGATTTGCAAAGGCGTTAATTGAAAAGAAACTCCAAGAAAGAAAAAGACTATCCAATACTCAAATTATTCAAATAGATGAAGAATCAAGAATTGAAACTAATCATTTTAGAATTGGATTCTTTAATACAGTTCACTCTATTCCCGATACTCTTGGTGTATTAATCAATACACCAAATGGAAGAATTGTAGAAACTGGTGATTTTAAATTTGATTTAACTCCTGTTGGTGAGAATGCTGATTATCAAAAGATGGCATACATTGGTGCATCAGGTGTTACCCTATTGATGTCTGATTCAACTAACTCAGAAGTTCCTGGTTTCTCAATATCTGAAAAAGTAGTTGCGCAATCAATTATGGATATCATGAGAAAGACGCCAGCAAGATTGATCGTTTCTACATTTGCTAGCAATGTTCATCGTTTAGCTCAAATAATAAAAGCCGCTAAAGAGTGTGGAAGAAAAGTAGTTGTATTTGGTAGATCAATGGAAAATGTAGTTGAAATAGGTTTAAACATGAAAACCATTGACGTTCCTGAAGATACATTCATTTCACCTGATCAAGTAAACCATATTGAAGCTGAAAAACTATGTATTGTTTGTACAGGTTCTCAAGGTGAACAGTTAGCAGCACTTAGTAGAATTGCTAATGGTACACATAAACAAGTTAAGATTATTCCTGGTGATACCGTAATTCTATCAAGTAACCCTATTCCTGGAAACGCTTTAAACATTTCAGGTATTGTTAATCAGTTAGTAAGAAATGGTGCAAGAGTTATCCAAAATCAAACATTCCAATCTTTGCATACTACAGGCCACGCATCAAAAGAAGAACAAAAATTGATGCTTCAATTAATTAAACCTAAATATTTCATGCCTATGCATGGTGAATATAAGATGCTTAAGCTTCATGCTGATACCGGCGAAGAAGTTGGTATACCAAAAGAAAACATATTTATATGTGCTAATGGGGATGCCCTAGTTTTACATAATGAAGAAGTATATAGATCAAATACTAGGGTTCAAACAGATGCAATATATGTTGATGGCAATGATATTTCTGGTTTATCTACATCAGTTATCAAAGATAGAAAAATTCTAGCTGATAATGGAATGGTTGCTGTTATCGTATGCATAGATTCTCGATACAACAAAATTTTATGTAAACCAGGTATAGTATCTAGAGGATTTGTTTATATCAAACAAAATCAAGAATTAATGAAAGAAGCTGAAGGATTAGTATATGATGCATTAAAGCATGCAATGACTCAAAAAGTTACATTTAACGATTTAAAGAATTGTATCAAGAATACTTTAGAGCCATATCTATATGAAAAAACAAATCGTAATCCAATTGTTATTCCAGTAATACTAAATAACAAAGACGCAATGAAAAAAGCTAACGCATAGTTAGCTTTTTTTATAAATCTAATATTTTAATTGCAGAACTAGAACCTAGCCTATCAGCACCAGCTTCAAGAAAATTATCAATATCTTCTTTAGTTTTAATACCGCCAGCCGCCTTAATCTTAACGTTTGGTCCAATGTTCTTTTTAAACAATTCAATGTCTTCTAGTTTTGCACCTGCTGTTCCAAATCCAGTCGAAGTTTTAATGTAATCAGCTTTTGCGTTAGTTACACATTTGCATAACTTAATTTTTTCTTCTTCTGTTAAATAGCAAGTTTCAATAATTACTTTAAGTACTTTATTTCCACAAGCTTCTTTCAATTGAAAGATTTCTTTTTCAACTTTATCAAACTCACCATTTTTAACATCACCAAGATTAACAACCATATCAATCTCGTTTGCACCCTCTTCAATTGCACGTAATGTTTCGAAAGTTTTAGTTTCTAAAGTATTATAGCCTAATGGAAAACCAATAACAGTACAAATATTTAAATCCGGATAAGTTTCATGAACTCTTGAAACGTAACTTGGAGGTATGCATACAGAAGCAGTATGATACTTAAGAGCAGTTTCGCAAATTTCTTTTATCTCATCCCATGAAGATACTGCTTTTAATAAAGTATGATCTACATGTTTACAAATTTCTAATTTATCCATATTAAACTAATTTATCAAATAATTTATATAGTTCTCTATTTGCAGTTCTAGGTTTAGTCATTGCTTCTTCGATAGGAACAGAAACTACTTTTCCTTCTTTCATACCTACACAATGTCCACCTACTCCACTAATTAATAGTTCAACAGCCTTTTCGCCTAATCTAGATGCAAGAACACGATCATTTGGAGTTGGTTGCCCACCTCTTTGTATATGTCCTAGAATTGTAGCACGACCATCAAAATTAGTATTATCAGTTATTAGCTTAGCTAATTTATTAACATCAGTAAGCTTTTCAGAAACGATTACGATTGCATGGTTCTTGCCCATTGATTCAAGATATTTCAATTTATCAAGAATGCCTTCTTCGTCATATCCGCTTTCTGGAGTAACAATAATTTCAGCACCACAAGCAATTCCAGAATGAACTGCTAAGTCACCACAATGGTTTCCCATTACTTCTACTACAGAACATCTATGATGTGAACTTGATGTATCTCTTAATTTATCTACACAATCAACAATAGTATGAAGCGCTGTATCAAAACCGATTGTAATATCAGTTCCTGCAATATCGTTATCAATAGTTCCGGGTAAGCCGATACAATTAACACCTTTTTTAGTAAGTGCTAAAGCGCCGCGATATGTACC
>JAUNQJ010000011.1:0-11542 GCA_030536265.1 Erysipelotrichaceae bacterium
AAAGAATTAAGATATAAATCTAGTGAAAAATATATTACTAAATTGTCTGAAGCAATTAGTTTGTACGATAACAACTATGGTATTAAAGAGAATTTATATAACTTATATAATAATTTAGATTTAGATGATGAACAAATTAATTCAATCTCAAGTAAGATTCAAGATATTTATTATGATTTAGATGATAATGTTAATAAATTAAAAGATATATTATCTTCATTTAATAGTGACGATATTAATGTTGAATATTTAGAAGAAAGATTATATTTATATTCTAAATTAAAAAGAAAACATAAAACTAACACAGAAGGTTTATTAAAGATTGTTGATGAATTAAAAACAAAGATTGCTTTATTTGAAGATAAAGATAGAGTAATAGCTCAAAAAGATAAAGAAGTTAAAAGTGCGTTAGAAGAATTAAAAGTTATTTCAATAAAATTACATGAATCTAGAGTTAATGCTGCTATATCTCTTACTTCACAAGTAATAAAAGAATCAACAGATTTATTATTAAATAATATTAATTTTGATATTGAATTTAATGAAGTAGATTATAACTCTACTGGTAATGATGAAATAGAATTTTTAGTTTCATTAAATAAAGGTGAAGAATTAAAACCATTAAGAAATGTTGCATCAGGTGGCGAAATTTCGAGATTAATGCTTGCACTAAAAGTTGTGTTTGCTAAATTATCAAATACAGATTTATTAATATTAGATGAAATTGATACAGGTGTATCTGGAAAAGTAGCTCTTGCAGTAGGTGAAAAGATTGCTAAGATCTCTAATGACTTACAAGTATTATGTATTACTCATTTAGCACCTGTTGCTGCTTGTGCTGATAATCATTATTTAATCTATAAAGAAGATAATGATACTTCAACTTATACTAATGTTAAATTATTAAATAAAGATGAAATCATTGAACAACTAGCTATTATTTCAAATACTTCAACTGATTCAAAAGCTATTGAAGCAGCTAAAGAATTATATTCATCTTGTCAAAAACTTGTAAATGAAAATTAATGAAGCAATAACAGAATACATATTTAATCTTCAAAACAATGAAGGTAAATCAGATGCTACTATTAAGTCTTATAGTAGTGATTTATATATTTATAAAGATTATTTAGATAAATTAAGAATCTATAATATTGAAGAGATTGATGATTCAATTCTTAGAGGATTTGTTGTGTTTGCTTCTAAGAAGTATGCTAATTCATCGTTAAATAGACTTAAAGTATCAGTTAGAAACTTTCATCATTTCTTAGCTTTTAAATATGACGCAAAAGATCCTACATTTGCTATTCAAGTATCTAAAAGTATTAAAAGACTACCAATATATTGCACAATTAGTGAAATAGATGAAATCATGGATACATTTGATGAATCTAAGCCAGAAGATATATTAGGTAAAGCAATTCTAGAAACAATATATGGATGTGGTTTAAGAGTTAGTGAATGTTGTAACTTAAAATTATCACAAGTTAATTTAATAGATGGATTTTTAAAGATATTAGGAAAAGGAAATAAAGAAAGAATTGTTCCAATTCCTGGAAGAACAAAAAGAATTATGGAACTATATTACAATAACGTAAGACCTATTTGGTTAAAAGGATCTTGTAATAGCTTCTTTATTAATAAAAATTCTCATCAAATATATTCAGAATATGTTGAAAGAATGATTAAATTAGTATTAACTAAAACTGATATAAAAAAACCAATAACGCCTCACAAATTAAGACATTCTTATGCTACACATTTATTAGAAGGCGGAGCAGATCTTAGATCAATTCAAGAGTTATTAGGACACTCTGATATATCTACTACTGAAATATATACACATGTTGAAGCAAATAGATTAAAACAATCATATATGAATTTTCATCCATTAGCTAAGGAGGATAAAAAATGAAAAACAAAAGAACATTTGTAATCGTAATTGATTCATTAGGAGTAGGGTATGAAGAAACTTCTAAAAATTATGGTGATGAAGGAGCTAATACTTTATCTCATATCTTTGAAGCAACAAATGGAGTTTATAAAATTCCAAATCTTCAAAAACTTGGAATATGTAATTTAACTAGTGTTAAAGGAAATGATCCTGTTGATAAACCTGAAGCATATATTTTAAAACTAAAAGAATCTTCAAATGGTAAAGATACAATGACAGGACATTGGGAAATGATGGGTGTATTAACTACTCAACCATTTGTTACTTTTACTGACACTGGTTTTCCAAAAGAATTAGTTGATGAATTAGAAAGTAAAACTGGTTACAAATATATTGGTAACATTTCTGCTTCAGGAACTGAAATAATTAAAGAATTGGGTGAAAGACAACTTCAAACTAAAGAAATGATTTTATATACTTCTGCAGATTCAGTACTTCAAATTGCTGCTAATGAAGAATTATATGGATTAGATGAAATATATAGAGTATGTCAAATAGCAAGAGACATAACAATGAAAGATGAATGGAGAGTAGGAAGAGTAATAGCTAGACCATTTATTGGCAAAACTGCTGATACTTTTGAAAGAACTCCTAATAGACATGACTATGCATTATCTCCAACAGATGTAACAACTTTAGATCATTTAAAAGAAAATGGATATGATGTAATTTCAATTGGTAAGATTAACGATATCTTCAACACTAGAGGAATTACTAAAGCTATTAAATCAAAATCATCACATGAAGGAATGCTTCAAACAATTGATGTTGCTAAATCTGATTTCAATGGATTATGTTTTACTAACTTAGTTGACTTTGATGCTAAGTGGGGACATAGAAGAAATCCTGAAGGTTACGCAAAAGAATTAGTTGATTTCGATTCATTACTTCCTGAATTATTAAATAATTTAAAAGAAGATGATTTATTAATTATTACTGCAGATCATGGTAACGATCCAACTTGGACTGGTTCAGATCATACTAGGGAAATGATTCCTGTATTAATGTATTCTAATGAATTTAAAGAAACAAAAGATTTAGGTACTATGGATTCCTTTGCTACAATTGGTAAAACAATTGCAGATATATATGATGTAGAACAGCCTAAAATTGGTTCGAGTATTAGAACTAAACTAAAATAAATACTTGTGAGAATGTTAACAATTTTCACAATTAGCCCTAAATAAAGGGCTTTTTTATTAAATAAACTATTGAAAACTTTTTTCATTTAGATTAAACTTAAATAGTTGGAAGGAGACAAATAAAAAATGAAAAAATTTCTAACTGTTTTATTCGCAGTTATGATGGTTTTAACTCTTGCTGGTTGTGCTAAAGAAGAAGCTGCACCAGAAGCTGAAACTGTAACTGCAAAAGGCGTTTACACTGTATATAACAATACTGGTGCTAACGTTGGTGGTGTTTATATTTATCCTGTAGGTTCTGCAGACAAAGGAACTAACTTCGTTGAAGCTAAATTAGGTGACACTTATGATGGTTGCTTAAAGAACTTCAGAAAGATGGTTATTGATGCTAACGATGATCCTAACTTTGCTGAATGGACAGGCGTTGAAGAAGAAAAACCTCACTTCGTATTCGAATTCTATGCATATGATGCTGATGCTGATGATCTATGCGGTGAATTAATCGGTACATTCGAAAACTTAGCTCTTGAAGAAGCTGGTATCGTATTAATTACTGAAGATATGAGAGCTGGTGCTACTCAAATCGCTTGGGCTGGTAAAGACTATAATGAAATGACAATGAATATCAACTTCTACAACAGAACTGGTAAAGATGTTACTTCATTAAAACTTTACAATTCAGAAACTAAGGAATTAGTTGCTGATGTATTAGCAGATTTAGGCTTAGAATCTATGCCTTGTGATGAAGAAGCTCATGCTTGGTCATTCTCTGAACCACTTGATGTAGCTCATGATATTCATTACGATGTTGAATGGGTATATGGTGAAGATACATTAACATTAGGTGTTGATGATACTCACGCATTATCATTCGAAAACACTGCTATGCAATTACTATCTAAGAACAACATGGCTGACTATAACTCAGGTGCTACTTGTGTTGTATGGCTACCTCCAGTTGTTACTCCAGTAACTGCTAAATAATTAAATAGCAATATCTACAAATAAAAACCGTCCAAATAGGGCGGTTTTTTTAGGGTCTCTAAATTCTAGCGTGGAAAAACGTGGAATGAGTTAGAGAACTATCAAAAGCTATAAATTCTAGCGTGGAAAGATCTGGAGAAATCTAGATCTTTTTATATCGGCTAATTAACATACATCTTTTTCTAAATCTTTCAAAATCTTTATAACCATTTGAAACTTTTATTATAGTACTTACGCTATTATTGATAGATTCGGCTACTCCATTAGAATAATGTTTACCTGTTTGGTTTTTAGCCAAGCCATCAGCTATTTCTATTCTGTATTTGGTATAACTATTCCCAACAGTTTCTAATTCTTTTATTCCTGTTAACTTTAATCTTTCAGCTATACCATCGATAAATTTTAAACTTTCTTGGAAGGTATCATTACGATTATAGTGGTATAAATCTTGAAGGATATTATAAGCGATTAATAAATCATCATATTTCTTTACACAATCAAACACCATATCTGTGTAATGAATTGAGTATCCATATCCTTGAGGAGAATACCATTTATCAGGTATATCCTCAGTTCTACACAAAAATAGTTTCCATTTAGATTTCATAAAATTTATAGTGGGAGAGGATTTTTTTATATCTTTAACGTGGCTATATCTTATCTTATTTACAGCTCTAGTTAAAAGCTGAACTACATGAAATAAGTCAACAATATGGAGCGCATATTTAAAATACCTTCTACATATACTTCGGTATCCATCATACATATCAGAAACAAAGTATTTAACATTATTTCTTTCACTTTCGGGTATTGAAGAAAAGTATTCATCTAGATAAGGCAATTGTCTAGATTCAATAATATCTAATATTTCTCTCTTTTCATGATCATACAGGAAGCAACAATAAGTAGAATCGGTATCTCCTTTAAAGCCTTTTTCATCAATACATAATACTTTAGGCATTCTCCCTCGAGGAATATATGGTACTTTATCATCAAATATTTGAATAACCTTCATAGAAGAAACACTATATCTTCTTCCTATTTCAGCAAATGAAAGAATCTTCGTAAAATCACCCAATATTAACTGTTTAGTTTGATTACTTATTAAAGATCCATCATCTATTCCATCAATTTTAGGGGTATAAGTTATTCCACAATCTATACATTTGAATCTAGTCTTTACTATTCTTAAAGTATCTTTAATCTGATCTGTTTCTGAACAATTAATTTCTACTATATCGTGGTCATTTACATAGCCACTTATAGATCCGCATTTAGGGCAAACTCTTATATCAGTTCTCTGCCTTACTTCGTAGATAAAACCATCTTTAGTTTTGATAGGATCTCTATCTTCATTAATAAAATTATCTGGATTTAATCCAAACCTAAAAAGTATCGTGTTAAAATTCATTTGAGGTCTCCTTATTCTTAAACTTGAACAATTTCAGTATAAGAGAGACCTTTTAATATACCAAATCCTATAAAAAATAGCGTGGAATACTAAATTATCATTCCACGCTAGAATTTATAGAGCCTTTTTTTATGCTTATTTTTGCTTATTATTGTTATAGTATTTATTAGCTAAATCAAGTAGTTTTAGGTCTCTAGAGAAGGTTTTATCACTAGAATTAGGATTCAATCGTTCAAAATAGAACTTCTTTAAATCAGTCTTTTTTGAGGCAATAGGGTGATTAACTTCTTTTAAATAGGCAATAGTAATTACTCTAGCTAATCTATTAGAATGATCATTATCTTCATATTTATAAAATCTTTTATTAGTATTAATCAGATCATTAACTTCATAAAATAGGCCATTTTCATCGTGTTTAAGACGTATTTTAGGGATAGCACCACTAAGTGATAGTTCCTTACTGTAACGTTGCAAAGTGCGCTCAAAAGTAGGTGAAACAACACTTAATTGATAATCATATGCTTTTCCATCTCTTAAAAGATAAAGATATAAAAGAATTTCTTTAATAAGTTTATCTGATTCAATCTTCTTTTTACGATTTTCAATATACATACTTATATATTACCAAAAATAGACAACACTTGGTCAATAATATTAACAGTCTGTCGATATTTGTTTATTATTAATCAATTAAATCAACAATAGAATTAACTAAAGAACGAATTTTTTCTTCAAAACTCATTAAAGAAGATTTAAATTCTTGGGTTGATCCAGCACCCGCTAATATTATTGCTCTAGCTGTATTGGCTTTATAAAAGGCATTTTCAAGATCTCCAGATTCAATACACATTTTTGTTTTTTCTAGGCTTATTAACGTCTTTTCTAAGCAATCTAACGCTTTTAATAAAGGGTGAGCATTATTGATTCTATCTATTATGTATTGGGTCTTATTTTTAAGATTAATAATATCATCAGCGCTAGCATTAACTGTTCCTGAAGCTACTTTTTTAAGTATTTCATCAGATAGTTCTATATTTGTATCATTGATTTTAGGCATGTTTTTAAGCCTCCTACAGCTTATATTCTATACGATATATTCTGTTATAGGAAGGGAAAGATATGTCTTCTATTGCCTTGTTATTTATTAAATTATAAGCGTCTTTAATCATAGATCTATCATCTTATATTGATAAACAAATAATAATGATAAATAATTAAATAATATTAAATATATTTATTTAAACAAACAAAAAAGCCTAATAAATAGGCTTAAGTCAATAAATTCAATTGTCGTATAACATACATTATGCGAAATATATAATAGCGCTGATATCGATATATTTATAGATATATTACTATTCTTTAATAGCTTTTAGTAATGCATCTTGTAATATATTTGAGAAATTAATATTTCTTTTTATTGCCTCATCATTTAACCATTCAGGAATACTTAATGTTTTCTTTATAGCTTTGTTCTTATATTTCTTTGCGTATTCAATAGAATCATATTCTACAAACATTATCATGCAATCATGATCTGTAACTATATTGCATGATTTGCTTGGCTTATTTATAACTCTATTTTCAATATCATTAGATTTATCTAAATAAATACCTAACGCTTCTTTTGCGTTGTCATATGCTTCCTCGAGCGTTTTACCACTTGAAAAACAGCCATTTAAATCAGGAAATTCAACCCAAAATTCACTATCTTCATAATGAAAAACTGCTGGATATTTAATATTTGACATAAAAAATCCTCCGTATTTCAATAAATAATATTACGTATTAATACGTATGTCAAATATTATGTTAAATTATCTATTCTTTATTTCTTCAGCAAAACGTTGATATAAATCTTGAACTAAACCATCAATAATTGGTTTATCAATTGTTGTTAGATTCATTTCAACCATGTAGTATTGATATATTTTGTCATTTACTAACTTTAAAGCATTATCTAAATCTTCTAAAGTACCAGATCTATAAGTTATATCTAAAAACATCTTGTTTGCATAACCATATATTTCAGCAATCGATCCTGTATCTCCACCAGCAACTTTTTCTAAATCGATATCTTCAATTACTTTTTTGTTTGTCATAAATAATTCTCCTTAATTAATTTGTTATTTATTTATTAAACCATCTTCATATTTTAGTGGTTCATAATTATTAGTTATATTCAAGTTCTCATTAAAAGGATTATTTAAAGATATATTTACTTCTGGATTATCTTTTTAAACATAAATAATTAATAAGTATCATATTCGTCATATTTATCACTCTTGCCTAAATTACATTCTTCACACAAAACACGTAAATTAGACATAGTTGTTTTTCCGCCTTTTGAAACAGGAACAATATGATCGATTACTAGTTTAACCCCGTCTCTTGCAGTTCTGCCACATATAGTGCATCTAAAGTTATCTCTATTAAGAACATCATATCTTAAAGAACTGCTCATTATACTACGTTGATATTCTTTAGAATTCTTTCTATTCTCTTTATCGTCAATTATTTTAATTTGCTGCAAAACGTTTTCCCAAGTATATGAATATGACTTTTTGTGTCTTGACTGTCCGGCTGGAGAAACATACTCTACCTCAATGGTAACTAAAGGAGTCGTGCAAGTTATCAACTTTTCTTTATCAAAATGCTTATGTTCAATTTCAGAAGCATTAGAATATTTTACTTTTAATAATTCGCATTCATTGCGAGTCAAAAAATCATCAATTCTATCTATACATTTTAAATATTTGCTGTAATATTTATTGTTTGATTTGACTTTTCTATCAATTTGAAGAAATTCAAATCTATTTAATTCAGATATCATGTATAAAGATTTATCTCTATTACGTGCTTTAAATTGGTTAAGGTTATCACAATCTAATGAAAAATAATAATTATACCTTAAAGTTCCATCGAATAAATCTTTATATTGTTCATTTAAATCCTTAATTTCTTTTAATACTCTACTATTTTTTAATACAGTATTCTCTCTTTTAACATCTATAGCTGCGATAACGATTAAAGGAATTAGTATAGCCAAAATAACAATTAGTATTCTATAATCACCTGAAATTTGCATAAATAAATTATATTACAATTCATATAAACAAATTAATATACTTCTTTAGTATAATAAACTTAACCTAGAAATAATATGAATAAAAGAAAGTTTTCTATAACTTTAATACTTATATCTTTAGTACTGATGTCTATATCATTAATAGGCATTTTTGGGCCTAAAAAAGACTATTTGACTACTAAAGGCATTATTATTGATATTGTAGAATCATATGATGCTACTGATGATTCTAATAGTTATACACCTATTATTAACTATTCAATTAATGGTATCGAATATAAGAATGTTGAATACGGTGCTTATAATTCATCAATGAATATTGGTGATGAAGTATTAGTATATTATGAAGCAGATAATCCTGCTCATATACAAGCTGAAGGATTTGAGAAAGTTCCATTTGTTGTACTTGGTGTATCAATAATATCTATAATCATTTTAATTATTATGTTTATAAAGAAATAAAAAAATAACGCTCAGTAATGAGCGTTATTTATTTAATCATTAATTAAATTAATTATTTAACTAATTCTTTAAATGCTTTAGCTGGTCTGAATCCAGGAACTCTAGATGCAGGAATTTGGATAGTTTCCTTAGTAGCTGGGTTGATACCAGTTCTAGCTTTTCTTTCTTTTAGAACAAATTTACCAAAACCTGAAATATCAATCTTTTTGCCATCTTTAACGTCCTTAGCGATTTCATCAAAAATCAAATCGATAACTTCGCCAGCAGCTTTTTTAGTTAATTCTGGTTTTGCAGCAACTAATAACTCCGCTAATGTTTTCTTGTTTACATCTGCCATGTGTAAATCCTCCTTCTTATTAGTTAATATAATTATATATACATGATTTTTAAAAAGCAATAAAAAAAGCCCTATTTTAAGGCTTAGTTAAGATTGAGAAATTTTTCACAAAGTACTAGTTTTTCCCAGCGATTTCAATTAATCCTTTTATTAAAAGCTTAACTTGAGATAATGTAAGATTTTTAACTCCACAGGCATTTTTATGCCCACCACCGTTAAATTTAGTGCATAAAGTATTTATAGTGTATCTAGAATTAGACCTTACAGAAACGTCAAAAAGCCCTGTTTTAGCGTTATACGCAAAGATTGACCATATCTTTAGACCTTTTATATGATTAAACTCATCTATAGCGTTTTTTGCATCATTTACGTCCATTTTCAACTTCTTTAAAGTATTTTTATCAGCGATAATATAACCTACGCCCTTCTTAATTTTTAATTCATTTCTAAGACTTGAAATAGAATTATATTTCTTAATATCTAAATCAAATAAATAATTATTTAAAGCTGATATATCAAAGCCACCGTCTTTAGTTAATTTTGATGCATAGAATAAAGTATCACTTGATGTAGATGATGTAGAAAAACAATTTGAATCTGTAAGTATTCCAGAATACAAATATATACAAACATCTTTAGATATTTTTAAACCTTTAAATTCTTTTGAATAGAATATTTTAGCAAGTAATTCTGTAGTAGAAGAACATTTATCATCAACAATATTTATATCTCCATAAGGATCAGTTTCAGGATGATGATCTATTTTAATGATATAATCACCTTTTTCATAACTTAAATCATCAACCCTTCCACATGATGCAGTATCTACACATATTACCAATGAATTCTTTAAAAAATCTTCATCTACTGAATTTTTGTATGGTAATAAATCATATTCTTGACTACCACACATTTCAACACGTTTATCTTTAAAATTATCCCTAATAAAAGTTGCTAAAGCGAATTGAGAAAAGACCGAATCACCATCCGGTCTAATGTGTCTATAAATACAAATATTCTTGTATTCTTTAATTTTTTTAAGTAAATCTTTATACATTAAAGTCCTAGAATTCTTACAGTATCTCTAGCGATACATAATTCTTCGTTTGTTGGTACTACCCAAACTTCAATTTTAGAATCAGGAGTTGATAGTTTTGCTTCGCTGTGTGTCTTCTTATTTAGTTCATAGTCAACTCTTACACCAATTGGTTCTTCTAAAGTTTTTAAAACTCTTTCTCTCATTTCAACTGCATGTTCACCAAGTCCTGCAGTAAATGCGATAGCATCAACATGTCCTAATTCCATGTAATAAGAACCAATGAAATCAACAACTCTTTGAGCATATAGCTTTTGAGTAGTAATAGCTCTTGGGTTTCCTGCTTGGAAAGCTGCTTCAACGTCTCTAGAATCACTAGATACTCCAGATACACCAAGCATTCCAGATTTCTTATTTAGTTCAGTTTCCATTTGTTTTGGAGATAAACCTAATTTATCTTCTACGTAATATACAACAGTAGGATCGATGTCCCCGCATCTTGTGCCCATCATAACTCCGCCTAAAGGAGAAAGACCCATTGAAGTGTTGTATACTTTACCGTTCTTAATAGCAGTAATAGATGCACCATTTCCTAAATGACAAGTAATAATATTTAATTCTTTATAATCTTTGCCCATTAACTCAGCAGTTCTTTTCATAACATATTGGTGAGATGTTCCATGCGCACCATATTTTCTAACTTTTAAATCTTTATACCATTCATATGGTACTGGATATAAATAAGATTGTTCAGGCATTGTTTGATGGAATGCAGTATCAAAAACAAATACATGTCCAATATGTGGAAGAGCTTTTTTAAATGCTTCGTAACAAATTAAATGAGCTTTATTATGTAAAGGAGCTAAAGCACATAGTTCATCTACATTTTTAACAACAGACTCATCAACTTTTACAGATTCAGAATAATAGTCACCACCTTGGACAACTCTATGTCCTGCACCTTCTATTTCGTTTAAATCTTTAACAATACCATGTTTTATTAACGCTTCAAGAAGCATATCAACAGCAGCTTGATGATCTTTAATTGGAGCTTCAGTTACTACCTTTTCTCCATTAACATTAATTGTAAATACACCAATATCTTGTCCAATTCTTTCTGCTTGACCA
>JAUNQJ010000011.1:11612-22863 GCA_030536265.1 Erysipelotrichaceae bacterium
TACTTTTTCTTCTGGCATTTGGAATAATTGGAATTTTAATGATGAACTTCCTGAATTAACAGCTATAACTTTAGACATAAACTTTACCTCCTATAAATATTTATTAGTTTATTAGCAAGTTTCTTGCTTGCCTCGTCGCCCTTTTCAAGTTCACTTATTATTTTATCTAATTTTTCAGCTTGTTTAATAAGTTTTAATTTATTTTCGTAATTTTCTAGTTGTTTAATAGACCTATTTATTAAATCAGATACTGCGGCTTTAGAAATTCCTTCATTTTCAGCAATTTCATTCATTGAAAAATCATTCTTAAAATAATCATCAAGAATAGATAATTGGTGTTTAGTTAATAGATTTCCATAATAATCTAATAGTAAATTTCCTTTATTTTTATCTAACATTTTCAGTTGTTTCTCCAATAATACTGTATAAGTATAAATCAAAATCAAATGGTTTTATATCATCTATGGTTTCACCTAATGTTAAAAATCTAACTGGAATATTTAATAAATCTTTAATAGCTATAACAATTCCACCTTTTGCGGTGCCATCCATCTTAGTTAAAATAACACCTGTTAAATCAGTACATTCATTAAATAAAGTTGCTTGAGATATACCGTTTTGACCAGTATTAGAATCTAGTACTAACCAAACATTGTGTGGTGCACCTTCTATTTCTTTAGATACAACTTTTCTCATCTTAAATAATTCATTCATTAAAGATGATTTATTTTGAAGTCTTCCAGCTGTATCACAAATCAATATATCTACATTATTCTCTTTTGAATATCTACAAGCATCTACTAATACTGAAGAAGGATCTTGATTTTCTTTGCCACAAACTATATCAACATCTAATCTTTTTGCCCATTCATTAAGTTGATCTACAGCTCCAGCTCTAAAAGTATCACCAGCTGCTAAGCATACTTTTTTACCTTGATCTTTATACATCTTAGCAAGTTTAGCGGCAGTTGAAGTTTTGCCAGAACCGTTTACCCCAACTAATAGAATAACAGTAGTACCATTCTCATTATAAACAATCTCATATTCATTAGTAGGATTATAAATATCTTTAAATGTTTCAAGTAACGCATCCATTACTTCAGATTCTGTCGCAAACCAGATACCTTTTGCTTTTTTATAAAACTTATCACAAATCTTATTAGCTGTAGCATATCCTACATCTGATTCAATTAAAGAAATCATCAAGTTCTCAACTAGATCTTCTTGATTATCCATATTATTCTTAGTTAAAAATCTAAGTTTCTTTCCTAAAGCGTTATTAGTTTTAGAAAATCCACTTAGATATTTAGTTTGGTCTTTTTTACCAGATATAGAATTTTTTAAATTATCAAAGAAACCCATTATACTTCTACGTTATTTGTTTCAGGAGTATCATCAGCCATTTCAATAGCATCAACAAGTTTGACTTTTAATAATTGAGATACACCTCTATTTTGCATAGTGATTCCAAATAATACATCACATTGTTCCATAGTACCAGGACGGTGTGTAATGATGATAAATTGAGAATCATTAGAGAATTCTTTAACATACTTAGCAAAACGTTCAACATTTGCTTGGTCAAGTGCAGCTTCAACTTCATCAAAGATAATTAATGGAGTTGGTTTTACTTTTAAGATAGTAAACAATACACACATTGCTATTAATGTCTTTTCACCGCCAGAGAATAATCTGATTGATTTAACTGATTTACCAGGAGGTTGAATATCAATATCAATACCTGTATTCAATATATCATTTTCATCTTCAAGAATTAATCTACCTTTAGCACCATTAAACAATACTTTTAAAGTACTATTTAATTGAGCGTTAATAGCATCGAATGTTTCTTTGAATTGAACCTTCATGATTTGATCCATTTCATCAATAGCATCTAAGATCTTATTTCTAGAAGCAATCAAATCATCATAATTAGCTTTTAAGAATTCATATCTTTCATTAACTTGATCAAATTCTTCAGGAGCTGCCATATTAACATTACCTAAAGCTTCAATTTCTCTACGTAATTGTTGAACTTCTTCTTTTTCTCCACCTGATAATTCAACTGTATTATTGCTTACAGCATATTCATAAGTCATCTGGTATTCAGAAGCTAATCTATTTAAATTGTTTTCAAGTTTTGCTTCAATAGAACCCTTTTCACCAGTAACTTTTAAGATAGCTTGATTATCAATATCTGTTTGACTTCTCATTTGACGTAATTGTTGATCACGTCTATCTATTTCTTGAGATAACTTAACTCTTTCATCACGTTTAACTTTCAATGAAGTAGATAATTCATCTTTCTTGTTATAGAACTCAGCTAATTTCTTAACGATTTCATCTTCAAAAGTAGCATCATCTTGACCATCTTTTGGAGCAATCATTTCATAATCAGCTTTAACAGATTCATATTTAGCACGTTTAACTTCAACTAATGGTTCTAGTTGAGCAACGTTAATTCTCTTTTCTGTTAATTCAGAATCTAATTTAGCTTTTTGATTAATTAATTCGTTATAAGCTTTAATAGCTAATTCGTTTTCAGCTTGTAAAGATACAAAAGATTCTTTACATCTTTCAAGTTCTGACATAGCAGTAACAATAGATGTTTCATTTTTAACTTTACCGCCTGAAATAGAACCACCTTTATGAACTATGTCACCTTCAAGTGTTACAACTTTATAATTGTATTTTAGTAAAGCAGCTAAATTATTAGCGTTCTCTAAATTATCAACAACAATAATATTATTTAATAAACAATCAGCAACAATATCAAATTCTTCAGAACAAGTTACAAAATCACCTGCAACACCTAAATAACCTGGAGTATTCTTACAAACAACTTCATCTTCATATTTAATTTCATGATTCTTTAATACAGTAATTGGCAAGAATGTTGCTCTACCAGATTCGTTTTTCTTTAAGAATGAAATTGCTTTTCTTGCTGCTTCTTCATCTTTAACAATAATGTGATATGTAGAATTAGATAATGCTGCAGAAATTGCATATTCAAATGTTTCGTGAGGTTTTAATTCTTGACCAACAACACCCATGATTCCATAGAATGCATCTTTTGAATCCATAATAGCTTTAACACCTGAATGAGATGATGAAGCAAATGGATCTTTTAATAAGTTTTCTAATACTTCAATTCTATTAGTTAAACGATTAAGTACACTAGTTGTTTCTTCTTTCTTTAATGATGCATCAGCTAAAGAAATAGATAATTCTTCTAAATTCTTATTTAGAAGTTGCATATCATTATTAAATGTATTTAATCTGTTTAATCTATCTTCGTATTCAAATTTAGCATTATCTAAAATTGATTTAAGTTCATCAATCTTTTGTTGAGATGAACCCATTTCAATCGCATATTTTCTTCTTTCATCAACTTCAACTTTTTGAGTTTCTAATATTTTAATTTCATTTAAGCAATTAACTAATTGGTCTTGTAGATGGTTAATAGTTTTATCATATTCTTTTAAATTAGCACGAGATTCAGCGTTACTATTTTCATTAACTTGAATAGTAGTTTGATGCATTGCTAAAGAAGATTCTAAGTCAAATAAGCTCTTAGCGTTTTCTTGTTTTTGTGCATTTAAATTTTTAATATCATCAACTAGAACTGCGATTTCAATTTCTTGTAATCTTTGTTTCTTTTCTCTATATATTAAAGCTTTCTTTGATTGACGTTTTAATGGAGAAACTTGTCTTTCAAGTTCGTTTAATATATCAAATGTTCTATCTAAGTTTTCTTTTGTTCTTTCAAGTTTTGCTAATGATTCAACTTTTCTCTTTTTGTATTTTGCTACACCTGCTGCATCTTCAAAAATAGCACGACGATCATAAGGTTTTGCTTCAGCAAAAGCAGAAATGTTACCTTGAGAAATCATTGATAAAGAATCTTTTCCTAAACCTGAATCTAAGATTAAATCAATAACATCTTTATATCTTACGTTTTGTCTATTGATTAAATATTCAGCTTCTTGATCTTCTGCATTATAAATTCTTCTTGTTAATTCTATTTCTTCGCTTTCTGAATTTAATTGATGTTTAGTATTATCAAAAACTAAAGTAACTTCAGCCATAGCAACAGCTTTTCTAGATTCAGAACCAGCAAAGATAACATCAGTCATCTTATCGCCACGTAAAGACTTAGCTGATTGCTCACCTAAAACCCATCTGACAGCATCAGAAATGTTTGACTTACCACAGCCATTAGGACCAACAACACCAGTAACTGGGTTTTCAAAATCTATAACAGTTCTATCAGCAAAGGATTTAAACCCTTGCATTTCAATTCGTTTTAAAAACATATAGCTTTCTCGCTTGATTAATTATACCAAAAAATATGCTTATAAATATATTAAAAATAGCCATATAATACGGCTATTTAAGAGCATTTTACCTAATCTCTAACAAGTTTATATACATCTATTAAATCGCTTGTATCTAGCTCAAAATAATCGTTTTCTAATATTTCCACAAAGCCACCATTAAACTTAACATCAAGAACATTATTGCCATCACTTAGTTTAATATTTTGATTACTAGTTAAGTATTGGCTAAATGGATCTCTAGAGATGTTCATTAAATCCCTTTTGCCTTTAACAAGTACATAAGGTTTCTTTTCAATAGAAGTTCTTTCTTTAAATCTAGAAATTAATTCATTAATCATTTTAGTTGTAAGCTCGGTTGATAGAACAACATTATTAAAACCTAATCTTAATAAGAATTCATATGCATAAGAATTACATACATTTAATGTGTAATTACCATCTTTAGATGTATCTAAAAGTAATCCACCAAATTCTGATACTTCATTATAATCGTCAAAATAATTACTATCTAAATTAATAACTGGATTTAATTTATTATCATTTAAAGAAATGTCATCATTAGTAATATCTTTAAGTTCTAAATTAAATAATTCATTACGCTTAAATGAATTTAAGATAAATAAATCAAGTTTCTCATAGAAATCTCTTCTAATATCATTAATAACTTTTAATGGTAAAAATGAATTATCTAATTCTACTTTAATGTCTTTAACAAAATATGGATGATCAGATACAGAATTGAATGAAGTAATTATATTATCATCATTAATTGGTTGTTTAATTGCTTTATCTACTTTAATATCACTAACGTAATTAAATTCATTATTATTAATTAAACAATTAATCTCAAAATTGTTATTAGGAATGGCTTTAATCTTTAAACAAATATTATTCTTTTTATCTAACGTATTATTAATTTCTTCTTCTAGTTTGTAATCTAGTGTCTTAACAACAACATCGCCAATATCAACCTTATCTTCTAGATTAATCTCAATTATTTGATTAGCACTTGCTTTATTAACTAATAAGTCTTTAACTTTAATCATATTTAAAATTAAACCAGTGTCATTAGTTTTGTTAATAATTCTAATACCATCAAATTGATTAACATCTCTATCAAGTTTAATAAAACAAGAATTGTTTATTACATCAATGACTTTACCTATCTCTAATCCCATATGATTAGGTCTAATATTATTAAATAGATTTGAATCATTATTCAATAAATAAGTATTAGTAAAACCACGATTATATAAAAGTTTAATACTATTTAATTCTTCATCAGTAATTTCATATTTTATTCCTTTATAGTATGAATCAATTGCTTTTCTATAAAGTCTAGTAACATATCCTACATAAGCTGGAGATTTCATTCTTCCTTCAATCTTAAAACTAGATACTCCTGCTTCAATCAATTTGGGTAAGTCATTAATTAAGCACATATCTTTTGGACTTAATAAATATTCAGTATCAGTATTAACTTTCTTGTTATTTTCATATAAATTGTATTTAAGTCTACAGCATTGTGCGCACATTCCCTTATTTGCGCTTCTTTGTTTAGTAACTGAAGATAGTAAACATTGTCCAGAATAAGAAACACATATCGCTCCGTGAACAAAACATTCAATTTCTACATCGTGTTTAGTGCACTTTTCAATTAAATCTAAAGAAGATTCTCTAGCTAATACGACTCTTTTAAATCCTAATTTAGCAGCATTAATAACACCTTGTTCGTTATGAATATGCATTTGTGTTGAAGCATGTAATTCGTAGTCTGGGAAATCTTTTCTTAATCTATAAAACAAACCTAAATCTTGAACAAGCAAAGCATCAACGTTATGCTCATAAAGAAATTTTGCTTGATTATAAGCATTATCAATTTCAAACTCATTTAATAATGTATTTAAAGTAACATATACTTTTACATTTCTTAGATGTGCGTAATTAATTGCTTCAACAATTTGATTATTATCAAAATTATCTGCAAAAGCTCTTGCACTAAAATTAGATCCACCTAAATATACTGCATCTGCACCATTATTAATTGCTGCTTTTAAACATTCAAAATTACCAGCTGGTGATAATAATTCAACTTTTTTCATATTATCCTAATAACGAAACAATAAATAAATCTAATTTAAGTTTATCTGAAACATCATATTCTGTTTTACATTTATAATCTAAATCAGATAGTTTAGATAATAAATTCTCAATCTCATTCATATCAATATGTTCTAATGTCTCATATGCTTTTTCAATTCTATAAGAAGATTTAGTATTAACTATATTCATTATTTCACTAGTAGATTTACCTTCTTTTTGATAATATGCAACGCTATATAAGAATCTTAATTGATTAGCTAAAGTAGATATTAAACGTAAGATCGATTCATCGTTTGACATTAATTTATTAGCATACTTAATAGCAAGTGATGCTTTTTTAGATGTTAATGCATTAATTAAATTAAAAACATCTTCTTCACTAGAAAATGATATCAATTTAACTAGTGCTTTAGAATCAATTTGTTCAGGATATAAAGATAATACCTCTATATTTTGATTTAATAATGAAGCATCAAAATTAGCATTATTCACAAGTAGTTCTTGAGCTTCTTTAGTAATATTTAAGTTAGCAGACTTTATAGTGTTTCTTGCATAATTAAAGAATTCATTTCTAGACATCTGAGACATCTTTAAGACATCAGCATTACCAGCAATATCTTTAAATACTTTTAATCTTTCATTAAACGAATTGTCAAAAGTATAAAATACTAAATCTGTTTCATATACTGGTTTATGACAATAATCTAATAAACTATCTAAAAAGTGTTCATCAACCTTTTTCGTCAAAAAGAATGGATCTTTAACCAAAACTAATGATTTATCATCAAATAAACCTACAGATTTACATGCATCAACAATACTATTAATATCAAAATCCTTGTCATTACAATCTAATTTAGTAATAACAGAGTCTTTATTTTTAGCTAATATTTCATCTAGTTTTTGTCTAACTAGATATTGTTCATCACCATAAAGTATAGATATCATCCCTTAAATTATAACAAATCCCCCTATCTCAGTTTTGATGAAATCTATAAGATTGGTAAAATAAAACGTTATTGAACCTACTTCTTTAGTTATATATGTCTTTACATAATATGAATTTAAAGCATCTATTACTTCTTTACTTGGATGATTGTATGCACCTGATGTAGATATTATTGAAAACTTTGGATTAATAGCACCGATAAAGTAATTAGAAGAAGCTGTTTTAGAACCATGATGAGATACTTTTAAAACATCTATATCGTAAACTTCATCATAATTAAGTATTCTATTTTCAACCTTAGACGATATATCACCAGTAAATAAGAATTTATATTCATCAATATTTAATAAATATACTAAGCTATTATCATTATCATTGTCGTTTCTTCCTAAATATAAATATTCTAGATTATCTCCTTTTAAATCAATATCTTTTCCTACAGTAATAAGATTATTAACTTTAAAATCTTTATACAAATTATTAATATTACCAGAATGATCCAAGTCATCATGGCTAATAATTAAATAATCAAGTTTATATATACCTTGTTTAAATAATTCTTTCTTTAGTTTTGAATATTTATAAGTAGAACCTGTATCTATTAAAACATTATAGGAATTTAAATTTCCTTTAATTAATGAACTATCACCCTGTCCTACATTAATAAATGTAACGTGCTTTAAAGGATTGTTGATAGGAGTAAGTAATATCATAAATAATATTATGATCTTAATGAATTGATTAGTTATTTTAAATCTTTTAAACAAAATTATTAATATTATTAAAAGTATTAAGTTAATTCTTCCCCTAACACCAAAATTAATTACTTTTAGTATATCGGCAATACATTCAATAATCATTAAATAGAAAGATGATAATCCAGGAATTATAATAACAATCAAAGAAATAATAAACATAAATATTCTTAATATCATTAGATACTGATAAAAGAATAGTGTGAATAATTGAATTTGATTAAATAATAGGCTTTGAATAATTGCAATATAAAACTTATCGTTTTTATATTTAGACATGAAATATAAAGATAACAATAAAGAGATAATTATAGAATAATTGAATAATAAATATTTATTAATTAATAAAATTACTAATATCTTTATAGATAATCGATCAATTCTACTAATATTTAATTTAGTAACTATAAGATCACTGATAATAAGATACAGTTTTACATCAAATCCAAACAACAATATATAAATAATAGATAATGCACAAGATAACTTCTTATTTTTCTTTTTAATAAGTAATAGTAAATAGTAAAAGCTAAATCCATATCCAATATCTTCAATTTCTTCATTATTTGAATATTCATTCAAAACAACCCTCTTAACATAGGCTTTAGTTTTTGAATCTAAATTATCTATTTGATTACTAATTAACTTTCTTAATTTAAACTCAGATATCTTATTAATTGTTGAGTTATAAGTAAATTTAATATTATGTTTTAAATCATAATCATTAGTACTTAAAGATGAATCAGCATCAAGCTTTATAACATCACCTATTTCAAAGTTAGTGTCAAATACTTTTGTTTTATATAAAATCTTATCGACAATAATATATTTATCCTGTTTAGATTCAACAATTCCATATTTTATATAATCAACATTTATTAAGTTAACTAAAGTTATTAATATAAATAGTATAAAAAATATAATTACGTTGTTATAATTATCAAAGATTAAATACGCTATTGAAACAATCAGTAGTAACTTATTAGGAATTACAATATTTAAAACAATTAATAAAGTTATTTTAAAGAGAGATATATTCTTTAAGCTTTTCATACTTCTTCTCTCCTATTCCTGAGACATTCATTAATTCTTCTAAGTATTTAAATCCATTATTAATAGTTCTGTATTCAATAATTTTCTTTGCAGTTCTATCTCCAATTCCAGGTAAAGTTATTAAATCTTCATAGGTTGCAGTATTAATTGATATTTAACTAGATTTATTTCTTATTTCAATAATTTGATTATTGTATAAAAGCAACTCATTAGAATATGATGAAGTATCATATGAATTTTCTATATTAAGTATTTCTAATAGATCATTAAATGTTGATCCATACTTTAACTCTATTGTTTCTTTCTTATTATCTATTGCAACATTAACAAAAATGCTCTTACTATTTCTATCTTCATAAGATTCAATATATATATTTAACTTTAACAATATAAATGCTATTAATAGCAATAATAATATAGAGTGTTTAATAATCTTCTTCATCTATATTATTAATACGAAAAAAATCGAAAATTCCTATACCAATTTAAAAAAAGTAATAGTTTTTAACTATTACTTAATTTCTAAGATTTTAACCTTATATGGATTATCTACATCAACTTCTACAATTGAATCAACTCTTTGTTCAAGGATTGCAGCAGCAAGTGGTGTAGCGTTTGATACTTTACCATTTAGCGGATCAGCTTCAACTGTACCAACAATAGTAAATGTTTGTTTTGCTTTTGTATCAAGTTCTTGAATTGTTACTGTAGAACCAAGTCTTACATATTTAGTTCCTTTTCTTTCAGAAATGATAGAAGCATTTCTGATCATATGTTCAAGTTCTTTAATACGAGATTCTACTTGAGCTTGTTTATCTCTAGCTGCATCATAATCAGCATTTTCTGATAAGTCGCCTTGTGCTCTAGCAGCTTTTAAATCTTCAATAACTTCGTTTCTTACAACATGGACAAGGTTTTCATATTCATCTTTTAACTCTTGTAAACCATCTTCAGTGACATAAAATTTATCTTCCATATCTTACCTCCGCGATTATGTATTATAGCACCGATTAACCTATAATACTATGTATTTTAGTAATCAATAAATCAATACCTACATCATTAGATCTTCCCTCAGGAATAATAACGTTTGCGTACTTTTTAGAAGGTTCTATGAATTCTTCATGCATTACTCTAACAGTGGTTAAATATTGATCAATAATATTATCTAAGTCTCTGCCTCTTTCCTTAATGTCTCTTATAAGTCTTCTAGTAAGTCTAACATCAGATGGAGTATCAACAAAGACTTTAATATCTAATCTATCTCTTGTAGCTTTTTCTTCTAATACAAATAAGCCTTCAATAATAATTACATCAGCAGGATTAACAGTTTCTGTTTTATCACTACGATTATGAATTGTGTAATCATATATTGGTTTTTCAATAGGTTTACCAGCAACTAAATCATCAATATGTTTGTACATCAAATCAAAATCAAAAGCGAACGGATGATCATAATTAGTTTTCTTTCTTTCCTCAAAAGGAATTGTTTGGAATTTATAATAATCATCTTCTCTAACAATAGTGACTGAAGCATCGTTATTAAAATGATCATAAATAATTTTAGCTACAGATGTTTTACCGCTAGAAGAACCTCCAGCGATTCCAATGATTAAAGGCTTTTTCATAAATTACTGACAAGAAACATATTTCTTAGAAATAGCTTCGTTTCCTTCCTCTACAGTTGCAAAATGAGTTAAATTATCAATACCACAGATATCACCTACAAAGTAATAGTAGTTTGTATCTGCAGGATGAAGAGCAGATTTAATAGCAAGTTCACCAGGATTTGAAATAGGTCCAACTGGTAAACCATATTTAGTATAAGTGTTATAAGTTTCGCCATCTTCTGTATAAGCTAAATCTAAATCTCTATCAACTAATAAACAAGAATCTTTACCAAGTTCTAATGAGTAACAAGTAGTTACAGAACTTCTTAGCATATCAAGCGGTTTATAGTTTAAACGATTATAGAATACAGAAGCAACTTGATCCATTTGATCATCATTACCAGATTCCCATTCAAGAATAGAAGCCATAGTAAATATTTC